>JAFSKV010000002.1 GCA_017448795.1 Synergistaceae bacterium | reverse complement strand
GCGGGAAAACGGCGATTCTTTGGCAGATTGTCGCAGTAGGTTGATTTTGCGCTTTCCAGTGATTGCAACATTTTATGAGTTAGTGGGGTAAAACATTGCGTAATTCCTGCAAGCGTGATAAAATCCCCGATGTAGTAAACAAGCGACCCGCTGAGGGTTACGAACCTTCCTATAAGGGATTGAAACCGTTCCTACAGCAAGAGTATCTCTGGGGTTCCAGGTTACGAACCTTCCTATAAGGGATTGAAACTCGTACATTCCGCTGTCCCGCAGGAGTTTTTCCGTTACGAACCTTCCTACTTAGGGCTACAGCTCCCAAAAATCACAACGGGAGCTTTTTTCTTCTCCCTCCATCACACATAAATATCATCAGCCCCATTTGCCCGGCATTTTCCCTAAGTGCTATCATTCATGGGAGGTGATTTCACGTGAACAAAGACAACCTGCGCAAGATTACCGCCCTGCGCCACGAACTCCACCAGCACCCGGAGCTTTCCGGCCATGAGTCAGCCACAAAACGCCGCTTGATGGACTTCATCGAGAACAACACACGGCTTGCTGTCGTCGACTGCGGAAAATGGTTCTACGCTTCCCGCTACATTGAGGGGACGAAGGCAGTAGCATTCCGCGCAGATATGGACGCTCTGCCAATGGATGAGGCAATCTCACTCTCTTACGCCTCACTCAATCCCGGCATCTCCCACAAATGCGGCCATGACGGACACAGCGCAGCACTCTGCGGATTCGCCCTAGAACTCGGCTCGCTCCCGGTAAAACGCTCGGTGTACCTAATCTTCCAGCACTCAGAAGAGACCGGTCAAGGCGCGCGGGAATGCTCAGGTCTCCTCCGTGAAAGAAGCATCAGCGAGATTTACGCCTTCCACAACTGGAGCGGTTTCCCGGAAAACAGTATCATAGTCCGCGAAGGAGTCTGTCAGTACGCCTCAGCCGGGATAACTCTCACATTCACCGGGAAAACTTCACACGCCAGCGAGCCGGGAAAAGGACTCAATCCTGCCTACGCAATCGCAGAATTAGTACGCGAGATTGAGGGCATGAAGGGAAGTGCGCTGTGTACTATCGTGAATATGAACGTGGGAGGAAGGAATTTCGGCATCTCACCGGGCGAGGGCTCAATATCCCTGACGGTCCGGGCTGAACGCGAAGCAGACATGCGCAAGACCTACAACAGCATCATCAGCCGTGCGGACGAACTTGCGGCGGATCATTCACTCAGTCTCACCAAGAAGGGCAGCGATTACTTCACGGACACTTCAAGCGACTCTCATTGTGTCAGGAAAGTCCGGGCCGCTGCCGGGTCATTGGGGCTTGAGGTTGTCGACATGGCCGGGGCGTTGAGGGCATCGGAGGATTTCGGGATATATACGAAGCTGGTGCATGGGGCAATATTCTACATCGGGAACGGTGAGGATTACCCGGCAATTCACACGGGGGATTACGACTTCAACGACAATATTCTTGGGACTGCTGTTGACATGTTCGCGGGGATTTTCGCGGAGGAATGAGAGAGTGTTGCCGCAGAATTTTCGCGTGAAGGTCTTGCGGTGTTGTACTCGTCCGGCTGAATATTGACCGCGATTATATAATGACTGGCGAAAATATACAGAAAGGTATCAGCACAAATGGGAAAATCCCTCTATAGTCAGCCCCAGCCCCTCAGCTCTCAGCCTCCTATTGATGTCCCTCAAGGCCATATCAGCAGGCTAGCATCGCTTTGCAGGGAAGACGCGCGCCCTGTTTCCGTCAGCGTCTGCATGATATGCTACAATCACGGGAAATATCTTGACGAAGCAATAAGGGGAGTGCTTATGCAGAAGGCAGACTTCCCCGTCAATGTTGTGATTATCGACAACGCTTCCACAGATGACAGCGCGGAAATAATAATGCGTTACGCCTCCGTGAATCCGAACATAACCCCTATAATCCAGAAGAAGAATCTTAATCAGGCCGGGAAAGACACAACGCTTTTCAATCTTCATAAGGCTGTGAAAGATATGATGCATTACGTTCTTCCGTATCTCACGGGCAAATATGTAGCTTACTGTGAGGGCGATGACTTCTGGATTGATCCGGACAAACTGCGGCTTCAGGCTCAGTATCTGGAGAGCAACCCGGACTGCCCTGGTGTGTACAGCAACACTCTTCCCGTCAACAAATTCAGCGAGTATGACGAATCCACGAGACTCGAATGCTACGCCAAGACAGGCGAGGGCGATTATCCCCGTGAAAAACTGCTCATGGGAGTCAGACATCAGTTTGCCAGCCTCATGATGAGGAATTTCTATACGTTCATGACGCAGGATGAACTGGATTTCTTTTCTGGCGTGAAGTCAAACGGGGACGAGAAAATTCTCGCGATGCTGCTCATGTTGGGGCGTGTGCATTATTTTGCGGAAGAGCTTGCGGCTCACAGGAGAGTTGTTGACGGAGGGGGGTCATGGAGCACGGCAATAGCAAGAACCAGCAGGTACAACAAATACAGGATGGGTTTTATCCGTACCCTAGAAATAGTTAGAATGATTGAGTACTTCAAGGGTGAGGAATACCGCTACAAATATTTCTTTGTGCTGAGGTCTCAGGCGGAATCCCTCATGATATACAACAGGAACTTGTTGAAAGATGTCGGATTAGATCCCGGCTTACACAAAATCCCTCTGCGTGAATACCTTGCGTTTGCGTTATTCGCGGCCTCTCACCCAATCAAAGCAATAAAATTCTGCCTCAACGCTTTTGACCAGCGGAGACTACAGCAGTCATGATACAATAGCGCACAAGGGCAGTTCAGACGGCCGCGCCTGACCGTTTCAGGTGAGGAAAGTCCGGGCTTCACAGGGCAGGATGCCGGGTAACGCCCGGCCGGAGCAATCCGCGGGAAAGCGCAACAGAAATTACACAGCCATCAACACGGCAACGGTGAAAAGGTGAAGGGTAAAAGCCCACCAGTCATGGAGCAATTCATGAGCTATGCAAGCCCCATCCGAAGCAAGGTCTAATAGCGAAGGTTACAGGTAGCCCGCCTACTTCAGGGTAGACCGCTTGAGGGACTCCGCAAGGTACTCCCCAGATAAATGGCCGTCCGCGACAGAACCCGGCTTATGAGCTGCCCGCCATTTCACGAAAGGGACAATCTCACGCATTGGACACGAAATTTTATGACTGGCAGCTGCGCGCCTATCACCACATCAAGGACTCAAGCGCAGTGTTATCCGCGCCGACCGGCTCAGGCAAAACCCTGGTAGCATACTTATGGGCCGGACTTCTCACATTCAGCGGCAAAATCAATCCCAACCCCAACGCTTCCCGCATAATCTTCACTGCTCCCATCAAGGCACTGAGCAACGAACGCTATCTTGACCTGCGGAAAATGGGCTTTGACGTGGGAATTGAGACGGGGGACTTCAAGCGCAACGAGGGAGCATCAATCATCTGTTGTACTCAGGAAATCTACACCATGAAATACGCCCGCGTTCCCGGGCAGAAGCTCATAGTCGACGAGTTCCACTACATATTCACAGACTCAAGCCGGGCAAGGACATACATTGACGGCATAAAGGACACAGACCCGTCAACAGAAATCCTCGTAATGTCGGCAACACTGGGAGGCATAAAGAGTGTGGGGAAATACTTATCCGATATATGCCAGCGGGAATTTGTGATACATTCAGCCCGCAAGAGAGTAACAGAACTCATCTTCCAGCCCAACGAACCCGCTACCCTTCACGAAATTCACGACTCGTTAGTGTTCCTTTTCTCACAGAGGGGAGTTGTTGACCTTGCCGACCAGATAGCCAGGGCAAGAAAGATAATCCCTCCTGAGAGCGTCAAGAGGATTGATGAGCTGGCAAAAATCCTTGAGGTGAAGAAGACATTACCCGGAATCTACAAGGGAGTCGGCATATATCACGGAAGTATGCTCCCTAAAGAGAAGCTGCTTGTTGAGGCGGCATTCCGTGAGAGGCTTCTTGATGTTGTCTGCGGGACCAACGCGCTGGCTCTTGGTGTGAACCTGCCGGCACAGTACGTGATATTCGCCCAGCTGGTCAACTACTATAACTACATGCCGATAACGCGCAACGAGTTTTTGCAGATGTCAGGCCGGGCCGGGAGGAAGGGGCTGTTTGACCCGGGATATGTTACGTGGCTGAAGGACTCGGAGTTCGAGTGCGGGAAGTTCAAGACCGGGAAAATTTTCCGTCAGCTCATGGACAAAGCATCAGAGCCGGCAGTGATAAGACTCTCGCCGTCATACGGAAGGCTGTTACGCAGGCAGGTGCTTATTGAGGATGAGGCCGCGTATATCGCTGAGTACTCGCTTCCGTCCCAGAAAGCCAGCGCAGTCCTCCGTGAGCTGAAAGCCGGGATGAAGAAGATAGACATTCTCGCCAGGCGCATGGCAAGGGGGGCCAGCCGTCCGCGGTTCATGAAGGTGCTTGCGGAAATCTGGTATGACGAGATGGAGATTGAGGAGAACCTGGAGATGGCCCGGCTGTTTGCTGACGAGGGGAATCCGAGTGCGCTCATGGCGGCCAAGCTCATAATCCAGTACGAGCGGAACTACCTGCAAGCCCTCCTGAAGGTCAAGAGATTCGCCAACCAGCTCCCAAGCTCACGGAGATTCCGGCTGATGGACGAGCTGAACAGGACGGTCGACAACATAGACCCGACGATTTACGGCTTCGAGGAGAAACTGGGCGAGATTGAGGCGGGGCAGGGCGGCCATGATGAATGACAGGTTGCTGCAGTGGGCGGCAGAGCTTCAGAGCATCGCGCAGGCCGGGCTGTATTACGGGCATGATGACTTCGACCGCGAACGCTACGCACGAATCCGCGAGATTTCAGCCGAGATGGTCAGCGCACGCTCAGGCATCCCAGCCGGAAAAGTCCGGGAATTATTCTGCGGCGAGGTCGGCTACCAGACCCCCAAAGTCGACACAAGAGCCGTGATCTTCAGGGACGGGAAAATTCTTCTTGTCCGCGAACGTTCGGGACGCTGGACGATTCCGGGCGGCTGGTGCGAATACAACATGTCCCCAGTCGACAGCACCGTCAAGGAAGCGAGGGAGGAAGCCGGGCTTGATGTCTCGGTGAAACGCTTAATCGCCGTGCAGGACAGGATAAAGCACAACACGCCGGAATACATTTACGGGGTAATCAAGATATTCTACCTTTGCGAGGCTGAGGGCGGGGAATTTTCCCGGAACATTGAGACGACGGAGAGCCGGTACTTTGCGGAGGACGAGATACCCGGTGAGCTGGCTGTAGAGAAGTGTACTCACGAGCAGATCATGATGTGCTTCGAGGCATTGAGGGCGGGGGATGAATGGGGGGCGCGGTTTGACTGAGGCGGGACAAAAAGAGCCTCCCTGATTTCGTGGGAGACTCATGTTTTTGTGTGCTGACCGTACAACCGAATTTTACTCAACTGTAACTTTCCCTGTGGTGAGATTGACAGTGAACGATGTTGTGCCGCTAACTACCGCAGAATAGCCCCTGATTTTCGCGAGTTGAGCCTGAACATTTGCCGCTTCCGAATCCTTCGTGAAGGCTACGGTTATGTTCCAGTTATCATGTCCTTCCCCTGACCCCGCAGTGAATGTTATGTTTCCTGTGCTGAAGTCCGCAAAGTTTGGAACGTATTTGTCCCCAGAATTTGGGTCTGTACTCGACAGGAAAGCCTCTGATTTTACTGTACCCATTTGAGTTTCTTCCCAGTGGTCAGCGTAGTAAAGTGCTGCCGCCGTCTTACAGGCATCGACATTCGCAACGATTGACTGTGCTTTTGCTCTTGATGTTGCATTTCCGGTTGCGACAACCAATGCCGCCGACAGCGATCCCATAACCATTATGACTATCAGGAGTTCGATTAGCGTGAATCCTTTGCGCATTTTCCTCATGACTTTTTTCCTCCTCATCTTTCTTGTTGACTGCATTTTTCCTCCGCGTACAGCTAGCACGGTAAAGAAATTTTGCACACAACTAATTCACACAGCCCTTGCCTTGTGCTATAATTACGCTGAGACAAAGAATATGCTGACACACTAATTGTGTGCTTTTTCTTGTGGCAAAGAAATTATAGCATAAACTTTGTCTTTTTGTTATGTCTGCACATAAATTTTTCACGCGCCGCTCCCCAAAACGTAAAACTTTCCCGCTGTTGTATAATTCCCCCCGTATATCCCAAATCCTAATCGGAGGTAAGATTCTCATCCATGCCCTACAATTTCGCTGACATAGAATCAAAGTGGCAGGAACGCTGGAACGACTCACACTGCTTCGAGTCCCGCACTGACACTTCCCGCGAAAAATTCTTCTGCCTCGAAATGTTCCCATACCCTTCCGGCGCGCTCCACATGGGACACATCCGCAACTACTCAATCGGAGACCTGTTAGCCCGCTTCCACCGCAAGAACGGCAAGAACGTCCTATACACAATCGGCTTCGACTCCTTCGGAATGCCCGCTGAGAACGCCGCCATAAAGTACAAGACCAAGCCCCACGACTGGACGCTCTCCAACATCGCCTACATGACACAGCAACTAAAGCGAATGGGCTATAGTTACGACTGGAGGCGCGAGGCTATCACCTGCCTTCCTGACTATTACAGGTGGAACCAGTGGATATTCCTCCAGATGTACAAGCGCGGAATCGTCTACCAGAAGGAAGCCCCCGTGAATTGGTGCGAGACTTGCGGGACTGTCCTCGCTAATGAGCAGGTTGTTGACGGAGGATGCTGGCGTTGCGGGAATCCCGTCCACAAAAAGAGCCTCAAGCAGTGGTTCATCAAGATTACGGACTACGCGCAGGAGTTGCTTGACGACATCGACAAGGAGCTTGCTGAAGGATGGCCGAGACGAGTCCGCATCATGCAAACCAACTGGATCGGACGCTCTGAGGGCGCAAGACTCACGTTCAAGATTCCTGAGCTGGATTACGAGCTTGAGGCGTTCACGACAAGGTTCGACACGATTTACGGCGTTACATTCATCGCATTAGCCCCGGAACATGAGCTAGTCCGCAAAATGATGAAGGCTATGACTCCTGATGAGGCCGCTAAACTTGAGGCGTTCGTGAAGGAAGTTGCCTCCCAGTCATCAATCGAACGTTCAGACGCAGGGGCAGAAAAACTCGGCTTCATGACTCCGTTCTTCGGCATTAACCCCGTCAACGGCAAGAAGATTCCCATCTGGGTAGCAAACTACATACTGATTGATTACGGAACGGGCGCGATTATGGGAGTCCCTGCACATGACGGAAGGGACTTCGATTTTGCCCGCAAGTATGACATTCCCATTATCCCGGTGATAAATCCTGCTGACGGAACTATTCTTGACGGCGCAACTATGACTCACGCTTTCGAGGATGACGGGATTTCGTGCAACTCCGGGAAATTCGACGGCATGAAGACATCTGACGCTATCCCGGCCATGATTGACTGGGGCGAACACGAAGGCTTCTGCAAACGTGAGGTCAACTTCAAGCTCCGCGACTGGCTCATATCCCGTCAACGTTACTGGGGGACACCGATACCGTTCGTTTACTGCGACAAGTGCGGGGTCGTCCCTGTCCCGGAAGACCAGCTCCCGGTGAGGCTGCCTGAAGATGTTGAGGTGAAGGAAGTCGGACATTCACCGTTGCTTGACCTTCCCGATTTCCTCAACACAACCTGCCCTCATTGCGGAGGCCCGGCAAGGCGCGAGGCTGACACGATGGATACATTCTTCTGCTCGTCGTGGTACTTTGACCGCTACTGCTCGCCCGGCTGTGAGGATGCTCCGTTTCACAAGGAAGATGTAGACTACTGGATGCCCGTCGACCAGTACATAGGCGGAATCGAACACGCTTGCCTGCACCTGATTTACGCACGCTTCTTCGCCAAGTTCCTCACTGATATAGGCCTGACCGAATCACGCGAGCCGTTCACGAGGCTTCTCACTCAAGGCATGGTGATAAAGGACGGCGCGAAAATGTCAAAGTCCCTCGGCAACACAGTAGACCCCACCGAGATGGTCAAGAAATACGGAGCTGACACAATCCGCTTGTTCATCCTTTTTGCCGCCCCGCCCAACAACGATTTGGACTGGTCAGACAGGAACGTTGAGGGCGCGCACAGGTTCTTGAACAGAGTGTGGCGTTACGTGGAGGACAACGCGGAAAAACTCAAGGCTTGCGGGAAAATCATCCCTATGAACGAAATCAAGGCCGCCAATCTCAGGGACTTGAAGCGCAGAATCCACACGACAATCAAGAGCGTAACGGACGACATCGCCGCCGAAAAACAGTTCAACACCGCCATTGCCCGCCTGATGGAGCTGACCAACGCAGTGTACTCCCTCAATGACGACTCGCCCGAAGCATGGGAGCTGAAACGTGAGGCCGTTGACGTTCTGCTGAACTGCTTGTCGCCCTTCTGCCCGCACATAACCGAGGAGCTTTGGGAGATGCTGGGACATGAAGGGATGCTCTGCGTTGAGTCATGGCCGGTTGCTGACGAGTCGGCGATGGTTCAGGACAGCGTTACAATTGCTGTCCAGATTAACGGGAAAATGCGCGGGAAGTTCGAGCGTCCTGCCGGAATGGACAAGGACAGCCTCGCACAAAGCATCATGGCCGAAGAGATGGTAGCCACAAGAATCGCCGGGAAAGAAGTCGTGAAGGTCATCACAGTCCCGGATAAGCTCGTGAATATCGTGGTGAAGGGCTGAGGCTCTCGTCTCCCGGATAAGTCTCCTGCTCATGAACGGGCGGGGGATTTTTTTTGCCGTGCTATAATCCCTAGCATCCTACACACACACAAACATAAGGAGGGATTATTCATGACGCTCTCACGGAAAAAGAGAGGCTTCACACTGTTTGAGCTGCTGATTGTGATTGTCGTGATTGGGATTTTGACGGCTGGCATGTTTATCGCGGCTTCGGAGATGGAAGCTACAGCAAGAGCCGCGCAAATCATCAACGACCTCCGTATGCTCAAAGTCGCCTCGGAACACTGGTTCTTCGACAACTCGCTGAATATAGTTGAAGCTCCCAGCAACGCCTCAGACAAAGGCTACCATCTCAGAATCAACGGAAAAGATGAAAGGTTGCATGACGTGTTACAGTCAGACGCTTACGGCGTGAAGAACTATATCAGCAACCCGAATTTCGCCCTCAACACAGGCAAGAAAGATGACTGGAAGAACATGTACGCGGCTGTAGGAGGATATTCTGTTTACGTGGGCTTCTCCAACACAGTGTGCTATGTTGCGTGCAGGATTTCAGGCGACGACAAAAAGAGAGACTATTCACGTCTCAGGGAAAAGCTCAAGGGCAAAACGAAGTCAGCGGGGCTTGTCTTCTATGATTACAACGGAGGCAATCAGAGAGAGACAGCCTACAACGGAGAGAATTTCGTGTGCATGAGAAGTTTTGTGCTTGATGACTCTAAACTTAAGACAAAGTAAACGAGACAGAACAGCAACATGCCCCGCATAATCGCGATCGAACACTCAGAGTCCCAGCGCAGGCAGCTCAAGGACGAACTAGCACGCCTCGGCAAAGAAGGCTGGCCTTTGTCCGCAAAATATGACGCTGAAACTTTCGGGACGTGGCAGAAACTTTTCGAGACCGTCATAGCTCCCGGACTCTTCACACAGCGCGAGGCTATCGTAATCGAGAACGCCGAAATTCTGGACGACTTCCCCGACTCCCTCACATCCCTAATCGAGGACGACAAAGCAGACACCGTGATAATCCTCGTCATGAACAGCGACTCCAAGTTCCTCAAAGCCATCATCAAATCAATCACCATCATCAAGCCGGAAGCCCAAGTTCCCCCCTGGAAGCGTCAGGGCTGGCTCGTCTCAGTCGCAAAAGAACAAGGCTTCAAGCTCTCACAGGAAGCATCACAGCTCCTTGCAGACAGCATAGAGTCTCAGGAAGAATTACGCTCCGAGATTCTGAAACTTGGGATTTATGCTGACGGACGCGAAATCACACGCAAAGATGTTGAAGAATTGTCGTTCGACGAGGGAGGCCGGGCAATGATGACCCTGCTTGACGGGGTATGTGCCGACAATCCCGCAGACGTTGCACGCGCAATCACCCACCTTAACGGAGACTCGCCCCTGCCTGTAATCACAGCAATCACAAACAGACTCCGCCCCGCTATGATACTCTCACTCTTTCAGGGGAAAAACGCCGATGATGCCCTAAAGTCAGCAGGCTTTGACCCTGTCAGCAAGAAATACGCCGTCAGCAAAGCAAAATCTGCCCTCAAAATATACGGGGCAAAACGCATCAAAATCTTCATGGCCGAGTCCGCGCGGCTCTCATTCCTAGAGAAGACTTCACGCGCTGAGGGCTGGCAGGGTTTCGAGGCTATAATATGGGAGCTTATGATGAAAGTTTAGACAGGGGGAATCATCACCGTGAAAAGATTTTGCGTCTCACTGGCAATTCTCGCGGCCATGTGCAGTGTTGCTTATTCCGCAGAAATCACAGCAAGACTCCGCGGCCATGCTCTGAAACCGGGCGACTGTATAGGCATTCTCGCTCCGTCAGGCTGGCTGGAAAGCGGCGACGTTGACGGGGCAATTGAGCTTCTCAGGTCTCAGGGTTACAGGGTCAAACTTGCGCCGTCAGTGTCAGCAGTTTACGGTTACTTTGCCGGGACTGACAGGAAACGCGCCGAGGACATCAACAGCTTTTTCCGCGACAAGACCGTGAAGGCCATACTCTGCGCGAGGGGCGGCTACGGGTCAGCAAGAGTCCTAGACAAGCTCGACTACAAGATGATTGCCCGCAACCCCAAGCCACTTATCGGCTACAGCGACATCACAGCCCTTCACATTGCACTCGGCGAGAAGGCCGGCATCTCCACAATTCACGGACCTATGGCAGCGACATTCAGCGGGGGAAAACCTGACTCAGATTACACGAGGCGGCAACTGCTGGACGGACTCACACGCGACATCCCAATAGGCAATCTCCCAATGCCGGAAGGACGGAAACTTGAGACAGTCATCATCGGCAAGGCTGAAGGCGTAATCATGGGCGGGAATCTCAGTGTCATGGCCTCACTTGTCGGTACACCTTGGGAGCTTGACGGGACTGGGGCATTGCTGCTGATTGAGGAAGTCGGCGAGAAACCTTACAGGATCGACCGCATGATGAACCAGCTGTATCAGAGCGGGCTTCTTGGGCGGGTGAATGGTATCTTGCTGGGTGATTTCGTGGACTGTGAGAGTGATGAGCCTTCCGGGCCGGGAAATTTCTCGCTTGATGACGTGCTTCTTCACTATGCTGAACTCTCACGCAAGCCCGTTATCCGCGGAGTGCCGTCGGGGCATGGCGGGTATAACGCATTCCTTCCCATGGGAGTCCGCGCAAGGATGAAGGCTAATGCTGACGACACGGCGACTCTTGTGATTGACGGCCCGGCGTTGTTGGGCGACTGAGACAGGGTATAATATGCTCATCCATAACACACGGAGGTGAACATCATGCAGGTTACATCGATGCTGTCAGCGGGCTACCTTGAGCCTATGATGAACGTATCACGCGCAAGGAAGCCGACTGATTACGACAACGGCACAGACCAGCAGAAACAGCGTCAGGAACAGCAGATACTAGCGGAAGAACAGGCCATAAGAGCCAAGCTCGGAGATTCAGCCCAAGTTCATACGGTCTACCAGTACGCTATAGGGACTGACGGAAGACGCTACATTACGGGTGCTTCCGTGAGCATGACAGGGAGCGAGGAGGCTCTCAGCCGCGTAGGAGGCGGCCCGGCAACTGAGGACATCCAGAGCAGGCGGGAAGAGTTCAGCGATGCCCTCAAGCGTGAGTCAGACGAAACTAGGAAGAACCAGACCGTCGCTAAAGCCGAGTCCGAGAAACGCGCAGACGAGTCCAAGAAAGACAAGGCCGAAGACGAGAAAGACTCCCAAGTCCGCGAGCTCAAGCAGATTCAGAACGAGGTCATAGCCCACGAGGCAGCACACCAGGCAGCAGCAGGCGAATTTGGAGGCGGTGTCAGCTACACTTACACTCAGGGCCCGGACGGAAAGAACTACATCACCGGCGGCGAAGTCCCTATCCGCATGAAGGAAGGCGCAACACCTGAAGAAACCCTCCGCAACATGCAGAAAGTACAGGCGGCGGCAAATGCTCCTGCTGACCCTTCAGGACAAGACAGACAGGTTGCGGCAAAAGCGGCGGCCATAGCGTCAAAGGCAAGGGGCGAAATCTCACGCGGCAATGACGACGAGGAACACACAGAGACAGTAGCCCGCGGGACTCCAGTGTTCCAGTCAGCAGAAGAAGCGGAAAGCCAGCAAGACCCGGAGAAGAACGGAGTCGCGTCACTCCTCGCGTCAGTCAGAGAACTCCAGATAATGAGCATGATGCCCGCGGCGTAAACCACCATGCCGATATTCTCGCGTATGCTCAACACCCAGGCCCTGATGTTCGTCTACGTGGCAACAGGCATCATCATGGCCAGAGCCGGAATCCTCAAGCACGAGGGACGATCCAGCTTCATCAATCTCCTGCTTGACATAACGCTTCCCTGCATGATACTGGACTCGTTCAACGTTGAGACCAGCATAGACCAGCTCATAGCCGCCGGGGAAATCATGGTGATCTCGACAGTATGCGTGATAATCGCGTGGGTTACGGGAAAAGTCTTCTGGCGCAACCAGCCACACGAACGAAAAGCCGTCCTTGAGTTCTCGACTCTCTTCTCCAACGCAGGAAACGCAGGGATGCCGATTGTAGCGTCAGTTTTTGGGACTGAGGGGGTCTTTTACGCGTCATTCTACCTTCTGCCAGTGAGAATATTAATCTGGACGGTTGGGCTGTCTCTGTTTGTCGACGAGGGGGACATGAGGAAGCGCATGATGATTCTGCTGAAGACACCGAGCCTTGTTGTCGTGTTCGTGGGAATCGCGCTGATGTTCGCACCGTTCAGGCTTCCTTCCGTCCTGTCAGCCGCGATAAGGAACATGGGCAATATGACCGGGCCATTGTCGATGATGATAATCGGTGCGGCGCTGGGGGAGTCGGACATACGGGCGGCACTGGATGTTGACGCGTTCAAGCTGGCGGCGGTCAGGCTCGCGGTTCAGCCCTTGATATTCCTGTTCCTGTTCCGCTGGCTGGGGGTTCAGGCGATTTTGTGGCAGGTTGCTGTAACGTTGACGGCCATGCCCGCGGCGGCAAACACCGAAATCATCGCGGAAATGTACGGCAAGGATTACGAGTTCGCGGCCCGGTGCGTTGTCGTGTCGACTGTCGTATCACTCTTCAGCGTCCCGGTTCTTACTCTCCTCTTCTAGGTACTGGGGCGGTACGTGTTTCACCTGCCAGACTCCGTTTGCTGACAGGAAGAACTTGTGTCCGTCCCTGAACATCTCGCCAGCATTGACCCTGAACACGAAAGGATGCCTGTGGTCTCCCTTGCGCCTGCCTGTGATGAGGGCGGTGTGGAAGTCCTTCGACAAGTGAACGTAAAGCCGTGTCATCGGAAGAAGCCCCTTCTCCTTTATGCTTGGGACTGAGTCAGCGCATGTGCCGTGATACAGGGTTTCGGGCGGCTCTTGCTCTGTGAGTCCAACGTCAACCGGGATGGAATGCCCCTGATTTGCCCGGATATATTCGCCGTCGTCGCTGAAGGAATACCTGCCCTTCCTGTCGTCCGCAACAATCCCGCGCAGAGTCTCAAGGTCAAGGGGACGTGTCTTGTTGATGCCGTCGATGAGGTCGGTAACTTTTGCCCAGCCGTGAGAGTCGATAGTGATCCCGGCAAGTTCCGGCTGATGCCGTAAGATGAGTGCTATGTACCTGCTGAGTGATGAGTCGTGTTTCCGTGCCATAAAAATAATCCCTCCCGCATGAATTATACAGGAGGGGAACATTCCGCGATTGCTTACGCTCTGGCAAATCTTGCCTTCCTGAGCCAGTCCGGGCCGTCAACAAACCGGGACACTATGAACGATACCACATAATCCCCCGCGGCGTTAATCATGGTTGCGGGCGGGTCAACAAGATTCCCAATCGCCACAAGAATAGGGAACGCAAGCTCCATGTGATTCGGGAAGAACAGCGCGCATATTATGTACTCGCCAATGTAGCCGCCCCCCGGTACTCCGCTCATCCCTACAGCCGAGAACACCGCAACAAGCACAATCATCGGCAGGTCAGCAAGCGTCAAGGGCTGTCCTAATACCCCCATCACGAACGCAATCTTGAGCACGCACGAGAAACAAGAGCCGTCCATGTGCATTGTTGCGCCCAAAGGTAGAACGATGTCGCTAACGTCCCGTGATATTCCTGTGTCAGCGGCGGCCTCCATGTTGGTTGGAATCGTGGCGACGGATGAGCATGTTCCGAGCGAGACTACTGCGGGCTTGGTGATGTGGCGGAACATTTCGCGGACTCCCTCACTTCCTGCCCCAATCCAGGCCATGACCGGGAACGCCGTGAATATGTACACGAAGCACACGGGGTAATACACGAGCAGTGCGCGGGCGTAATCCTCCGTAATCTGCGGGCCGTAAGTTGCGACAAGGTCAGCGAAAATCGCGAAGAAAGCAACAGGCGCGTAGTACGTAACAATCCCGACAAACTTAAGCATTACGGCAGTGAGGCTCTCAAGGAAGACGCGTACAGGCTCACCAGCTTTGCCGCTCAGGTTGACGGAGAACCCGAACAGCAGCGAGAACACGATTAGCGGGAGCATTGCCCGGCGTGTTAAGAGTCCGACAAAGTCATCAACCGTGAAGAAGTTGACGACCATCTGCGTGATTGTGGCGTGGCTTCCGATTTCCTCGTGAGCTATGTTAGTCCATGCTGATGTTACGGGCGGGAATATCATCACGAGGCCGAAATATATCACAGCCGCTATTGCCCCGGTAATCACGAACGTTATAACCGTTACCCACATGATTTTTCCTGAGCGGGCGAGGTCTTTTGTGTTGGCGATTGCTCCTGCGATTGACCCGAATACCATCGGCACGACTATGCAGAACATGAGGCGGATGAAGATTGTCCCCAAGAACGCTATGTTTGACGAGAAGCCGGGCCAGAAGTAACCAGTTATTGCGCCGAGCACCATTGCAAGAAGAAGCACCGTGAGGAAAAAATAATTCCTCGCTACAGTGTTGGCTTTCATGGAATATGCCTCCTGTATGAATTTTGTGATGGGGATATTATAGACCAGAGAAATGGAAATTCAGGGTTATATTGTCCAGTCGGAGAGATTGAGGGTGTCTATGCGGGAAAATTCCTGAGTGTTGTTTGTTACGAGGGTGGCGTTGTAGGAGAGGGCTGTTGCGGCTATGAGCATGTCGGGAAAACTGATGAGCTTTCCGCTGCGTTCGAGGTCTGTGCGGATCTGGCCGTATATTTCTGATTCCTCGTAATCGAACGGAACTATCACGAACTTTGACAGGAAACGCCTAACTTTGTTCATGTTTTCGGCGTTGTTGCTCTTGAATGCTCCGTGCATGAGTTCACCAGAGACAACGGAAGGTATCTGCACATTCTTGCGTGTGTGAAGGGGAATCTTGCGCCTGATTAAGTCAGCCTTCTTGCCTTCACGCAGGAAAGTTATGCAGATATTGGAGTCCAGAAAGTACAGCATGGCTGCTACACTGCTTCTTCACGGTAAAGATGGAACGACTCATCGGAAATTGACCCGCAAAGCTCACAAATGGCCTTCACGAAGTCCTCATCATCGGCATCACTGCTTGGCGTGAACGTATCATCATCGATTTTCCCGCAGTGAGAAAAAATCCTCTGTATGCGCGCTTCTTTCTCCTCTTCCGTCATTATGCTTGTGTCCCAGCGTTTTCTTGCTTCATATTCCGATTTCGTCATTGTGTGATTTCTCCTTTCATGGGATGCTCGTATTATACCATGCAAAAAATCCCCCAAGCCATCACAGCCCGGGGGGGACTCATCATCCTTCATTTCACCCGCAGAGGCAGAACACCCTCAGCAGCATATGGTCAAACATCATGTGAACGTCCTCCGCAATCTGCATGTCATCAATCCCGCAATGCATCCTGAAATTCGACATGGCCGCCAGTTTCCCGCCGTCATATCCCGTCATCCCAACAACAGGAATCCCCTTCGACTTAGCGACTTCTACAGCCTTGATGATATTCTTTGAGTTGCCGCTTCCTGATATGGCTATGAGCAAATCACCCGGCCTCAGCTTCCGTTCAAGCTGGTGCGCGAATACGTCATCATAGCTTATATCGTTGGCGATGGCTGTAACCGCCGGGACATTGTCCGCAAGGCACTCGACACGGAAATAGTTTCCCGCTTCGTCAGGCTTATCGTTCGCTCCCTTCCCGAAGTCGACCACCATATGACTCGCAGTCGCCGCGCTTCCTCCGTTGCCTATGGTGTAGATTGTCCCGCCGCGCTTCCGGCAGTCCGTGATTGCGTTAGCCGCCGCGTTCAGTTCGTCAAGGTTCAGGCTGTTCATCACACGGATTTCCGCATCGATATATTCCCTCATGGCCGGCCTGTAGTCAGTCATGCTAATACCTCCTGTTCTGCTCCCAGTTCCACGCGTCAGTGAGTATCTCGTGAATGCCGCTGTGTGATGCTGACCAGCCGAGAATCTCCCCTGCCTTCTCACTAGTCGCAACAAGAACAGCCGGATCTCCCTCGCGCCTCCCTGCAATCTCGTACGGAGCATCAATCCCGCTTACCTCACGGAGTGCCTTCACCATCTCAAGCACAGTGAAGCCCTCGCTGCTGCCCAAGTTGAACGCCTCAGACTTCCCGCCGCCAGCAAGATACTCCAGCCCCCTGACGTGAGCGTCCGCAATGTCGTCCACGTGGATGAAGTCCCGGATACAGCTTCCGTCTCTCGTCGCGTAATCGTCCCCGTAAACCTCAAACGCCTTCCCGCTCATTGCCGCCCTCATCATCACGGGAATCAGGTGGGACTCAGGGTTGTGAGCCTCGCCGATCAGTCCGTCCTTTGACGCTCCCGCCGCGCAGAAGTACCTGAACGCGCAGAACTTCAGCCCGTAAGCGCGCTCGTAGTCAGCAAGAAGACGCTCCCCGACGAGTTTCGTGTAGCCGTAGGGGTTGATGGGCTTCTGCGGATGGGACTCGTCCATAGGCGTGTACTCAGGCTCTCCGAACGTCGCCGCCGATGAGCTGAATATCACATGTTTCACCCCGTGCCTCACGCAAGCGTCAAGCAATGTCTGCATGTTGGTTACGTTGTTGCGGTAATACCGGGCCGGGCGCACCACCGAGTCCGGGACAGAAGCGAACGCCGCGAAGTGAACGACAGCGTCAAATTCCGCCATCCCCATAACCCCGTCAAGCAATCCGGCGTCGCCGAAATCCCCGCGAATGAGTCTGCCTGCCACTGCTGCTTCTTCATGGCCGTCTGACAGGTCATCGATTATTACCGTGTCGATTCCTTTTCCCGCAAGCATCCTGTTCGTATGACTGCCGATATATCCTGCCCCGCCTGTAATCAGTACCCTCAAATCTCAATATCTCCCTTCTGTGATTTTCCGCGCTGAGTCTAGCATGTCTCTTGCCGTAATGTGAATGCGCCCGTCATTGTGGGGTGAAATTTCTCCGCCTATAAGCACCGTGTTGACCCCGTAAGAAATCCCGGCCTTCTCGTCTGACAGTGAGTCGCCTATCATCCATGAGTGAGTCTTGTCGACCGTAAGACCTTCAGCCGTCTCAATATCACGCTGAACCTGACACAGGAGTCCGGGCTTGGGCTTCCTGCAACTGCAATTGTCATCATCACCGTGCGGGCAGACAAATACCCCGTCAACAAAGCACCCGTTAGCCGCGAAATCCTCAGTCATCCATCCGTGAAGAGCGTCGATTTCCTCACGGCTCGCGATTCCCCGGGCGATGCATCTCTGGTTTGTTACGATGAATATTCTGAAGCCTGACTCCCGGAGCATCCTCAACGCCCCGTACACTCCCGGAAGAATCACGAAGTCCTCACGGCGCGTGATGTACTCATGAGGCCGGGCCGGGCGGTTGATTACCCCGTCGCGGTCAAGGAATATCACTGGTACCGCCTTCATCAGCTGGAGAAGATTACCTTGCTTCCGTTTTTGGTGAACCTGAAATCCATCCGCCTCAAGCCTAAAGCATCCTCGACTCCCTGCTGGAACCATTCATCGCAGTAGAACAGAAGGAAGCCCCCTCCCCCGGCTCCGAGAAGTTTCCCGCCGATTGCCCCCGCCTCAAGAGCCTTGTCGTAGTACTCCGAAATCTGCGGGTCAGCTATGTGCGCCGCCAGCTCCTGCTTCTTCTGCCACCCCTCGTGGAGCATCCGCCCGAAATCGTCAGTGAAGCCGTAAGTGGTGAGTATGTCGTACATTGAGTCGGCCTGCATCCTCATGAAGTCGAGAGTTGGAATCTTTGCGGCTATGTTGGACTTCTGCTCGCTGAGTATGCCGTTCGCGTCCCTCGTTATCCCGGTGTAGAAGAACATGAGCTTGCGGGACATCCTCCGTGCGTTAGTGTCGTCGAGGCGTATCTGCCGCCGTGTAACAGTGCCGTCCGGGTTGAACGCGAAATGATTTAGCCCCCCGAATGCCGCCGCGTACTGATCCTGCTTGCCGATGGGATGCCCTAGAATGTCAATCTCAATCTGGCAGGCCTTCTCCGCGAGCTCTGCGGGTGAAAGCAAATGCCCGGCGTAAGTGTATACAGCGTTGAGGATTCCTACAGTGAATGTGCTTGACGAACCGAGACCAGTCCCGGCCGGAATGTCAGCTATTGATGTTATCTCTATGCCGCCCGTTATCCCGGCCATTCTGAGGGTAGCCTTCGCGATTTCGTGGTTGAGTTCGTCCACAGTGTCAACAATTTCGGTCTTGGAGTAGCTGATACGTATCTTGTTATCGAATTTCGGGTTGACCGTGATATAGATGTACTTGTTGATGCAGGCTGAGACAACCGCCCCCCCGTTCAGGCTGTAGTACCCGGCCATGTCAGTGCCGCCCCCGGTGAAGCTCACTCGCAGGGGGGTCTTCGTGATTATCATCGCTCTAATGTCTCCATTCTTGTTGTGCTTTGCTGTAATTTTCCGGCGTTCCTATGTCGAGAAGGTAGCCGTCAGTCTCCCAGCCGTACATTTTCCCCACAAGCCGCGGCAGCACGTCCTTCCCAAAGTCAGCGGAGCCCTCACGAGGAATGTAGCTGAAGATTTCCGGGCTGGCGATGTAGATTCCGGCGTTGGCGAGGCTGCTGGAAGGGTGCGCGGGTTTCTCGGTGAACGCGGTTATACTCATGTCGTCGTCGAGGCTGGCTATCCCGCACTGTTCCGGGTGGTTTGCGCGGAAGAGTGCCATCGACAGGAGTCCGCCGTTCTTGAGGCAGGTATCACGGTGAAACTCACGGAAGGCCGTCAAGTTCGCGTCGGTGAGATTGTCGGCGTAAGCGATCATGAAGCCGTCCTCGCCGTCAACAAAATTCCTGTTGTCCCTGACCATTCCGCCAGACCCTGAGAGTTCCGGCTCATATGCCTCGTGCAGGGTAACGCCGCTTCCTGAAGAGTTGTTGGCGCGGATAAATTCGGCGACCGGTTCGCGGAGGTAGTGGGTGTTGATCATGACTTCGCGGATTCCGTGCTGGCTGAACAGCTCTACCCACCATTGCAGGAGGGGCTTGCTGTGGATTGGGACGAGGCATTTCGGGACTGTGAGGGTGAGGGGGCGGAGTCTTGTGCCGAGTCCGGCGGCGAGGAGAAAGGCCTTCATTCCGCGCCTTCCTTCTTGAGGACGACGACAAATGTCTTGAGGATAATCTTCATGTCGAGGAGGAATGAGCGGTTTCTGACGTAATACAGCTCAAGTGCCTGGCGTTTTCCGCTGCCATAGTTCGCGCAGTTCCTTCCGTGCGTCTGCCAGTAGCCGGTGATTCCCGGTTTGACCGACAGGACTTCACCCAGTCTGTCGCCGTAAAGCCCGGTCTCCTCGACAGCTACAGGACGCGGGCCGACAAGACTCATTTCGCCCTTGAGCACGTTTATCAGCTGGGGGATTTCGTCGAGGCTGGTCTTGCGGAGGAGCTTTCCGATTTTCGTTATGCGGGGGTCATTCTCGACCTTTATGTTGCGGCGGTATTCTTCGATTTGCGCGGGGGTAAGGTATTTTTCCAGATTCCAGGCGTCAGCGACCATCGTGCGGAACTTGTACATGAGGTAAGGGCCGTTCTTGCTGACACATTTGCGCTTGTGTATCACCGGGCCGGGAGTCGAGAGCTTGATTAAGGCCGCCAGCGCAAGGAGAAGGGGGGATAATATCACCAGGACTGACAGCGACACGGCGACATCAATAACGCGCTTCACGGCAAAGTATGCGGCATCTCTCAAGGCGGCGAACCTGAATGAACTTTCATGAGTGTGGACAGCGAGGCCGTCAGCATCACACATAGGCAATGAGTTCAAATCCTTTCTGCGTAATTTTTCGTAAATCAAGTGAGTATTTGGACGTATTATATCATCATGCCAACAAAAAAAGTCCCCCCTGCCACAACAACAAGGGGAACTCCGTTTCTCCAAGTTATGCGGGGAAGAAGACCTGCCCCAATTCCGGCCGGGCTTCCGTCTCAGAGTCCATCTCCACCGCCATAACGTCCCGGAAATTAAGTGTACCTCACTCCAGCAAGAAGACCTGCTCAAGTTTGGGCTGCGCTCCTGTTACCGGGTCCATCTCCATCACCATAACGTCCTTCATGTACTCATTCCAGCGGTCGACAATGGGACTCTCCGCCTGAGTACGCGCCGCAAACTCAACGCCCTTCTCGCACTCGTAGTATCCGAAAAGCTCGTTGCCGACGTTCCAGATTGTGTAGTTGCAGATTCCCGCCGACTTGAGTAACTCCTTCAGCTCCGGCCATATGTTGTCGTGCCGCCTGCGGTATTCCGCGAGCATTCCGGGCTTCACAGTTGCTTTCCACGCGTAACGTTCCATGAGCCTACAGGATGTTAATCCAAGCGTCGACTGTCTCGTTGTTGAACGTGTTGAGCTTGTTGAGGAAGCTGATTGTCCCTCCGTCAGCCGCCTTCTCGATTGTGAGCGTCCCGACCTCGCCCGCGTTGAAGGTCTCGCCCTCTTTGCCGGTGATCTGTCCCTTCACGAACGCAACAGCCGCGTATGATGCCGCGTAGCCGAGCTGTGTGGGATTCCACAGGAACGTCTCATCTGCTATGCCCTTGTCGATGAACTCCTTCATGTCTGACGCAAGAGTGAGGCCTGTAACCTTCACGTTCCTTTTTGCGTCCATGATGCACTTGCTGACTGCTGGAGCTCCTACTGTTGTGGGGACGATAATTCCCTTGAGGTTCGGATACTTCTCAAGGAGTGCCTGAGTCTCGTTGAAGGATTTTGTGTACTCATCATCACCGTAGACAACGCCGACAAAATCAATCTTCGCATATTTCGGGTCTCCGCTCTTGAGTGCTTCCTCCATGAAGGAAATCCACAGGTTCTGGTTCGGTGCGGTCGCCATTGCTGAGAGGATTGCGATCTGTCCTTCACCGCCCACGGATTTCACCATCGAGTCAAGCTGAGTGAGTGCGATAACCTTTGCGCTTGCCGGCTCAACATCGAGGTCTCTTCCTTCAGGGTCAACGGGAGCGTCCCACGTTACGACCTTGATGCCAGCCTCGCGGGCCTCGTTGCACACGTCAACCAGTGAAGCCGGGTCATTCGCCGAAATGCACAGGACATCGACTCCCTGCGCAATGTAGTTCTCGACGATGCGTATCTGGCCGTCTGAGCTTCCGTCGTCCGGGCCGTCGTGCATGAACGTGAAGCCTAACTCATCCGCCGCCTTCTGGAATCCCGCGACTCCTGCCTGGAAGTAGGGGTTGCCTGACTGCTTGTAGACCACGCCGATTGTGATTCCCTTCCCCGGCTTGTCCTCAGCGGACGCGAACCCCGCGAACACGAACGACAACACTAACGCCAATGCTGCAACTTTCTTCATGATTGTACCCTCCTATAGTTATAGTGATTAGTGATAAGTGATTAGTGTCTAGAAACTGACCACTAGCCACTGACCACTAGCCTCTTGCCTCTGCTCTTCTCCGTGCTACCCTTCTTGCGTTCTGCCAGTCCTCGACAAGGTTAGGCAGCAACACGCTCAGTATCAGTATCACGCCGACCGACAAGTTCACCGCGCTGTCAGCAAAACCGAACAGAGTCCCAAGCCCGAACTTCACCACGCCGAAAATCACGAGTGATATTGCCGCGCCTATCACGCTTCCTTTCCCGCCGTCTGTCGAGAAGCCTCCAAGCACTGCCGCCGCGATCGCGTACATGTGGTAGCCGTCCATTATGTCAGCCTTCACGCTTGATGACGAGTTGCCCACGAAGAATATTCCTGTTACCGCGCTCATGAGACCGGCTATGACGAAGCACCAGAACTTTATGCGGTCAGTCTGGACTCCTGAGTAGTAGGTTGCGCTCCTGTTTGTGCCGATCGCGAAAATCTTGCGCCCGTTGCCCGTCATGTGAAGCCACACGAAGAATATCACCGCGAAGACGAGGAACACAGGCAATGACACAGGGACTTTCACGCCGCCAACGTCAATGAGTTTGTTGAGTGCTGACAGTGAACGGAATGTAGGATCCTTGAACGTGAGAGTCTCTCCGCCTATGATGAGATAGCTGAAGCCCCGGAAGAACAGCTGAGTCGCCAGCGTGATTATCATCGAGAACAATTCCTTGAACCTCGTGCATAAGAATCCGTTCAGCGCGCCGCACACGCACCCGACCACAAGGCAGGCCATGAGTGATAGAGTGAGCGCGAGAGGCCCGGACATTCCGCCGAGAACAGCAAGGTTGTTGTAGGTTACGCCGAGAGTTACCACGCTCAGAGTCCCGATTGCCCCGACCGAAATATCAATGTCCCCCATCGCGAGTATCAGCATCATACCCAGCGTCATGAAGCTGTAGAGGAAGTACGGCCTCATTGAGCGGACGACGTTGGCGAAGTAGAAGACCGGACGGCGTGAGATTCCGGCGGCTACTCTTCCCGCGTCAACGTACCAGAACACAGCGCACACCACCGCAAGGAGTACCAGCAGGAAAAATTCCCAGCTCGTAAAGAAATCACGTATCTTCTTCATGTTATATATTCCTCCCCGCCAAGTCCTGTTTCGCCGAAATCCTCTGCAATATCACGTTGAGCAGTATCGCGAACAGTAACAGAATGCCCTTGATGAACTCGGTTATCATTGAGTTTCCGATGCCCATCTGAGGGATCGCGCTGTCGATGAACGCCACCATTACCGCGCCGATTACGACACCCGTGATTTTCCCGTAGCCTCCCGTAACGCTTACACCTCCGAGAACGCAGGCCGCAATCGTGAACATCTCATCACCAGTCGCCGAACCTTTCTCGATAGCCGCGTAGAACGCCAGCCACATTATCCCCGCAAGCCCCGCAGTCGCCCCGCATATAGTGTGAGCGAGGACGCGAATCTTGTTGAGGTGGACACCGCGCATCTGCGCAGCCTCAGCGTTTGAGCCGACAGCGTAGAGATTTCGCCCCGTCCGTGTGTAGTTGAGGAATACCGCCGTCCCGACAACAACCAGAACCGCCAGCCATACGAGGAACGGAAGCCCGAAAAGCTCGTGATTGATGAGGCTGTCCTTGAATGCCTGAGTGAGCTGTGTGGGGTTGACCTTGTTCATGCCCAGGAGCCACTGCATGGGGATTAACGCACGGACTATGTAGCTTGTACCCAGAGTAACAATCAGTGCTATTACACGCCCGTAGCTCATGAGGACTCCGTTCAATGCGCCGATTGCCGCGCCTATTGCGATTCCCAGAATGAACATCAGCAGCGTGTTCTGTATCACTCCGAGCCCCATCAGCTTCCCCGCAACAGCCCCCGCGAACGCAAGCACCGCCGTCGTCGAAATGTCGATTGACCCCACGAGAAGGACGCAGAGCATTCCGCAGCACATGACCATGTTGATTGAGCCGTTCTTGAGGACGTTAAGCCACGAGTTGGCGAGGTAGCCGGGGACTCTCATGTTGACCGCCACAAGCAGAAGCGCGAGGACTCCAAGCAACGGAAGCTCCCTATGCTCAATCAGGAACGAATACACCGATTTGTGTTTTGCCATTGTTCCCCCTCCTTTCTATGATGCCTTAGCTTGGGGCATGGCCGCGTTGAGGATGATCTCCTGAGTGAGGCTCTTTGTGTCGGTGAACTCCGCTGTAACTTTGCCTTCGCTCATGACATATATCCTGTCTGACATGTTGATTACTTCAGGAAGCTCCGAGCTAATCATGAGGATACCGAGTCCCTGTGATGCAAGGTCGCTCATAATCTCGTAGATTGCCGCCTTGCTCCCAACGTCAACGCCTTTCGTGGGCTCATCGAGGATAATCATCTTGGGATTTGCCGCCAACTGTTTCGCCACGACGACCTTCTGCTGATTTCCGCCCGACAACGCGCCCGTTAGTGTGTCAGTGTCAGGAGCCTTAATCGCGAGCAAGTCCTTCATTCCGTCAGAGAGCTGGTACTCTTTTGACTTGCTGATGAAGATTCCGTTCTGGCATTCTTTGGCCATGACAGGAAGGGAAATGTTGTGATTGATTGACCACTGTAGCAATAGGCCGTCCTTCTGCCTGTCTTCGGGAAGGTAGCCGAGTCCTTTCGCCATCATCTGGGTAGGTGTGTGAGCGTGGATTTCCTCACCCCTGAAGATGATTCTGCCGCTGTCAGGCTGATGCACACCGAAAACCGCCTCCATGACCTCAGTGCGTCCCGCGCCGACAAGCCCGGTCAGCCCGACAATCTCGCCAGCCTTCACGTTGATGTTCACGTCCCGGAAAAATCCTGTGCGACTCAAGTTCTCGATGCGCAAAAGCTCTTCCCCTGTCTCAGTCTCCTTCTTGGGGTAAAGCTGGTTGATGTCGCGCCCGACCATCTGGTGAATCAGGAATGACTGCTCGACCTCGTGCAAGTTCCACGTCCCTATGTACTGCGCGTCCCTGAAGACCGTAACACGCTCGGCAAGTCCGTACATGTCCTCGAACCTGTGTGAGATGAGGATAATCCCGGTGCCCTGGTCTCTGAGCCGCAACGCTATCTTGTAGAGCGCCTCGGCCTCACGCTGGGACAACGCCGCTGTGGGTTCGTCCATGATGAGAATCTTTGCGTTCATGGAGAGGGCTTTTGCGATTTCGACGAGCTGCTGCTGCGCCACCGACAATGAGCCGACCGAAACCGTGGGGCTGAAGTCCGCGTCAACCGCCTCAAGAAGTTTCTTTGCCTCACTGTTCATCCTCCGCCAGTCTATGAACGGCCCGACTCTGTACTCATGGCCGGCAAAAATGTTTTCCGCCACGCTCAAATCCGGGTAACTCGCGGCGTGCTGGTAGATTGCGGCGATGCCACGTTCCTGCGCGATTATGGGGTCAGACATTACGACCTTCTCACCGTTGAGGATGATTTCCCCTCCGTCAGGCTGATGCGCTCCCGTGATGACCTTGATGAACGTGGATTTTCCCGCTCCGTTCTCACCAGCTAGGGCGTGAATTTCTCCGGCTTTGAGGTTGAAGTGTACGTTGTCGAGTGCCTTAACGCCGGGGAATATCTTGGTGATGCCGTTAAGCTCAAGTATGTATTCCGACAATGTGATTATTCCTCCTTCCTTGATATTTTAGGGATTAGCGGTAACGTCCCATGCACTAGCCACTAACCACTAACCCCTAGCCACTAGGTTTACATCATGCTTCTGTAGAGTGCCTTGATCTCGTCAACGTTCGTGTCCCTCGGATTGCCCGGACAGCAAGCGTCAGCAAACGCCGACTCGCTCAGGAACTGCACATCTTCTTCCTTGAGAATGCCCTTGAGGTCAGCGGGAATCCCAACGTCAGCAGAGAGCTTCTTCACCGCGTCAATCGTGGCTTTGCAGGCTTCATCGTCCGTCATGTCTCCGATGCCCTCGACACCCATAGCCTTGCCGACCGCCCTGTAGCGTTTCCCGGCAGCGGGTGCGTTGTATTCGAGGCCGTAAGGGAGGATTATTGCGCAGGCTACACCGTGAGGAGTGTCATAGAGTGCTGAGAGTCCGTGAGCCATGCTGTGGACGATTCCGAGTCCCACGTTGGAGAAGCCCATTCCGGCGATGTACTGGCCGAGCGCCATACCCTCGCGGCCTTCTGGTGTCCCGGCTACTGCCCCTCTCAGGCTGTGCGAGATAAGCTCAATGGCCTTCAGGTGGAACATGTCGGAGATCTCGCAGTGTCCCTTGGTGATGTAGCCCTCGATTGCGTGGGTCAGAGCGTCCATTCCTGTCGAGGCAGTGAGACCCTTGGGCATGGATGACATCATGTCGGGGTCAACAACGGCGATTTCCGGAATGTCGTTAGTGTCGACGCAGACAAACTTGCGCTTCTTCTCAACGTCGGTGATTACGTAGTTGATGGTAACTTCTGCGGCTGTACCTGCTGTTGTTGGGACTGCGATGGTGAACACGGCGTGTGCTTTTGTGGGTGCTACACCTTCAAGCGAGCGAACGTCAGCAAATTCGGGATTGTTGATGATTATTCCGACGGCCTTTGCTGTGTCCATTGCCGAGCCTCCGCCGATTGCCACGATTGAGTCAGCTCCTGCTTTCTTGAAGGCGGCGACTCCGTTCTGTACGTTCTCGATTGTGGGATTGGGCTTGATGTCGCTGTAGACTTCGTAGGCTATCCCGGCTTTGTCGAGGAGGTCTGTTACCTTCTTGCTGACACCGAACTTCACGAGGCTTGCGTCAGTGCAGACAAAGACTTTCTTTTTCCCGCGTGCTTTGAGGTCGGCGGGAATGTTCTCGATTGCTCCCTTGCCATGATAAGAAATGTTGTTGAGTACTATACGGCTTGCCATTGTGATTTACTCCTCCTTTGTGTTGTTACTGTGTGTTTGTTTGCGGCCATGTGCTACAGCCTTACGACAAATACCCCTCGCGAGCCTTCACACCGAACCTGCCTTCAAGCAAGTGCATCTGCTCATCCGTGATTGTGTTGACCAGCGGCAAATGCGCAATCTTCATGTAGATCTCCGCAGCCTTCTCCGCCGTCTCAATCAGACCGAACGCCTCATCAAGATCAACCCCCGCGCCGTAAAGCCCATGCTGAGACCACACAACTAGCCGGGCAGTCTTCATCTTGTCCGCTGTGGCCTCGCCTATCTCGTTCGTCCCGCAGAGCATCCACGGCAGAACGTTCACGCCGTCCGGGAAAACTACGATGCATTCCGTGCACATCTGCCAGAGCGTCCGCGTGAATGCCTTCTCGTCGAGCGTATGTACGTAGGTCATGGCCAGCAAGTTCGTGGGGTGGCAGTGCATTACGACTCTGTTTGCCGGGTTGACCGTGAGTCTTGTCGCGTGGCTCATCATGTGCGCGGGGAACTCGCTCGTGAACTTCCCCCCGTCAGCAAAACCCCACAAGAGTTGTGCGTTCTCTCCACCGTCAACAATCTTCACCAGCCCCAGATTCACAGCCGGCTCATACTGCACGTTCTTGAAGTATTTTCCCGTCCCAGTAACAAGGAAGTATTTCCCCTCAAGCGTCGGAGCGTGGAAACCCGTCGGTATCGTCCTGAGCACACGGTTCACATCTCCATACTCTGAGACTTCTGACTCGTTGAGCATGAGAGAGATGTTGCCGCCGTTGCGCTCGTCCCAGCCGTGAGCGTACATGTTGGTGCAGGTGCGTACCATGTCGACAAGAAACGGGGCTGTCATTATGTCCTTCATCGCCGTTTACCCCCTCTTGCTGAGTACGTCAGCTTCATACTTCTCGACCCTGCCGAACCATTCGCCGTCAGCAGGCTTGCCGCATACACCGCAATATTCCTCCCAGACTTCACCGAACGGCATCGTCTTTAGCTCTTCCTGCGCGACAAGGAGCTTGCTGAACTCGCCTTTGTCCTGCATCTCACGGAGAGCGTCAACAGGCTGCAACAGCGCGAAAAGGAGTGCCTTCTGAGCGTTCCTGTAACCAGTTACCCACGCGGCTATGCGGTTGATTGAAGCGTCAAAGTAGTCCAGCGCAATGTGTACACGTCCCTCGAGGCCTCCACATCTCACTATCTCGCGGGCAATCTCCTTCATCTCGTCGTCAAACAGAACAACGTGATCCGAGTCCCACCTGACCGGGCGCGTAACATGAAGCGCAATCTCCGGGAAGAACGCGAGCAGTGCGGGTATCTTGTCGCTCACGACTTCTGTCGGGTGATAGTGGCCGTTGTCCATGAGGGGAATGCACTTGTCCATGTTCAGAGCCGCGTAGCTCAGTGCAAATTCCGCGCTCCCTACCGTGTAAGCCTCGACTCCGATTCCGAAAACTTTGCTCTCAACGCAGGGCTTCACTTTCTTGAAGTCGTAAGGCTCACTCAGTATTGCGTCGATTGACTCGCGGTATCTTTTGCGCGGGCCGATTCTGTCAGCAGGAATATCCTTGAAGCCGTCGCCCGTCCAAATATTCATGACGCAGGGCTGTCCGAGTTCCTCAGCAAAGTATGAGCTGATTCTGATTGACGCTTTGCCGTGTTCGATCCAGAACTTGCGCGTGTCATCGTTGGGTGAAGCCAGCGTGAGGGGGTCGCACTTGGGGTGTGAGAAGAACGTCGGGTTGAAGTCGCATCCGAGTCCCCTGTCCTTGCAGAAGGCCGCCCATTTCGCGAAGTGGCGGGGTTCGAGCTTGTCGCGGTCTGACCAGTCGCCGCCGTCGAAAATCGCGTAGCTTGCGTGAAGGTTCATCTTGGGAGTCCCGGGAATGAGGCTCATGACCATATCCAGATCTGCCATCAGCTCATCAGGAGTCCTTGCGCGTCCGGGGTAATTGCCTGTGGTCTGAATGCCTCCGGTCAACGGCTTGCTTGGGTCTGTGTCGAAACCTCTGACATCATCGCCCTGCCAGCAATGCAGTGATACGGGTACACCCTTCAGCTTCTGGATTGCCGCGTCTGTGTCAACGCCGAGTGCTGAATACTTCTTCTTTGCTTCCGTGTAACTCAACTATACCGCCTCCATCTGTATTTTGAGATTGCCCAGCGCAGTAGCCTCAATCGGGAGGGCAATAACTTTCTTTCCTGATGCCTGTTCTGTGAGAGTGTTGAGGAACTTATTCTTTGCTCCTCCTCCTACTATGTAGATGCTGTGATAGCTTTTGCCTGTTACTGACTCGATTTCGTCAACAGCTTTCTTGTAGGTGAGAGCGAGTGAACGGTAAGCACACCTGAAATAGTCGCCGGGATTCGCGGGCTTTGTGTCGAGTTTCGAATCAAAGGCGGCCTTCATGCTCTCAGGTGCGAGGAATGCCTTGTCGTTTGCGTCAACCGTGAAATCGTAGGAGCTTCCTTCAGCCTCGCGGACAATTTCGCCGAAGTCTTTTCCCGGACACAATTCATCACGCAGCCTGTTGATGAGCCACATTCCCATGATGTTGCGGAGGTAGCGGATGTAGCCGACTCCGCCCTCGTTGGTGAAGTTTGCGGCCATGCTTGCGGGGGTTGTTACGGGCTTGGGGACTTTCACGCCGAGCAGACTCCATGTCCCGGAGGAGATATATATTTCGTCGCCCTCCATCGGGATTCCCTCGACCGCGCTGGCCGTGTCATGAGTCGCGCAAAGGACGCACTGAATCCCCTTGTACGTTCCGAGCATAGTGCCGGGATTCTGCAGGGGCTGGAACAAGTGAGACGGGAGTCCTAACTTGGCGATAATCTCCGGGTCAAACTGGCCTGATTTCGCGCTGACCATTCCGCCGGTTGTAGCGTTGGTGTACTCGTGGGACTTGACCCCGCAGAGCTTGTAGAGCAAATATTCCGGCATCATCAGGAAATCCGTAACACCCTCAAGCCTTCCTGCTGCTTTGTCCGCGTAAAGCTGGTAGATTGTGTTGAACGTCTGAAACTGTATGCCTGTCCTCGCGTAAAGCTCCTCGAACGGTATCAGCCTGTGAACCTCCGGGATGACTGCCTCAGTCCGGGTATCACGGTAAGCGTAACATGGCCGGACTTCCTCATCTCCCTTCATGAGGACGTAATCGACTCCCCAAGTGTCAACAGAGAGGCTCGCAATGTCAGATGAAACTTTGAGTGCCTCATCAATTCCGTGTTTTACGTGTGAGAGAAGCGACTCAATATCCCACGTCAAATGACCGCCGGACTCTTTTACGCCATTGGGAAAACGGTAGACTTCCTTTGTCATGACATGGCCGCCCTCGTTCCAGCCCAAAAGATGACGGCCTGAAGACGCGCCTATGTCAACAGCAATATAGTATTTCATGCCTGAAGACTCCTAACGGGTTATGATTTTGTTGTCGTGAAATTTTGTCTGAATGCCGTAATTATGAGGGAGGAGGAATGATATTGCAATTGTGGTTTACGCGCAAAAAGTATCGTTGTGTGCGCTGAGACCCGGAGTGTGAGACTTGAGTCCGCCAGCAGTCCCGGTAAACACGAGAAGCCCGGCCGTTACTTACAGTCCCGGTAATGCTTGGGCGATTTCCCGTAACACTCAGTGAAGAGCCTGTGAAAGTGTGTCATGTTCCCGTAACCAACAAGCTCGGCGATGTCGTCGACTCTCTCGTCAGTGTTCAGGAGAAACCATGCCGCCTGCGCAAGCCTCTTCTCCTGCAACAATTCCGTGAAGCTCCGTCCTGTTTTCTTGCGGATGAGGCGTGAGAGTGTCGCGTGATTGTAGTGAAGACTCCCGGCAATCTCGTTGAGACTCCCTGACCTGTAATTGTCCTCAATGTAGCGCAATACCTTCATGATGACCGACTCAGCCTCGTACGAGAACTCTAATGTGTCAGTACACTCTAAGAGTTCCACGAAGAGAAGCCCCATAGTGAGCTGATATATTCCGCGCTTGTTGGGAGGGTTGGTGATGAGGAGCCACAGGAGATTTTCCACGAGGTTCTGCACCGGGAGAACGTCCGCAACCTTGAAGTAAAGGTAGCCCGCTCCCCTCTCGCCAGTAATGCAGCTGAGGATGAATCTTCGCAGGGGAGTCTCCTCATTGCCCAAGAAAGAGAGTACACCGTGAAAGAAATCCGGCCTCACGATGAAGTTCACGGCGATGTCATTTTTCCCGGCGGGGTGAATCTCCTGCTTTGTGTGCTGACTGAGCATGAGCAGTTCCCCCTTCTTGAGGGTAATGGGAGTTCCGTTGATGATGTGGCTTGTTGACCCCTCGCACATGTAGACGAACTCGACGTAATCATGAGTGTGTTCGGGAAAATGTATGAAGCGCGTGTGAGGACGTATCATTATGTTCTTGCCGTGGGGTAATAGTTTGTCGCCGCTGATGATGTCCCTGTCTCCTGCCATGTAGATATTGCGGTCAATCTTCTTTCTGCCCGACAAGATTTCGCGTTCTTCATCCGTTATGACGCTGAGATGATGAATGATTCTTCCGTCCATGCTGACAATGATAGCAGATTGTGAGTATTTTGCGCCTCATGGTATACTGCATAGAATTTTTTGACGAATGGAG
>JAFSKV010000041.1 GCA_017448795.1 Synergistaceae bacterium | reverse complement strand
GCGGACGAGATACGCGCCAAGATTGAGGAGATCAGCCCGGAGATTGAGCTGACTCTTGCTGACCCCGCGCCGGATGAAGAGCCTCCTTCCCTCCTCAAGAACGGAGACATGGTGAGGCCGTTCAACATTCTGACGGAGCTTTACTCGTCGCCGACATACAGGGGGATTGACCCGACACCGCTTCTTGCGCCGTTCTTCTGGGTATTCTTCGGAATGTGCTTAGGGGATGCGGGGTACGGAATTGTGGTGTTCGGCCTGATTATGTACGTCTTCAGGAAGTACAGGAAGATTGCTCCGGGCGTCAAGGATTTCATCAAGCTGTTCCTGTTCTGCTCGGTGTCGACGTTCATCTACGGCGTGATTTCCGGCTCATTCTTCGGGAACTTCATCGACGCTTTCCTGCCCCCGTTAGTCCCGCTGAAGAATGCGTTTATGCTTGTTGACCCGATGACCAACCCGATGCAGGTTCTCGGAATATCGCTGCTGCTGGGCGTGATACACCTGATGTTCGGGCTTCTGATTGCGGCGTATGACAAGCTGAGGCACGGCGAGGTGGTTGACGCGGTCGGCAACGATATATCGTGGTTCCTGCTGATAGTCGGCTTGTGCTTGTACGGCGTGGGGCTTGGAGGGATGCTTCCGGCTCATTTCGTGCAGATAGGCGCGGCGATGGCAATAATAGGGGCTGTGATAATCTTCATTTACGCGGGCAAAGGTGAGCCCAACTACATCAAGAAAGTCATAAACGGCTTCCTTGCGCTGTACGGCTCAACGTCATACTTGGGAGATATTCTCAGCTACAGCAGGCTTCTTGCACTGGGATTCGGCTCAGCGGTCATCGGAATGGTGATAAACCTTCTGGGCGGTCTTGCGGCTGACATTCCTTATGTGGGCTGGCTCGTGGCTGTAGTCGTCATAATCGGCGGACATATCTTCAGCATAGCGATAAACATACTCGGCTCATTCGTCCACCCCTTGAGGCTTCAGTATGTTGAGTTTTTCGGCAAGTTCTACAACGGCGGCGGAGAACCTTTCACCCCGTTGACGCTCTCACAGGAATTTGTGAACGTGAGGGCGTAAGTCAGCAACACAGTAGCACAATCAATCACGAAAGGAACGTGTAAATCATCATGGAATATCTGGGACTTTCACTCGCGCTGTTCGGTGCGGCACTTGCGGCGGCACTTGCAGGAATCGGCTCGGCAATCGGCATCGGCATCGCAGGCGGCGCGGCGGCAGGCGTAATGACTGAAGACCCCAACAAGTTCGGCTCATGCTTGATCCTTCAGGCTCTTCCCGGAACACAGGGCATCTACGGATTGCTTATTGCTTTCTTCGTCCTCAACAAGCTCGGACTTCTCGGCGGAGCGGGTGCAGTAGCCCTCAACTGGAACCAGGGACTCCAGATTCTCGCGTCATGCCTCCCGATAGCGGTAGTAGGCTGGTACTCGGCAATCTGGCAGGGCAAAACGTCAGCCGCCTCAATCATGATGATCGGCAAGAAGCCCGAAGCAATGGGCAAGGCAATAATCCTCCCCGCAATGGTCGAGACGTACGCAGTTCTTGCGCTTCTCACGAGTATTCTTATGCTCATGGGAGTACAGGTAGGCTAAACGGGCAGGTGTTGAAGAATGGCACTTGCTGACATCAAAGCAAAGATAAAGAACGAGGCACAGGCGCAAATCAAGGCGTTGGAGGCTGAGAATGACGAGAAAGTCCGCGAGATAAGCCGCAAAGTCAACGCCGAAATCAAGGAAGTGCAGGACACTTACGCCGCGAGGTTAGGCCGTGAAGAGCCTGAAGTGTTGAGACGGCGCGAGATTGTGGCGGAGCTTGACGCAAAACGCATCGACTTGGGAGTCCGCCAGCAGCTTATGGGCGAGGCATTCGAGGCCGCGTTGAAGCAGATGGTGGAGCTTGCCCCCGACAAGTACGTGAAGTTCGCTGATAAGCTCATGGCTCAGGCTGTCGTTACAGGGAGCGAGGTTGTCTTTGTCGGCAAAAACGAGAAGCACCTAGACCAGAGATGGCTTGACGGCTACAACTCGGCACATAACACGAAGCTGACACTTTCGGCGGACAGGCTGCCTATTTCGGGCGGATTCGTTCTCAGGAATGACAGGATTGACACAAATTGTTCGTGGGAAATGCTCATTGAGGATGCCCGCGCTGACATTGAGACAGAAGTCGTGAAGCGGCTGTTTGCGTAAGGAGGTGCTGTTGTCGTGAGTTACGTATACACCGTAGCACGTTTGCGGGGTATGGAAAATCACATACTTGACACGGCATTTTTCTCGCGCCTTATGGACAGCGCAAGTGTTGACGACGCACTCAAGGCACTTGGTGAGACGAGCTATTCACAGTGGATTTCAGGAGCCGGGAATTTCGACAAGGCCATAGACTCGGAGATGCTCGCGACATGCCAAGAGCTGGAGTCGTTCGTGCCGGATAAAGGCTTGCTCGACATCTTCAGGCTACCTTACGACTTCCACAACGTGAAAGTGCTGCTCAAGGGACTCTTCAAGGTGCGCGGCGGCGAGTCAGAAGGCAGGCGTTACGATCTGCTGTCTAAGCTCGGCACGGTTGACACAGAGGAACTCACCAACGCGGTTGAGACTGAGGAATACAGCTACCTGCCCTACGGCCTGACGGACTTAATCCCCCAGTGCTGGCAGTTGTGGGACGCGGCAAAGAATGCCCAAGCTGTCGAGCTGCTCATAGATCACCAGATGTTCCGGGCAATGCTCGGAGTTGCTGACGGTTTGGGGATGCCTGAGATTACGGCGTGGGTGAAGCACAGGATTGACGCTGAGAATTTGCGGAGCGCGGTGCGACTCTCACGGATGAAGTACGAGGCCTCGAAGGCACTTCCCTTCTTCCACGAGGGCGGGACGATTCCCCCGGATGACATGGCCCGGCTTCTCAATGAGCCTCAAGAGACGTGGGGCAGGCTGTTGTCTCACACTGACATAGGCGCGGTGCTGTCGGCGTTGCAGGATTCGGGCGACATCAAGGCTTCGCTGTCTGACGTGTCGAAATCCCTCGATGACTACCTTGTGCGTGTTCTTGAGGGCGCGAAATACTCGATTGACGCTCCGGCGAATGTCCTTCTCTACCTGCTCACGAAAGAGGCTGAGACACGGAACATGCGCGTGGCTCTCGTGTGTGTTGCGGGAGGGCTTGACCGCGAATTTGGGAGGAGGCTTCTGAGCAATGGCAGATAACAGACCAATGGCGGCAATCGGAAGCTACGAGATGGCACTTCCCTTCCAGGCTGTTGGAGTGAGGAGCGTAATCCTGACTCCTGAGACACGCGGGACGTTCGAGGCGACGCTTGAGAAACTGGCGCGTGAGGATTATGCGGTCGTGTTCATCCAGGAAGATTTGTTCGTGGAGTTCACTGCGAAGGTCGAGGAAATCAACGACAAGTATCATACGAGCGTTCTGCCTGTGCCGGGTCCTTCTGGTGCGACTGGCGCGGGTCTTGCCTCAATACGGGGAAGCGTGGAGAAGGCTGTCGGTATGGATATATTTGCGGAAAGGTAAAAGAATAAACGGAGGCGGGAGAAATTAAATGCCTGACAAGAAAGAAATCAAAGGAGTAATAGAGAGGATCTCCGGCTCTCTTGTAGTCGCTGGCGGCATGGAGGGCGCAAGTATGCAGGACGTTGTGCATATAGGCGAGCTCGGTCTGGTCGGCGAAATACTGGAGGTAAACGGCGACAAGGCATCAATACAGGTCTACGAGGAAACATCAGGACTGATGCCGGGTGAACCTGTCGTATCGATGGGCGAACCTTTGAGCGTCGAGCTTGGGCCGGGAATCATTGAGCAGTTCTACGACGGAATACAGAGGCCGCTTGAGCTTATCGAGAAAGCCGCGAAGAGTCCCTACATTTCGAGGGGAATCAGCGTCCCGGCCATTGACCGCGCCAAAAAGTGGGACTTCACCCCGAAGGTCAAGGCAGGCGACGAGGTCATTCCCGGCGACATTCTCGGAACAGTCCAGGAGACCGTAGTTGTCGAACACAGAATCATGGTGCCTTACGGTGTGAAGGGCAAAGTCGCGAAAATCGAGAAGGGCGAGCATACAGTCGAGGACGTTATAGCGGTAATCGACGACAACGGCACGAAGCATGAAGTGAAGATGCTCCAGCGTTGGCCAGTCCGTAAGCCTCGTCCCGTCAAAACAAGACTCGCTCCCAACGTCCCAATGACAACAGGACAGAGAGTCGTTGATGCGTTCTTCCCCGTTGCTCTTGGGGGGACTGCGTGCGTACCCGGGCCGTTCGGTTCAGGGAAGACAGTCATTCAGCACCAGTTCGCGAAATGGGCTCAGGCTCAGATTGTCGTGTACGTCGGATGCGGCGAGCGCGGTAACGAGATGACAGACGTCCTTCTTGAGTTCCCGGAGCTTGACGACCCGCAGACAGGCCAGCCCCTCATGAAGCGCACAACACTCATCGCCAACACATCAAACATGCCCGTTGCCGCCCGTGAAGCCTCAGTGTACACAGCAATCACACTCGCTGAGTATTACCGCGATATGGGCTACTCTGTGGCACTCATGGCCGACTCAACAAGCCGCTGGGCTGAGGCTCTCCGCGAAATGTCAGGACGACTTGAGGAAATGCCCGGCGAAGAAGGCTACCCCGCGTATCTCGGCACACGCCTTGCGTCATTCTACGAGAGGGCGGGACGCTGCATCGTCAACGGCAAGGAAGGCCGCGAAGGGTCAATCACCGTCATCGGCGCGGTATCACCTCCCGGCGGAGACTTGTCCGAACCCGTTACACAGAACACACTGCGCGTAACAAAAGTATTCTGGGGACTGGATGCTAACCTCGCGTATCAGAGGCACTTCCCAGCAATCAACTGGCTGAACAGCTACTCACTCTACACAGAGAGGCTTGACCCTTACTGGGACGAGAAATTTGATGACCAGTGGAGCGGACTCAGAGTCGAAGCAATGAGCCTTCTTGAGCAGGAATCACAGCTCAACGAAATTGTGAGGCTCGTGGGAATTGACGCGCTTTCACGTGATGAACGCATGGTCATGGAGACGGCCAAATCACTCCGCGAGGACTTCCTTCATCAGAACGCGTTCCACGAGATTGACACGTACGCATCGATGGACAAGCAGTTCAAGATGCTGAAGACGATTGTCGCGTTCCACCATGCCGGGCTTGACGCTCTCCACAAGGGCGCGGCCATGAACAAGCTCTTCAACCTTCCTGTGCGCGAACAGATAGCGAGGATGCGCTACCTTGAGGAAAAGGACATCGGCCAGATAGACAAGCTCGACGACGTAATCAAGGAGCAGATCAACGGAATAATCCCTGTCGGAGGTGATACGAATGCTGCCTAGAGAGTACAGGACAATATCAAGCATTTCCGGCCCGCTTATGATGGTCGAGAAGACGCAGGATGTCCGCTATGATGAGCTTGTTGAAATCACGCTTGCCAACGGGGACAAACGCCGCGGCAAAGTCCTTGAGATTGAGAGCGACAGGGCACTTGTCCAGGTCTTCGAGGGTACGACAGGAATCGAGAACGAGGACGCGAAAGTCAGATTTCTCGGCAAGGTCTTAACCCTCCCTGTATCACGCGACATGCTCGGAAGAGTCTTCAACGGACGCGGTGAGCCTATCGACGGAGGAGTCCCGCTTATCGCCGAACAGAACATCGACATTAACGGTATGCCCATGAACCCGTTTTCGCGCGACTTCCCTTCGGAGTTCATCCAGACGGGAATATCCACGATTGACGGACTCAACCCGATGGTCAGAGGCCAGAAGCTCCCGATATTCTCAGCGTCAGGCCTCCCTCACAACAGGATGGCGGCACAAATCGCCCGTCAGGCAACAGTCATCAGCGGACATGAGGATTTCGCGGTTGTCTTTGCGGCAATGGGTATCACGTTCGAGGAAGCCTCGTTCTTCATGGAGGACTTCAGGAGGACGGGAGCGTTGCAGAGGACGGTACTCTACATCAACCTTGCTGACGACCCGGCGATTGAGCGTATATCAACCCCGCGTATCGCACTGACAGCGGCGGAATACCTCGCGTTTGAGTGCAACATGCACGTCGTCGTAATCTTGACTGACCTCACGAACTACTGCGAGGCTCTGCGTGAGATTTCTGCGGCACGTAAGGAAGTCCCCGGCAGGCGCGGCTATCCCGGCTACCTGTACACAGACCTTGCGACAATGTACGAGCGTGCTGGAAGGCTCAAGGGAAAATCCGGCTCAATCACGCAGATACCCATCCTCACGATGCCAGAAGACGACAAGACACACCCCATCCCCGACCTTACCGGCTACATCACGGAAGGGCAGATCATCCTCAGCAGGAGCTTGCACCGTCAGGGAATCTACCCGCCTGTTGACGTTATGCCGTCGCTTTCACGTCTGAAGGATAAGGGCATCGGGCGCGACAAGACACGCGAGGATCACGCTGACCTGATGAACCAGCTTTTCGCGGCGTATGCGAGGGGCAAAGAGGCGAAGGAGCTTGCGGTCATTCTCGGCGAGGGCGCGCTGTCTGACGAGGATAAAGCGTTCGCGAAATTCTCAACAGTCTTCGAGGACAAGTATGTTCGTCAGGGCGAGTACGAGAACAGGACGATAAAGGAGACGCTCGAACTTGGCTGGGACTTGCTGACCATGATCCCGGTGAAGGAACTCAAGAGAATCAGGGACGCGTATATCGAGAAGTATTTACAGCCGCTGTTGAAGGCAAAAGCTGACAAGGGCGAAGCGTAAGGGAGGGTAATTGACGATGGCAAGAATCAACGTCAACCCCAACCGAATGGAGCTGTCCCGCCTGAAGAAACGCCTTGCGGTCGCGAAAAGGGGTCATAAGCTCCTCAAGGACAAGCAGGACGCTCTCATCAAGGCATTCCTGGAGAAAGCTAAAGCAGGGAAGGAGTTACGCGAGGCCGTCGAGAAGGAATTAGCCGAGTGCTACGGGACGTTCGTGTTATCACGCGCGCAGACAACCCCCGAAATCCTGGAGCAGGCGTTAATCTTCCCGGGCGCGAAGTCGACTCTCTCGGTGAGCTGGCACAACGTGATGAGCGTCATGGTTCCTGAGTATGACGTGAAGCAGGAAGGCAACCCGGTCAATTATGGCTTCGTGAATGTGCCGTTGCTGCTTGATGCCGCACTCGAACAGTTCAGCGGAATAATCGTGAAGCTGCTGCACCTTGCCGCCGAGGAGAAAGCAATCCGCCTCATGGCCGGAGAGATTGAGCGCACAAGAAGAAGGGTCAACGCGCTGGAGTACGTGATGATTCCGAATCTGGCTGAGACAATCCGCTACATCAGCATGAAACTTGACGAGCAGGACCGCTCAACGTTAAGCCGCCTGATGAAGATAAAGGAAATCGTTTCGGCGTAAGAGTGAAGAAAAGAAATCCCCCAGTCTGAGAAGGCCGGGGGAATTTTTTTGCGCAAATTTTCGGGATTGCCGGGCTACCTAGCTATCACCGCCGAGCCGCATTCGTCAGGAAGACACACATAGCCTACGCTGTTCCTGCCGCAAAATTCCCTGACCGCCTGACGCACCCCGGAATAGCCCTCGTTGTTGAAGTCGTGAACCATTATCACCCCGCCGTGATTCAGACGAGGGTAGAAGTACTCAAGCCCCGCCAGTATCGGCTGGTACAGATCAGCGTCAATGCTCACGAGGCAGAATTTATCGTCAACACCTTCCGCCGTGTCAGGAAACCACCCCTTGCGGATGATGCAGTTTTCGGGATGCTCCATTTTCGACAGGACATAATCAACAGATGTCCCGGAGAAATCGAACGACGCGCCGGAAAATTTCTTCCCCCTGTCAACCTCAGCGTCCCTCGCGTCAAATCCCTCAAACGTGTCGAACAAGTACAGCTTCCTTCCGGGCAGATAACGGTTAATCAGCCTCGCAAAGCCTCCCATGTACACACCAAGTTCCGCCGCTGAACCCTCAACCCCGTAACGCAGAATCTCCCGCGCAGTAAGCTCAAGTGCCGCGGCCCTGACATCACGCTGTCCAAGGCCAACGGAATCAATGCGGATGTACTTCCCGAACCTGCGGGCTATCATCCTGTGAAGAAACAGCGACTTCTCGAACATTACGCGCCTCATGTTGCGGATTGACATGGTGAATTTACCTCCAAGCATGACAAATTACCCCGCCGCGATTCACTCACAGCAGGGCAGTTGTTCCCGGTATTATGGTTTATGTATTGTGATTGTGATCTATTGCTGGAAGATTTCAGACAAAGGAAGGCCGATAACCGATACCCGAT
>JAFSKV010000040.1 GCA_017448795.1 Synergistaceae bacterium | reverse complement strand
GGTATGACATTGTCGTAGTCATGTACCACGACCAGGGTCATATCCCGCTGAAGGTCAAAGGCTTCGTCTACAACAAGGACGAGCATCACTGGGAAGCGGTCGCGGGAATCAACGTAACATTAGGCTTGCCGATAATCCGGGTCAGTGTTGATCACGGTACGGCGTATGACATTGCGGGAAGCGGGGAAGCAAACGCATTGAGCCTCGTGAACGCTATGGATTACGGAATAAGATTAGCAGGAGGTAACAAGTAGTATATGGATATGGCATATCTTCTCTGGGTTCAGGAACTCAGGGGCAGCATCGAGGCGGCATTAGGCAGCAAGGCAGTAAGCGTGTTCATGGAGGAGCTTTCGTTTTTCGCGCTGACGTGGCTCATCTTCATTCCCGTTCTGGTCTACTGGTGCATCAGCAAGAAGAACGGACTCTTCCTTCTCGTATCAATGGGGATAAGCTGGCTCTTCAACGGCTTCGTGAAGATGACAGCCTGCGCTTATCGTCCGTGGATTCGCGACGCGAGAATCATCCCTGCCGGAGACGCAATCAAGACAGCTGGAGGCTACTCGTTCCCAAGCGGACATACTATGTGGAGCTCGCCAGTCTACGGAGGACTCGCGGTGCTCACCAAGAAACGCGCCCCGTGGTTCGCGACTCTCTGTGTGGTTCTGTTACTGTTCACGGCATTTTCCCGGAACTATCTCGGTGTTCATACCCCGCAGGATGTTGTTGTGGGCGTAACTTTGGGACTGTGTGCTGTGTGGCTCGCGTCAAAGATACTTGCCCGCCCGGAGAAGGAAAACATGATTATGCTCGTGGGACTCGTTCTCTGCGTTGCGGATCTGCTATACATCATGTACAAGCCCTACCCTGTCGATTACACGGCTGAAGGCAAGCTCCTTGTCGACCCTGTGGCGATGATGAATGACCCATTTCACGGAATAGGCATGATGCTTGCGCTGATCATCGGGCGTTACCTTGAGCGCGAGTACGTGAAGTTCGAGGCTACAGGGCTCGGCGTGAAGGGAATAATTCTCGCGGTTGTCGGCTTCATCCCGTATTACTGCCTCGTGTTCAACTTCGTGAAGACATACACATTCATCATGGATCCGCTTGTTGCCATGCTAACGAAGAGATGGGCGTATATGGTGATAGGCTTCCTCACGATGTTCTGGGCAATTTTCGTGTGGCCTTGCGTGATTAGGCTGACACAGAAGAAGGCTTAGTGAATGGACATTGAGATTCTGCTCTGGCTTCAGGATTTCCGCGAGGCAACCGGGAACGTTCTGACTCCGTTTGTTGACTGGCTGTCTCACGCGTCAATAACGTGGCTGCTGTTCGTGCCGTTTGTGGTCTACTGGTGCGTGAACAAGAAGGCCGGAATGTTCCTGATACTGTCAATGTGCATAAGCAGATTCCTCAACGGGATAATCAAGGTTACGGCGTGCGTCTACCGTCCCTACGTGAGAGACCCCAGAATCATCCCGGCAGGTCATAAGCCTTCAGGGTATTCATTTCCGAGCGGACATACAATGTGGGCATCACCGATATTCGGAGGTCTTGCGGTAATCGGCAGGCGGTCAAAACTCTTCGTGTCATTCTGCGCTGTTATGATATTGCTTGTGGCGTTCTCGCGGAATTATCTCGGTGTCCACACTCCCCAAGACGTAATCGCCGGAACGTTGGCGGGACTCTTTGCGGTGTGGCTAGCGTCAGTCATCATAAAGCGGCCTGAACGTGAGAATGCGTATCTTGTCGCGGGAATATTGCTCTGCGTTCTTGGAGTGATATACACGGTCATGAAGCCTTACCCGATGGATTATGTTGACGGGAAATTGCTTGTTGACCCGGACAGGATGATGCTTGATACGTTCTACGCTGTGGGAATGATGACGGGATTCATCGCCGGACGCTGGATTGAGCGGAGGTACATACAGTTCCGAGTAACAGGCATAAACATTCGCGGGGTAATTCTTGCGGTGATAGGTCTGATTCCTGTGCATTACATTGCCGGGACATTCGCGGGCGACTACAAGTGGCTGTTCGACTTTCTCGGCGGATTGTTCACGGTGAAGGGCGGAAGGTTCGTGATGGGAGTCATTCTGACGTTCTGGACGGTGGCATTGTGGCCATGTGTGATTATGCTGACGGGAGGCCGTGAATAATGGACATAGAATATCTGCTCATGCTGCAGAATTTCCGCGAGGCGACCGGGAATGTATTGACTCCGTTCATGATATGGCTGTCGGATTTCGTTCACGGAGGATTGCTGATTGTCCCCATTTTCGTCTACTGGTGTCTGAGCAAGCGCGGGGGAATGTTCCTGATGCTGTCTATGAGCGTGGGCGATTTCCTCAACGACATTCTCAAGATGACATTCTGCGTTTACCGTCCATTCGTGAAAGACGCGAGGCTCATTCCTGCGGTGAAGAAGCTTTCAAGCTACTCATTCCCCAGCGGACACACAACGACAGCGACGGAAATATTCGGAGGGGTTGCGGTCTTGTCGCGGAAAAAGTCCCGGCTGTTCTCGTGGCTTTGCGCGGCACTTGTCCTCGTCGTCATGTTTGCGCGTAACTACTTGGGAGTCCACACCCCGCAGGATGTCATTGTGGGACTGGTTGCGGCTCTTGCTGTGATGTGTGCGTTGTCAGTGATGATGCTTCACCGTGAGCGCGAAAATCTGTTCATGTTGCTGGGAATCGTCTTTGTTGCCGCCGGGCTGGCTTATGTCTCGCTGAAGTCCTACCCTGCTGACGTTGACGCAAACGGGAAACTCATCGTGAATGCCGCGGGCAAGATCGGCGATTTGTACCTTTACGGCGGGAGTATTGCGGGGCTGATTGTCGGCCGGCTCGCTGAAAGAAGGTACATCAAGTTCCGTGAGTCAGGCTTCAACGTGAGGGGCGTTATAGTTTCATGCGTTGGCTTGGTGCTGTATTACGCGCTGTATTTCACTGTGAGGAACGACATCGTCAGCTTCCTGGCTCCGGTCATCACGGAATGGGGCGGGGTATTCGTTCATGCGTTTGTGTCGGCATTCTTTGCGGTTGCAGTCTGGCCATGTGTGATTAAGCTCGCATGTAGGCGCGTATAGATGGACATCGAATATCTCTTGTGGCTGCAGAATTTCAGGGAGGCAGGCGGGGGTTTCCTCACGCCGTTTGTGAGGGCGGCCAACGATTTCACGACAGGCACAATGCTGCTTATACCCGTGTTCGTGTACTGGTGTCTCAGCAAGCGTTCGGGAATGTTCTTGCTGCTCTCGCTCAACATAGGAATGTTCCTCGACAATATGCTGAAGATGACGTTCTGCGTTTACCGTCCCTTCATGACTGACGAGAGAATCATTCCCATGAAGAGGTCCCGCGGCTATTCATTTCCGAGCGGCCATGCGGTTATGTCATCATCTGTATTCGGGGGGATTGCGCGCATGACGAAGGCACGAATCATCACGCTGCTTTGCGGGGCGGAAATAGTCTTTGTTGCCTTCTCGCGGAATTACAGCGGAGTCCACACGCCCCAGGACGTAATCGCGGGAATAATCCTAGGGCTTGCGTCAATGTGGGCGGTCTCGCGGATGATGTCCCGGCCTGAGCGCGAAAACACGTTAATGCTTCTGGGAATGCTGGCGGTGATTGCGGGATTGTCTTACGTGTCGCTGAAGTCGTATCCTTCTGACGTGGGCAGGAACGGCAAGCTCATAGTCGATTACGTAAGCAAGATCAATGAACCCTACATTTACGGCGGGATATTGACGGCAATAATTGCAGGCCGCTTCATCGAGAGGAGCTTCATACGCTTCAAGCCGGCAGGCCTCAACGTCAAGGGCGTAACGGTCTCATGTGTTGGACTCGGACTGTATTACGCGCTGTACTTCACGCTGAAGGATTATTGCGTCGGGCTTCTGGCTCCTCTCTTCACGGAATGGGGCGGAACATTCATTCATGCGTTCGTGTCAATGATATTTGTGGCGGCGGTGTGGCCGTTCGTCATCAAGAAAGTGTGTAATGACCGGTGAACTTCATCGGCAGAAATATATTCAGGAGGTTAGTACCATGAAGAAATTAGCAGTAGCGTTAGTGTTAGTGTTCTGCTTCACCCTTGCGGCGTGTGCGGAACTCACCGACCCCGTGAAGCTCATCTTCGCGGCCCAGGAAGTCGGCACCGGGGCATACTCGGTATCAGCGGCGATTCAGGGGGCAATGCTGAAGGGACTCCCGGCAGGCTCAACAATCGACCTCACCACAAACTCACCCGGCGGAGTAGGCGCACCCGTTCTCATTCAGCGCAAACGTGCAGATCTCATTGTCGGCAACGCCGGCCCGGCTCTGTGGAGCTACGAGCGCAAGAAGGCTGATTACCAGTTCGGGGACTGCCCTGACGTTCGGAGCATCGCAGGAGGACTCGGACACGCATTCGCCAACATCATGTTCACCAAGAAGTTTGTCGACGCTACAGGCTGCACCACGATGGAGGAAGTCATCGCCAAGAAAGTACCCATCAAGCTCATCACCAAGAAGAACGGGACACTCGGCGAGCTCACTGCGGAGCGCGTGATTGAGGCCTGCGGAATCAGCGTCAAGGATTTCATGGCGTTCGCTACGTGGGAGAAGTCCGGGACAGACGCAATCAAGTCCGGCATTCAGGATGACCTTTACGACGCGACAATCGACCACGTGGACGCCGGGCAGTCAACCACAACAGAAATCGCCCTCACACATGATATGCACTTTGTCCAGCTCGCACCTGAGACCCTCGCCAACCTCAACAAGATGGGCTATGCTCCCGTAACGATGGTAGCCGGGACGTGGAACAAGCAGGACAAGGACATTCAGACGATGGGTTCACAGCAGAATGTCATAGTCCCCGCCTCGATGCCTGACGATGTTGCGTACGCGCTCGCGAAGGCAATCTGCGAGAACAAGGACGACATAGCCGCGGCTGTAGCGTCGCTGAAGTGGTTTGACCCCAAGACAGCAGGCAAGCACGAGCTCAACGGCGCGCCCCTTCACCCCGGCGCAATGAAGTACTACCAGGAAATGGGCTACGAGTACGACGACTTCAAGTAGCAGAAACAGCACATCACAAAGGCTCGTCAGGTTATCCCGGCGGGCCTGAAATTTTCCCCCAACAACAAAGGAGATGACTAAATCATGGACATACGCACTATAGCGGCAGTAATTGTTACTGTGGCATTCTTCGCTTTCCAGATGTACATTGCGCTCGTGAAGCAGTTCGCCCCCATGCTCCAGAGTCCCATTCACTTAATCTTCGCGCTGACTCTGGTGTTCATATACTACCCTGCGGATTACGCCTACAGGAAGAAGGTCAAGAAAGCCGCCGAGGATGCCGGAACAGCCCCGGACCCCGCCCTCCTCAATAAACATTCCTGGTGGAACATCACGGATCTTGTGGCGTTCGCGGGAATAGGCTACCTTCTGTGGTACATCCTGACACAGTTCGCGAGGCTCAACGATTACGTTCTTGGTGTCGACGAGGTCATGACGATTGACCACGCGGCTATGGTTGTGGCTATACTGCTGCTTCTCGTGGCGGTCTACAGGACGCTCGGCGGAATGCTCGCGGGGTTCATCACGGCGTTCATCGTCTTCGCGTGGGTGTCGCCCTACCTTCCCGGCATCCTCCACACAAACGCAAAGCCCTTCGACCAGTTCATCGAGGAGTTCACTTCGGGAATGACCATGACGGAGTCGGGCGTGTTCGGTACACCGTTGCTGACGAGCGCAAACACTCTGTTCTACTTCATTGTGTTCGGGGCGTTTTTCTCGACAATCGGCGGCGGCCAGCTCCTTATCGATATGGGAATGAAGCTGTCGAACAAGTCATCAGGCGGCCCGGCTAAAGCGGCGGTGCTGTCGTCCGGGCTCATGGGCATGATTTCAGGGTCAGCGGTCGCGAACGTCGCAACAACAGGAGTCATGACCATACCCATGATGAAGAAAATAGGCTACGAGCCTGAAGAAGCCGGAGCGGTCGAAGCAGTAGCGTCAACAGGAGGCCAGATCATGCCCCCCATCATGGGAGTCGGCGCGTTCATCATGGCCGAGATGCTGGGCGTGAACTACATGTCCATTGCCGCGAGCGCGATTATCCCGGCCGTTGCGTACTATTTCGCGGTGTTCGTGCTGGTTGACAGGATAGCCGCAAAGAGAGCCGCAAACCTCGACTCGTCAGCGGACGCTTCAATCCGTGTCGACCGTCCTATCATGGGCAGGCTGTATCTCCTTATCCCGGCAATACTCCTCGTTGTGTGGATCATCAGGGGCTACTCGCTCATGAGGGCGGGCATGGTCGGAATATTCTCGTGCCTGGCCTGCGATGTCATCAACTACTTCGTCAACAAGCCCGACTTCCTCAACTTGCGTCAGCTGTGGGACTGCTGTGTTGACGGGGCGAAACAGGCGGCGGCAATCGCAATCCCTACGGCGGCCTGCGGAATCATCATCAACGTTGTTACCCAGCAGACCTCGCTCGCGACGAACCTGTCAGTCCTCATCCGCTCACTTGGCACAAGCTATTTGTTCCTCGCAATGTGCATCGCTATGGTCGGGTGCATGATTCTGGGGATGGCACTGCCTACAGTCGCGGCGTATCTCGTGGGAGTGATTCTGTTCGTCCCCTGCATCCAGCCGATACTCCTCCAGACCGGGCTTGAGCCGTCAACAGCTAACCTTTGCGCAAACATGTTCGTGTTCTACTACGGGATAATGGCGCAAATCACTCCTCCTGTGTGCGTGGCCTCGTACACTGCGGCGGGAATTGCCGGGGCTGACGCGATGAAGACGGGGCTTAAGGGCTTCATGTTCGCGATGGTGGGATTCCTTGTGCCGTTCGTGTTCGTCTACAACCCTCCGCTTCTGCTCAAAGGCACGTGGTCAGAAATCGCAATTGCCACTGTACAGCTTGCGTTGGGTACGTACTTCCTCGCGGTCATGGTGGCAGGCTTCTACCGCAAGAATATGAATGTCGTTGAGCGCGTGTTACTGTTTGCGGCGGCGTTGTGCCTCATTGCTCCTGAGATAATAAGCTCAATCGTCGGGGCGGTTCTCGGCGTGGCAATCCTCTTCATCAACTCACGCGGCGCGAAGGGAGCGGCTGCAGCATGAGCAGGCATCACAAGGTTGCTATAGCCGGGAGCGGTCTTGCGGCGCTTGCTACTGCGGCACGTCTCCACGAAGAGGGCGTGAAGGACATCGCTATTTACGCCAGCGGACTCGGAGGGACACCGTACATTGCGGCGATAAACTTTGTGCTTCCTGAGAATCCTTACGGCGACACCCCGGAACAGTACGCAAAAGACATGTTAGCAGCTGGCTACAACGTCGGCAACAAAGAACTCGTCAACGAGATGGCCGCAAACACTCTCAGGGGCTACGAGCTTCTTTGCCGCTGGGGAGTAGAGTTCGCGCACAACGAGGACGGCTCCATAAAACTCCGCCACGTTTCAGGCCACACATACCCGCGTTCACTCTGTCAGACGACAAACTTAATCGGCGTTGAGATCGAGAAGATCATGCTGAAGCGTCTTGAGGAGGCCGGGATAGAATTTCACCGCAAGTGTGTTGTTGTTGACCTGCTGAAGAATGCTGACGGGAAAATTGACGGCTTCACTGTCATAGAGAACGGCGGACAGCCCTACAACGTTTACGCGCCTGTTGTGGTTGCGTCATGGGGCGGTGTAGGGAACTTGCTCGGAACGTCAACCTACCCTGACGACGTGAAGGGAAACACTCTCGGAATGGCGAAGGATGCGGGGGCTTCTCTGGTTGATATTGAGTTCATAGAGTTCGAGCCAATGGTGATGATGTCGCCTGCTGGTGCTGTTGGCGAGCCGTGCCCAACGGCCATGTTAGGCGAGGGAGGATACCTGCTCAATTCTGACGGTGAGAGATTCCTTCTTGAGGTTCGTCCGCAAGGTGAAGCAGGTGCGCCCAAGTCCCTCATCAACCACGAAATCTGGAAGCAAGTTGCAAAAGGCAAAGGCAACCCTCACGGCGGAATCTGGGTAGACCTGAGACACATTGACGTTGAGACGCTGAAGGCTTACCCGTGGTTCTACAACAGGCTGATGCAGAGCGGCTGTGATCCCAAGAAGGAACTGCTTGAAGTCGGCCCTATGCCTCACAGTTTCAGCGGAGGAATCAGAGTCGACCGCAACTATGAGTCTGACGTTCCGGGACTTTACGCGATCGGCGAGGCTTGCGGAGGGATTCACGGTGCCTGCCGTTGCGCGGGGAACGCGGCCAGTCAGGCGACAATGTCGGGGCTTCTCTGCGCTGAAGGCATCATGAGGACGGGCGAGCTTGACCGGGTTGTGAGCGAACACCCGGTAACCTACAAGCGCGACGACTCAGTGAGGGCGAAATATCTCGATGAGCTGAGGAAGATTGCAGGCCATGCGTTAGGCGTGTACAGGAACGGCCCGGATCTTGAGGCGGCATTGAAGGCAACGCATGATATTCTTGCTGACCCTGAGACCGCGAAGGACGACATGACCCACCAGACAGCATTAGCCGTTCACCTAATCGCTAAGGCAGCCTTCAACCGCAAGGAGAGCCGCGGGACTCACAACAGGACGGATTACCCGGAGTCGAGTCCTGAGTACGAGAAAGAATTTGTGTACTAGCCGGAAATTTTGGCTGTGAATGAATGAGCCTCCCCCGGAAATTCTGAGGGAGGTTCTTTTTTTGCCGCATGATATATAATTCACTCATCCCCAAAAATATCACACGAGGAGTGAACATTATGTCAGGAAAACTTTTCCCTTCTTCCTTCCTATGGGGGGGAGCAACAGCCGCCAACCAGTGCGAGGGAGCTTACGACGCAGACGGGCGCGGACTCTCAAGCGTCGACACAATCCCGGCAGGCCCGGACAGAATGAAGGTCTCACGCGGAGAACTCGAAATGCTCGAATGCAAGCCCGGCTACACCTACCCTTCACACGAAGCAATCGACATGTACCACCGCTACAAGGAGGACATCGCCCTGTTCGCGGAGATGGGCTTCAAGTGCTACCGTCTCTCCATCGCGTGGACTCGAATCCTCCCCAACGGCGACGATGATACCCCCAACGAGTCCGGCCTCGCGTTCTATGAGTCAGTCTTCAGGGAATGCAGGAAGCACGGAATTGAACCCCTCGTAACAATCGACCACTTCGACACACCTATAGCCCTCATCAAGAAATACGGAGGCTGGCGGGACAGAAGGATGATTGATGCGTTCCTGAAGTATTGCCGGGTCATCTTCACGCGCTACAAGGGACTCGTGAAGTACTGGATAACGTTCAACGAAATCAACATGCTGCTTCACATGTCATTCATGGGAGCGGGGATTGTGTTTGCTGACGGCGAGGACAAGGAGCGCACGAAGTACACGGCGGCGCATCATGAGCTTCTTGCGAGCGCGGAGGCAGTGAGGCTTGCACACGAGATAATGCCCGGCTCAATGATTGGCTGTATGCTTGCGGCGGGGCAGTTCTACCCGTATTCCTGCAACCCTGCGGACATTCTGGACGGCATCGAGAAGGACAGGGATAACTATTTCTTCACGGACATTCAGGCGCGTGGCGAATATCCTGTGTGGGCACTGAAGAGGATGGAACGCGCCGGGATTGCTGACATAGTAACAGAAGCAGACGCTGAGACCTTGAAGGCCGGGACGGTGGACTATGTTGCGTTCTCGTACTACTGTTCACGGTGTACGACGGCTGACCCTGAGATTTTCGCCAAGCACCAGAGGCCGGGCAATGCTGTGTTCCGTGCTGTGGAGAATCCCTACCTGAAGCATACTGAATGGGGCTGGCAGATTGACCCGCTGGGACTCAGAATAACGGCCAACAGTCTCTATGACCGCTACCAGAAGCCGCTGTTTGTGGTGGAGAACGGGCTCGGAGCGAATGACACGGTTGACGCTGACGGGAAAATTCATGACGCGTACAGGATAGAGTACTTGAGGGCGCATTTGCTGGCACTGAGGGACGCAATCACTGAGGACGGAATCCCGGTGATTGGGTTCACGGCGTGGGGGTGCATTGACCTTGTGAGCGCGTCGAGCGGGGAGATGAGGAAGCGTTACGGGATGATTTATGTTGACAAGGACGACAGCGGCAAGGGAAGCCTGAAGAGAATCAGGAAGGATAGTTTCTACTGGTACAAGGGGGTGATTGAGTCTGACGGGGCGAGCCTAGATGCGTGATAGTGAGTTTGTGGAGCTGTGCAGGTCAGGAGATGCCCGCAAGGTTGAGGAAGCTATAACTGGGGGCGCGAACGTCAACTCTAGGGACAACACAGGCACTACTGCTTTAATGTCGGCGGCGTGGAACGGCCAAACGGCAGTTGTTGAACTACTCCTGAGTAACGGCGCGGATTCCAACATGAAGAGCAACTTGGGCTACACGGCTCTCATGATGGCATCGTCTGGCGGTTACACGGACATTGCAGAATTGCTCCTCAGACATGGCGCGGACATCAACGCTAGGGAGCTTCGCGGACTTACGGCCTTAATGCTGGCATCGTGGAAAAGCCACACGGAAACCGCAGAACTCCTCCTGAAACATGGTGCTGACCTCAACGCTGAAGAGCATAAAGGCAGGACGGCTCTATATTGGGCAGAATCTCACGGCAATGATGACACAGCCCGGCTTCTGCGCTCATACGGGGCAATACAGCACAGGGAGGTGATGATGATTGACCGCCATATTAGGACAGACGACCAAGACAGTACCGTTCTCAGCGTTCAATGAGGGCAAAGCCGGGGAGATTTTCGCGGAAGTTAGACACTCAGGCCCGCGGATTGTCATGAACGGCAGCGAGGCAGAGGGGGTGATTGTGCCAATGGATGAATACGAGCTTATGACGATGGACCGCGATGACGTGAGACTTATTGCGATTGCGGACGAGAGGATGAGCCACTTCGACATGTCCCGGACGATAACGCAGGAGGAGATGGACAGGAGGCTCGGAATAACGGATGCTGACCTCGAAGGATGGGAGGACATTATAGTGAGGGCGGCTACGGAATCGAGCTCGGCCACAAAGGCGGCATCAATCTCACGAACTGCCTAGAAATCAAGCTGCGCGGTGAAGGCCTTCGTGTCATCTCAAGCTCATTCGCACGGATACTGAGATGCTCGTTATCATTGTAGGCTTGCGGGAAGATGAGGAAGTCTACGATGACGCGCAGGAACGCATTACCCGGCACGGAGTTTAGTTGTAAGTAATACGCTGAAGGGTGAGGAAGCATGAAGGACAGTTTCTATTGTTACAAAGGAATGATTGAGTCGGATGGCGGGAGGCTTGATGAATGATGATGAGTGATAGTGATTTTGTGGAGCTGTGCAAGTTAGGAGATGCCCGCAAGGTTGAGGAAGCCATAACGGGCGGTGCGAATGTCAACGCTAGAGAAGATGAGGGCTGGACGGCTTTAATGCATGCGGCAGAGAATGGCCAAGTAGAAGTAGCAGAAGTACTCCTGAGTCACGGTGCGGAGCTCAACGCTAAGAGCGATATCGGCATGACGGCCTTTATGTGGGCGGCACAGGAAGGTCACGCTGAAATCGCTGGAGTACTACTCAAACACGGGGCAAAATAGCAACACAAAATTTCATACAGGAGGCAGCAACATGGACTACAAGGAACTAGCAGCAAAAATCCTCGAACTCATCGGCGGCAAATTCAACGTCAAAGGCGTGGTTCACTGTGCAACCCGTCTCCGCTTCACCCTCAACGATGACGGCAAAGCCAACACTGACGCGATCACCAAGCTCAAAGGCGTCCTTCAGGTCGTCAACGCCGGAGGACAGTACCAAATCGTAATCGGCCCTGATGTCCCGCAGGTCTATCAGGAAGTCGTCGCAATCGGAGGCTTCGAGTCATCGGCACAGATTGACGACCCCAACGCCGAGAAAGAAGACAACCGCTCACAGCTCAGCAAGCTCCTCGAAAGTATCGCAAGCATCTTCCAGCCCATCATCCCCGCGATAACAGGCGCAGGACTCCTCAAGGCTCTAATTGCCCTGTTCGTGTGGCTGGGTTGGTTACAGTCAGGGACTCAGACCTACACCATCATCAACGCTATGGCTGATGCCGCATTCTACTTCATGCCCATACTTCTCGCGGCTTCATGCGCACGAAAATTCAAGTGCAACCAAGGCAACGCATTAGCCCTCGCCGGGATTCTCGTTTACCCGTCATTCGCGGCTCTCATGTCAGGCAAAGAGGCCGTAACATTCCTGGGCTTCCTCCCGGTAACACGCGCTCCTTATGCCTCGTCAGTCATCCCGATAATTCTCGGCGTTTGGTTCATGTCCATCGTTGAGCATTGGGCGCAGAAAGTCTCACCGAGAGCGGTAAAATTCTTTTCCGTCCCGCTGGCTAGCCTCCTCATCGGCGGAACAGTAACGATAACCCTTCTCGGCCCTATAGGCTCGTGGGCATCAGGGCTGATTAACTCGCTGTTCACGTGGATGAATGCGACGATTCCGTGGCTTGTCCCGACTCTCGTTGGCTTCTTCTCGCCGTTGCTCGTCATGACCGGGACACATTACGGCCTTATCCCAATCGGCACAAACAACCTCGCAACCGTCAAATGGGACTCGGTCATCATCGGAATGCTCCCGTCAAACGTTGCACAGGGCGCGGCAGGTCTTGCGGTCGCTATGCGCTCAAAGAATCCAGACACGAAACAGCAAGCGGCCTCAGCTGGATTAACTGGCGTTCTAGGAATCACTGAGCCGGTGCTTTACGGTGTCAACATGCGCTTCACGTTCCCCCTTTACGCGGCCATGATAGGCGGGGGACTCGGAGGCTTGTACATGGGGCTGACGAGGGTAGCAAGGTTCGCGGGCGGTTCTCCGGGACTCTTGGTGCTGCCGGGATATATTCCTCACGCTGAGGCTCAGGCTTTGGGCTACACGATGACGAATTTCGTCCACGCTGTCATAGGCGGAGTCGTGATTGCTTTCGCTGCTTCGTGGGTAATCTGCAACGTTCTCTTCAACGTCTGGAAGAAGCAGGGCAAGATTCCCCCGGAGGAGCTGGGGCAGGTTCTCCCGGATGTGCCGGATGACGTGATAGTAGCGGTTGCTGACGGAAGGTTCATCGGCCCGGACGAGATCAAGGACGAGGCGTTCGCTGGTCAGACGATGGGGCAGACAATAGCAGTAGACCCCGCAAACGGCATAATCTCATCGCCGGCAAACGGAGTGATTGAGATGATTTTCCCGACAGCCCACGCATTCGGACTCAGGATGAAGGACGGCACCGGGCTTCTCATCCACATAGGCATAGACACGGTGAACATGAACGGAAAGGGCTTCACACTCCTCAAGAAGCAGGGCGACAATGTGAAGGCTGGTGAGCCTGTTGTTCGTGTTGACTTGGACGCTGTGAGGGGCGCGGGCTACAGCACACAGACAATCGTTGTCATCACTGAGCCTGTGAATGATGACGAATTGATGTCGTTCGTGGAGTTCGGTAAGGACGTATCACGCGGCGACATTCTCAGCAGGTAGCACGTGAAGGAACGGGGGGGATTCACGTCATGAAGGCGCGAGTCCCCCTCGGATTTCACCGGTGCAGCAATCTCTTGAGGCTGGCGTATGTTCCGGCGGGCAGCATATCCTGAAGGTTTCTCGGCGACAATACAGAGACCGGGGGTGTCGGAATATGATGCTCGTGAAGCCAGCGGTTGACTATCTTGAGGCGTTTGACTCCGTTCACGTTCTGAGACGGCGGGATATACTCACATGGCCTGCCGTTCATGACATCGTCAAAGAGTGCCAGCCACTTCTTCACGATAACTTCCGGGAGAAACGATTTCTCCGCGAACTCCTTAGCCTGCCGACCAAGCCTCACGTTAAGCTCCCTGTCCTTGAGCAGCATGATGATGTAACGCCTGATTTCCTCCGGGTTGCGTCCAAGATACCCCGTCCCGCCGTGCCTCACAGTCTCGAACAGCCCCCCGTATGCCCGCGACACCACCGGGACACCGCAGGCCTCAGCGTCAAGCGCGCTCATTCCGAATGTCTCAGTCTGGCCGGAGGGGTTCATAACGCCTACAGTTGTCTTGGCGTAAATTTCCGACTTCTCAGCACCCATGTTGCCCAAGAATTTCACGGACGGAAGAATCTCCCCGCCCTCAGTCAGATGCCTCATGAACATTGCCTCATACTTGGCATCCGCCAAACCGTAAGCCCCTAATTTCGCGCCCTTGTCGTAGAGCCTTCCGCTACCTATGACGTAGAGCGTTGCGTCCGGGACCTCACGGAGTATGTCCTTCCACATTGCTGCAAGAACGTGGAAGCCCTTTGCCTCGTACAGGCCTCCTGTGTAGGTTACGGCAGGGGATGAAGGGTATTCTCGGAGGGGGAAATGGCGGCCGTCGTACATGTTGTGGATGAATGTTGACTTTGCGATTACGGGGTGGTCAAGGTAGTAGTCATAATGTTCATGGCTGACCATAACGACGCGCTTGACTGCCGGATTTTCCGCGAGCTTCCTGGCGAACATGCCTGTCATGAAATTGTGGGCCCATACGATTATATTCAGGCCTGAGTCATTTGCCTTGCTGTAAGCTGAGTCTGATACTGCCCCTATCTTGGATATTAGGATGTCGTTGCCGTCAGCCGCAACCTGCGCTACAAGATCTGAGCTGCTGTCTAAAATGTGGACATTCACGCCGCCGGGGTAAATGTTGCTTTCCTCATGGCAGTAGAGATTTACCTCACAGTCTGAGAATTTCGCGAGGGCATACACCAGAAGGATGAACTCATAATCCGTGCCGCCTATACCGGGATTTCCGAGCTGGGGATTCCTGAAGTCCATTCCGCTGAAGAAAGCTTCCTTCCTGTGATTGCGGTCGTTGAAGAAGATGGCTATCCTCATGACGGGAAGCCCCCTTGTGTCTCAGCCGGAAGAATGATTGATGTTTTGTTGTGGGATGATGTGAAAGGACAGACTAAGCTACTGCAAACTGCAAACTGCAAACTGCAAACTGCAAACTATTATAGCCGCGCAATTTCACTCGTGTCAACCTCCTTATTGCTGGGATTTCCGCCCGATTATAGCACACAAAAAAATTCCCCCCGTCTCTCAACAGGAGGAACTTCAACGCTCACTTACTCGGCTTCCGTGTCAGCCTCACCGTCAGCAATATCAAGCATATCTTCTTCACCGTCAAGCGCGCCGTCTCCGCTCTCAGACTCTAAGGCCTCCTCATCATCCGCAGACCTCGCTTCTGACACTTCCGGCATGACTGCTGACACGTTATTAGCCTTCCGCATTATCTCCTTCATGATCTCATCTTGAAGCGCGGGATGTTCAGCAAGAAATTTCGCTACAGACTCCTTGCCCTGCCCTAACGTCTCGCCCTTGTACGTGAGCCAAGAGCTTTTTCTGCCTAGTACGCCGTAATCAATTCCCATGTCGACAACAGCAACCCCAACAGGAATCCCCCTGCCGTAAATCAGGCTTGCGTGTGCTACCCTGAAAGGAGGAGCCAGCTTGTTCTTCACGACTTTGAGATAAAGCTCATGGCCGATAGTAACATCACTCTTATCCAGCTTCTTCCCGCGCCGGACTTCAAGGCGTATTGACGAGTAGAATTTAAGCGCGCGGCCTCCCGTCGTTGTCTCGCTAGGTCCCTGCCCGTAACCCGTCGAGATCATCGCCCTCAGCTGGTTGATGAACACAACTACGCAGTTGGTCTTCGCGATGATACCCGCAAGCTGTCTCAGTGAGTATGACATCATTCTTGCCTGAAGCCCCATAGGACTCTCTCCTACCGTGCCGTCAATCTCAGCCTTTGGTGTCAGTGCCGCAACAGAGTCGACAACTATAATGTCAACAGCTCCAGTCTTCACCATCTGGTAAAGAATGTTGAGGGCATGTTCTCCGCAGTCGGGCTGTGAGAGATAAAGATTCTCGACATCAACGCCCAAGTTCCTCGCGAGCTTGGGATCAAGTGCGTGTTCCGCGTCAATGAACGCCGCAACCCCTCCGGCTTTCTGGGCTTCAGCAACCGCGTAAAGGGCTATGGTTGTCTTGCCTGACCCTTCAGGGCCGAATATCTCAACGATTCTGCCTTTGGGGTAACCGCCTATGCCTAGCGCAACGTCAAGAGGAAGAACTCCGCTGGGGATGACTTCAATATCACGCTTCGCCCTGTCCCCGAGCTTCATTATTGCGCCGTCCCCGAACCTGCTCCGTATTTCTCCGACTGCCTCGTCGAGAATCTGCTCGCGGGTTGACTGGCCGGATTTCTTGGATGTGGACTTTGCCAGGGTAATCACTCCTTCAGTTGTAAGTGTGAGATTTTGCCGGATAAGTATACCAGCATTTACCCGGAAATTTTCACGCCCTCCGTATCTCCTTCCAGAGTTCAGCAAGAGCAAACCTTACCGCCCTTGTCCTGACTTCCGCGCGGCTGCCCGGCAAGACTCTTTTCACCGCCCTCACACCGTCAGCACCCGCAATCCCAAACCACACAGTACCAACAGGTTTTGACTCGCTTCCTCCGTCAGGCCCGGCAATTCCTGTTGTTGACACCGCAAAATCCGCGCCATAAACTCTCCGTGAACCTTCCGCCATTTCGCACGCACATTCCTCGCTTACTGCCCCGAAATCCCGGAGCGTCTCAGCTTTCACGCCCAAGATTCCGCGCTTGGCATCGTTGCTGTATGTTACGGCTGATCCGTTGAAGACATCAGAACTCCCTGCTATGTCAGTGAGAGCCGCCCCCACAAGTCCGCCTGTGCATGACTCAGCGCAGGACACACGAAAACCTTTAGCCCTCGCCTCAATCAGAACAGCATCAGCGATTGATGTTGACCCTTCAGGCAGTGCAAGCCCGGCGAATTTCATGCGTGTAAGAGCTTCAGCCCGCGCTACAGTCTCAGGTTCACCGCGTATAATCAGCTCGACTTGCGGAAATGCAGGAAGTATTGAGACGTGAAGGCCAGTGTGATTTATGACTTCGGGAATCTTTGCGGCTATGTGCATTTCGGGGGTATCAAGAATTATCACGGAGGCAGTACGCTTCTCGTTGCCTGTGAAAATTTCGGGCAATTCCTGCCTTGTCATGGCCTCATACTCGAATGGGACTCCGGGAAGGGCTATAACCGTCGTTTCCTCGCGTTCAAACTTTATGCCCAGCGCGAACCCGGCCGGGTTGAAGACCGTCTGCGCGAGTTCGGGAATCATTGCTTGGGGGTCTCTCACGCTCTCAGTGTAGGCGAGTCTCTTGGGGTCATCCTTCACGCGGTCAAGGACACGGTCATACGCCGCATCATCAGCACGAAGACCGCACCCTAAGTACCGGGCTATTGCCTGCCTTGTCATGTCGTCATGTGTTGGGCCTAGCCCTCCTGAGAGTATCAGAATGTCAGTCCGTCCTACCCAGCGGGTGAGAAGAGATATGATTTCGTTTTCGCTGTCTGACACAATTTCTATGCGTTTGACTTCCCAGCCCTTAGCGTGGAATTTCCCGGCCATGAAGTGAGCATTCCTCTCAAGCCTCGCGCCTGAAAGAAGCTCGTCGCCTATTGCCGCAAGCACTGTACTCTTCATCCTAACCACGCTCCTATGAGAGGGTAGAGCCATCCCGAATGGTACAGGTACGCGTTGAGCACCTGAAGTATAACGCTGCCCATGATACCGCCCACAATGTCATCGGCCATGATTCCCCAGCCTCCCGGCAATTTCTCCATCGCGCAGACAGGCCAAGGTTTCAGTATGTCTATCAGCCGGAACAGGAAGAACCCCGGAATGATAAAACCCTTGGGCAGAAGATAAATTGTCAGCCACATTCCCGGAAGCTCGTCAATGTTGAGGAAGCTGGGATCTTTGCGGCTGAAGTAGACCTCAGATTTCCCGGTAACATACACGCCTATTGCTGACACAAGGACAATCGCCCACATAGGAACATCAACGAACACGCTGACGGCACAAGCAAAGGCAGAACTCACAGTGCCGGGCATCCCCGAAGGAATGAACCCAAGCCCGAATAAGCTGGCAATCCATACATACCACGGATAATTTCTCATGTTTTCATCTCCCCGAATAAATCATTTTCCGCGCAGTCGTAAATTTCCGCTCGCACAATATCCCCCGCCTTTATGCCCGAAATATTCCCGGTTACGCACGTCATACCGTCAACTTCCGGCGCATCCCTGTAAGACCTTCCCCAAGCCTCGCCCGCCTCAGCGTCAACTTCTTCAATCATCACATCAAGCTCACGGCCGATGAAGAGTTCCCCGCGTTCCTGCGAGATTTCCGCCTGAAGTGTCATGAGACGGTTGCAGCGGGACTCGGCTGCTTTGCGTGAGACTCTGCCCGACATGGCCGCGGCCTTTGTGCCTTCTTCGGGGGAATACACGAACGCTCCCAGCCTGTCGAACTCAATATCTCCCACGAAGTCCAGAACATGCCCGAAACTCTTTGCCGTCTCACCGGGGAAGCCTGTCATTATCGTCGTGCGTAACGTAAACAGCGGGTCAAGCTCACGGATGTACGTGAATATTCCGCGCAAGTGTTCAGGGTTACAGTGGCGGTTCATGCGCGCGAGTATTTCCGGGTCTGCGTGCTGAATTGGAATGTCGAGGTAGTGTAACACTTTGTCCTGAGACATGAGGAAGTCAACGAGTGATTCATCGACTCTGTTAGGGTGAAGGTATAGCAATCGTAACCATGTACCCGCCGGGATTTCTTCATTGAGCGCGTGAATGAGGGAGCGAAGGTTTGTCCCGTCAGCAAAATCTTGGCCGTAAACCGTCAGATCCTGCCCTACAAGGCACAATTCTTTTGCCCTCGCCGCGCACATGATACGAGCCTCATTCACTATTTGCCGCAGAGGAACGCTCCTTAACCGCCCGCGTATGAGAGGGATTGCGCAGTATGAGCAGAGTGTGTTACAGCCCTCGGAGATTTTCAGGAAGCGTGAGTGATAGTTATTGCTGACTGGTGAGACGGGAGGGCAGTTAGTGTTCTCATGTCCGCCGAGAAAGTGAATGACCTTGTCCCATTCCTCAGACCTGACGAACAAATCAACGCTGGGCAGTTCTTGGCGTAATTCCTTCTCGCAGCGGTTGACCAAGCACCCGGCAACAATGAGAGTGTGAATGCTTCCGTCATTCTTGAGGGCTTCAAGGTCTAGTATAGCGTCAATGTTCTCCTTCACCGCGTCCTGAATGAAGCCGCATGTGTTGATGATGGCGCATTCGGCGTTGTCGGGGCTGTCGGTTACTTCATGGCCGCAGGATTCGAGCCTAGCTTTGAGGTGTTCGGAGTCTGCGGTATTTTTCGCGCAGCCCATGCTGAGGAGATATATTCTCATTCGTGCCCGCGCATTATTCCTCGTATTCGCTGAATGACTCGCTGTCTATGGCTTTGATCTCGTAGACCTTTTCGACGTTGACGCAGAAATTGTTGGCTATCATGAGATTTGTCAGTCTCTCACCGTCAATCAGCATCAATCTTTCATCAGCGGCCAGAATTTGGGCGTTCTCGGAGAAATTCGCGGTTGTGGCGAATATGCCTTTGCCGCCCTTGTCAGCGAGTTCGTCAATAAAGTCCTGAATATCAGCCTTGCTGACTGTTCTGCCTGGTGAAAGTTTCCGCGCCTGAATATAGATGTTTGCGCCTGTCTTGTTGTCGAGAATCACGCCGTGAATGAGGCCGCTGCCGGATGCCTCTGTTGTGTATCGTGCTGTCTGGAAGGCAAAATATCCCATCTTAGACAGCAGGTCTATCACGAGCATCTCGAACTTGTCGGAGGGGAGTCCCGCGGCCTTCATGAGGAGCTGGTCTGCGAGTTCGGAATTGTGGCGGGCTATAACGTCATCTATAGTGCCTGAAGACATAGCTTCAGCCACGAGTGAGGGATCATATTCCTCTTCTTCCGTGTCGGTATTGGGGGCGTATTCCTGTTCGTTTTGTGTTTCGTCTTGGGAAAATAGATCTTCTGGCATTGTGTCAGTATACACTTCTTCCGTGTCTAAAATTTCTTCCGGGGAATCGTCGAGGGAAATATCCTGTGAATCTCCCGGTAATATCTCAGGCTCTGGCGTGTCTTCTTGGATTTCCGGCTCAAGCTCTGTGTCATTGTCGAGGGAAATATCCTGTGAATCTCCCGGTAATGTCTCAGATTCTGGTGTGTCCTCTTGGATTTCCGGCTCAAGCTCCTTGTCATCGTCCGGCGAAATATCCTGTGAATCTCCCGGCAACGTGTCAGATTCTGGTGTGTCCTCTTGGATTTCCGGCTCAAGCTCCGTATCATCGTCAAGGGAAATATCCTGCGAGTCATCCGTGAGCGTGTCAGGCTCTGGGGTTGTGTCTTGGATTTCCGGCTCAAGCTCCTTGTCATCATCCGGCGAAATATCCTGTGAATCTCCCGGCAACGTGTCAGATTCTGGGGTGTCTTCTTGGATTTCCGGCTTAAGCTCCG
>JAFSKV010000039.1 GCA_017448795.1 Synergistaceae bacterium | reverse complement strand
CAGCAGGGGAAGGCTAACGGCTGTCCGGGAATCGAAATCATCTCAGGCGACAAACTCAGGGAACGTGAACCCAACGTTTCACCCGGCATTGTGGCGGCGTTGTGGTCTCCTGAAGCGGGCATCATCAACAACTTCGAGGCCGTCAACGCAATGATAGAGTCCGCGCAAATCAACGGGGCTGAGCTTCACCTTGAGACCGTTGCGACGGGGCTTCTTCTTGACGACAAGGGCAATGTTCGCGGAGTGTCAACCAACAAAGGCGACTTCCTCGCACCAATCGTGATTAACGCGGGCGGAGTACATTCGGGCGAAATCGCATCATGGGCAGGCGATACGTCGTTCCGCATCATCCCGACAAAGGGCGAGTACTTCCTTCTTGACCGCTCAACAGGAGGCACGATAACCAGCTTCCTCTTCTCTTGTCCGTCAAAGGCAGGAAAGGGCGTTACAGTTCTGCGGACGGCTGAAGGCAACCTCATGGCCGGGCCCACAGCAACCGAGCAGGAAGACCCTGAAGACAGGTCAACAACTCCTGAAGGCCTCGCGGAAGTCCTCAAGGGAGCGCGGAGACTCGTCCCCAATTTCCCCGTCAACATGAACATTACCACGTTCGCAGGAGTCAGGGCAAACACAGAGTCGGGGGATTTCGAGATTTCGGCGTTGAAGACTCCCCGCGGGTTCGTCAACGTGGCGGGCATTAAGTCCCCCGGTTTCACGTCAGCCCCGGCAATTGCTGAGTACGTGGCCGAGCTTCTGGAGTCGGAATTTGCTGACCTCGTTACGTTCGCGCCCAACGAGAAATTCATCCCCGAACGCCGAAACATTCCCCGCTTCCTGTACATGGACATGGCCGGGAGGAAAGCACTCGCTGAGAATGACCCGGCTTATGCGCAGATTGTGTGCAGGTGTGAGACGGTAACAGAAGGCCAGGTATTGGAGGCAATCCGCAGGGGGGCGCGCACAGTCTCAGCCGTGAAGATGATGACTCGCGCAGGAACGGGACGCTGCCAGGGTGGCTTCTGCTGTCCGCGTGTGGCCGAAATATTGTCGCGTGAGCTTGGGATTCCGTTAGACCAGATTACGAGGCACGGAGGAGACTCGCGGCTTCTTGTGGGAAAAACGAAGGAATTTCTGCTGAAAGGGGCGGTGTCGGAATGAGTGAGAGAATTGACGTGCTGATTATCGGAGCTGGCCCGGCAGGAGTCGCCGCAGGAATCGGCGCGAGGCGTGAGGGGGCTGAAAGAGTCGTTGTCCTCGAACGTGATTGGGACTTGGGCGGTATCCTCCAGCAGTGCATTCACCCGGGCTTCGGTTTGCGGACGTTCAAGGAGGAACTGACCGGGCCGGAATACATGCACAGGTTCATTCAGCAGGCTCACGAGGAAGGAGTCGAGTTCAGGACAAACACGATGGTGTTCCAGATTGACAGCGGGAACAATACGGTGTGGACGATGAACAAGGAGCGCGGAATTGAGTCCCTCAACCCGTCAGCAATAGTCCTCACTATGGGATGCCGCGAGCGTCCATTAGGCGCAATCAGGATACCAGGCACACGTCCCGCAGGAATCTACACAGCAGGAACAGCCCAGCGTTTCGTCAACATGGAAGGCTACATGCCGGGAAAGCGCGCTGTCATTCTAGGTTCGGGGGATATTGGGCTTATCATGGCCCGGCGTATGATCTGGGAGGGCGCGGAAGTTGAGGGAGTGTACGAAGTCATGACATGGCCGGGCGGTCTCAGGCGCAACATTGCCCAGTGCCTCGACGATTACGGAATCCCCTTCCACCTCAAGACCACAGTAACACGCATTCACGGGCAGGACAGGCTTGAAGGCGTAACAGTGGCAGAAGTCGACGACCACATGACTCCGATAGCCGGAACTGAACGCTACGTTGAGTGTGATACGTTATTGCTGGCGATTGGGCTTATCCCTGAGAACGAGCTTTCACGGATGGCCGGGATTGACATTCACCCCGTAACAGGAGGCCCGGTAGTGAATGACCTCTTGCAGACGAGCAACCCCGCAATTTTTGCCGCCGGAAATGTCGTGATAGTGTATGACCTTGTCGACAACGTCAGCGATGAAGGACTGATAGCAGGAGCGAACGCCGCAAAATTCGCCGCAGGGAAAATCGCATCATCCATGAGAATCCCGGTGAAGGGCGGGGAAAATGTCAGGCTGTATTCGCCCCAGTTCGTTACGGGTGAGGCTGACTCGACAATCTTCATGCGCGTAACTCATCCTGTTGAGACTGCCTGCCGTGTGTTCGCTGTTACGGATGACGGGACGGAGCTTTACTCACAGCGTCTCAGGTATGCGCGTCCCGGTGAGATGAACGAGGTGCGGATAAAGACCGAAAAATTGCGCGAGGCCGGGAATGTCAGCAGCATCACAATCGACATTCAGCCCGTGTAGAGAGAAGGTGAGACTATGAGCGAGGAAAGAAAGTTCATCTGCGTGTCATGCCCCCTGGGCTGCGGACTCACTGTAACGCTTGACGATGCCGGCGAGGTCGTGAAGGTTGAGGGCAACACCTGCGCGAGGGGTGCTAGTTATGCGCGTTCGGAAGTGAAGGATCCGCGGCGTGTTTTCGCGTCAACAGTCAGGGTGAAAGGCGGAAAGCTCCCTGTGTGTCCTGTGAGAAGCAAGACTCCCGCGCCCAAAGGAAAACTATTCGACATCACGAGGGCGGTTGCGGCACTTGAGGTTGAAGCTCCCGTGAAGATTGGCCAGGTTCTGATACACAATGTTTGCGGGACTGACGCGGATATTGTTGCGAGCAGGGACTTGGAGGCAGTGTAGGATGAGAGAGTCCCCCGTGGTTGTGAGGCCGGGGGATTTTTGTTGCTGGGGCGTATAATTCCCACGTCAGCAAAAATCCCACACGAAAGCAGGCATAACATGACCGATGATATTTGCAGGGGACGCAAGCCCGTAACAGACCTCCTCGCCAAGTCCCCCGAAAGATGCGCGAAGCTCCTCGTCGCCAACAACGTGCGCCCCCCCTTCCTCGATGAGCTGCTGGACATGGCAAGAGCCGCTAATGTTACGTGGCAGATAGTCGCCCCCGAAGCCCTCGACAAACTCTCAGGCGGCGAAAAACACCAGGGAGTCATATGCCGACTCACTCAGGCAAGGACTCTCGACCTCGACTCGTTCCTGAAGTCCCAAGACACAAATTCGCCCGTCCTCGCCGTAATCCTCGACCACATAGAAGACCCCCACAATCTCGGCGCGATAATCCGTTCAGCAGAAGCAGGAGGAGCATCTTGTGTCGTGTACGCAAAACGCCGCTCGGCAGTCCCGAATGACACAGTCATAAAGACCAGCGCAGGCGCATCACTAAGACTCCCGTTAATCCCGGTCAGCAACATCACACGCACTATTGAGGCGTTCAAGGCCGCGAATTTCTGGACGGCCGGACTCGACGGGAACGCTGAGGAGTCTTTGTGGACTGGGACATTGCCGGAACGTTGCGCTCTTGTTGTCGGTGCTGAAGGTGAAGGGCTGTCGCGGCTTGTGCGTGAGACCTGCGACATTCTCAGGCGGATTCCCATCATGGCCGGGGGAATAAGTTCACTGAATGCGAGTGTTGCGGCGGCCCTGGGAATATTCGAGTGGTCAAGGAACTACGCCAGATGATGAGGCGTGAAAGAGGCACTCCCCGTTGAAGAGAGTGCTTCCTGCCTCAGTGCTTGCGGAGGAAATTCATCATGCGCTCCCTGTAGTCAGGCGCGGTGTCGTAAGCGGCGTGTCCGTAACCGTCATACATGAACAGCTCACAGCCCGGCCTTCCGCCAAGAAGCTCCATAATCCTCACAGACGCATCACCGCCGAATACCTTGTCGCTGTATGAGCCTATCACGAGGACAGGGCATGTTATCTTCCTCAGGCCATCCGTAACGTCAAAGCCCCTCATCCCCTCTGTCATTATTACGAAGCGGGACAGGTCTTCAGGCGTAACAGTTTTTGCGGACTCGACAAGAAGCTCCCTCGACTGCGCGAACACTTCACGAGGGTAGACAGCCTCACCGAACGCAAGGCTGAGGGCTTCCGCGTTTCCTTCCTCCGCGAGACGCACAAAGCCCCCGAATACCGCGCTGTACTGTTCCGGTGTTACCTGCGCTGAAGTTGAGCCGAGAATCATGCAGTCCACCAGCCCGGGATTGTCGGCCGCCAGCTTCATCGCCATCATTCCGCCCTGGGACGCTCCGAACACGCATACCCTGCTGAGACCCAAAGCTCTTAGCGCTTCGGCTGTGTCTCCGGCCATGTCGCAGACGGAGTAACGGGCCGGAATATCTTTTCTCCTGTCCATTACGCAGACCGTGAAATCCTCTGCAAGAAGCCTGTAACTCTCCTCGATTGCCCCCGCGTAGTTCATGACACTCTTCACGCTTATGCCCGGAAGAATCACGAGCGTCCTGTTCCCCTTGCCGAAACGGAAATAGTCCATCGTGAATGAGGCCGTCCTTAGTGTCTCGATTTCCGGGGCGTTGCCGGATGACTTTGCGGGCATAATCAGAACCAGTGCCAGCATGATGAACAGCAATTTTCCCATGAGCAACTCTCTCCTTTCATTCTCCGTGAAAATTTTACTCTCCCGCCGTGATAGTATAATTCACACGTCAAAGGAGGAGTAATCACATGTCAGAAGTAAGAGTGAGATTCGCCCCAAGCCCAACAGGCGCGCTCCACATAGGAGGAGGACATACTGCGCTGTTCAACTGGCTCTGGGCGCGGCACAATCACGGCAGGTTCATACTCAGGATTGAGGACACCGACCTTGCCCGGTCAACAAAAGAGTACGAGGAAACAATCATGTCCGGGATGGTGTGGCTCGGACTCGACTGGGACGAGGGGCCGGACATCGGCGGCTCTTACGGCCCTTACCGTCAGTCTGAGCGTCTCGGCATTTACCGGGACTACGCGGACCAGCTTGTCGGCATGGGCAGGGCTTACCGGGACGGCGGGGCAATAATCTTCCGTGTTGAGGCGGGGCAGGATATATCGTTCAGGGATATTGTGTACGGCCAGATTGACGTGATGAGCGACGGACTTCGCGAGAAAGATTCAGACAAGCTCAAGGATATTGTCATCATAAAGAGCGACGGAATGCCCACGTACAATTACGCGGTTGTTGTCGACGATCACCTCATGAACATTACCCACGTCATCAGGGGAGAAGATCACATCTCGAACACTCCCAAGCAGATTCTGCTTTACCGGGCGTTAGGCTGGGACGTTCCCGAATTTGCCCACCTTCCCATGATACTTGGGCGCGACAAGAAGAAACTCAGCAAACGCCACGGAGCTACGAGCATCTACGAATATCGGGACATGGGATATATGCCCGACTCAATGTTCAACTTTCTGGCACTCTTGGGGTGGTCAGCAGGGGACGACAAGGAGATTTTCACGCGTGAAGAGGCCGCCGAATGGTTCGAGCTCTCACGGGTAACGCGGAAGGCAGCCGTGTTCGATTTCGACAAGCTAAACTACATCAACCAGGAACACTTGAAGGCTCTTGCGCCAGATGTCCGGCTGTCTATGGTTCGTCCTTTCTGGGAGGAGGCAGGGCTGCCAGTCGCTGACGTTGAGGCATCACGCGGCGTGAAGTACCTTGAGGACGCTTTGACCCTCATGGCCGGGCGCGGAAGAACGGCAAAAGAGATGTCGGAGTTCTCGGACTATTTCGTGTCGTTTGAACCCGTCAAAGCTCGCTGGAACGCTGAGGGTGTCGACAAGGAGAAGCTGAAGCCGTTTTTCGCCGCGATATTCTCACATGACTCGTGGAAGGCGGAAGAGCTTGAAGGAGTCGCACGCTCGTGGATTGGCCAGCATGAGGGAGCAAAGATGAAGGATTACGCAATGCCCCTGAGATTCGCGCTGACTGGGATGAAGGTAAGCCCGGGGATTTTCGAGGTCGCCGAGCTTATGGGGCGTGAGGAGTGCAGGAAGAGGCTGGAATTTTACGGGTTACTGTAGCTGTTACAGCCTGAAATTTGCGACTAGCGGCGTGTGATCCGAAGGCTTGTCCCACTTCCGCGGCTCAATGTCAGGCCTGCACCATTCGGCCAGGTCAGCGAGTCCCGGCGAAGCAAGCATGTGGTCAATACGCCAGCCTATTTTGCGGCTCACAGCATTCTTCACGCGGTAATCGTAGAACGTGAACACATTATCACCGTCATCAAACAGTCTCAGAACGTCAACGAGGCTGTTTTTTGTTGCGCGGAAAACCTGCCTGATTTCGTCGCAGAAGCACACATGACTCTTCTTCGTCTCAGGGCTGGTTACGTCCCTGTTTTCGGGGGCGACGTTGAGATCCCCAGTCCACAAGAACAGCCCCCCTTCCTCGCGCTCAATGACACTCTTAACGCGGGCGAGGAACTCTTTCTTGACGGTGAAGTCCGGGCTGTCGGTGGATTTACCCTGCGGAACGTAGGTGTTGAGGACGGTCAGATTCTTGTGCCTCAGAGTGAGGACTCTTGTGTCAAATTCCCCGTCATCAAAACCGAACGTAACATCAACATCGCCGAGTCCCTCCTTCACGATTGCGGCGACTCCGTTGTAGCTTTTCCCGCCGTGAAAGTATGACCTGTAGCCCCATTCCTGAAACGCAACGTCAGGGAAAAATTCATCCTGTGTCTTTGTCTCCTGCATGAAGAGAATATCAGGGCCTGCGGACTTTAGCCACCGTTCCAGAATATGAAGCCTCGAACGCACAGAGTTCACGTTGAATGTAGCAAGTATCATGTGATTGCCGCCTCCTGTGAATGATATAATCGCGGCGACATTATATTTCAGGGGGGAAATTCCGCAAAATGAGCAGGCAGGGAAGCCTCATCAAGAACACTTTGATATTCTCCATCGGAACAGTGCTGCCCAAGTTCAGCGTCTTCATCACATCCCCGATACTTACAGGCTGCCTCACGAAAAATGAGTACGGAATGTTTGATCTTATCTTCACGGTGTTCTCTATGGCACTTCCTGTAGCTACCCTCAACATACACGCGGCTTCCTTCCGTTACCTGATAGACGCTAGGGGCAATCCTGACGAAACCAAAAGCATAATCTCAAGCACTGTAATCTTCTCGTCCTCCATATCAGCCGCGGCTTTAGTCCCTCTTTTCTTCATGATACCAGGGAATCCGGCGGTAAGGCTTCTTTCATGCGTGTATCTTTTCGTCAGCCTCTCCAACACAATAACGGGGCTTTTCACGCGGGGCGTAGGCAGGAATCTTGATTACTCACTAAGCGCGGTGGTTAATGTCTCGTTCAAGGTTCTGTTCATCGTCGTGTTTCTCTGGTGGTTCAACGCCGGACTTACAGGGGCAGTCGCGGCAATACTTCTCTCTTCTGCATCGTCTATGATGTTCCTGATACTAAGGACAGGGATTTTCCGTTACGTCAGCTTATCTTCTCTCAGCTTGGGGAGAATAAGGCAGCTCATTTCCTACTCATTCCCCAACCTTCTTGATGCTATGTGCTGGTGGGTCATCAACGCCTCGGACAGAATCATTGTCTCGTCTTTCCTGGGACTGCCTGCTAATGCCGCCTACGCTGTCGCCCACAAAATACCCGGTCTTCTGAATCTTGCGCAGTCCACATTTGGTTTGGCTTGGAGCGAGAATGCCAGCCTCGCGATGAAGGACAACGACAGAGCCGAGTATTACACCCAAATGTTCAGGGCACTTCTGGATTTCATGGCCGGGCTTCTTGGACTCATCATTGCCTCAACGCCAATTCTTTTCGCCGTCCTCATAAAGGGTGATTACTCTGACGCTTATACACAGATGCCGCTTCTTTTCATGGCCTCGTTCTTCAGCATAATATGCAGCTTCTTGGGGGGTATCTACATGGCCTGCAAGGAGATGAAGGGACTCGCCAGAACAACATTCATGGCCGCGGCCTGCAACGTAACAGCCAACCTCGTGCTGATAAAGTTTATCGGTCTCTATGCGGCCTCGCTGTCAACGGTGATAAGCTATGTCCTTGTCGGAACTGTGAGGATGAGGGACGTGCGGGAAATGGCCGGCATGAAGTATGACGTGATGCACATGATTCTTGTTGTGGCTTTCCTGAGCTTGATGGCGGTGCTTTGCTGTGTGAGAAATATCTTCCTCGACATCATCAACATCATTATGAGCGCGGCATTCTTCACCGTCCTGAACAAGGGAATGATCCTCGCAGTGCGGCGGAAATTGTCGGCGAGATTCACGCGCAAAAAAAGCGGCCAGCCCTCTTGAGCCAGCCGCAAACTTTCATCATTCCTATTTCCCCGCGGCCATGTCCCTAAGAACACGCCGGAGAATCTTCCCTGTCCCGGACAATGGGAACTCCGTAACGAACTCCACGCTTCTCGGCACCTTGAAGTGAGCCAGCTTCTCCTTCGCGTACTTGATGATTTCGCGCCCGTCAGCTTCCGCGCCCTCCTCAAGCATGACATACGCCTTTGGAATCTGCCCGTTGATGTCATGGGGCATCCCCACAACAACAGCCTGGCGGACAGCCGGGTGTTCCGCAAGAACCTTCTCGACTTCCTGCGGGTAAACGTTGAACCCTCCCACAATGATTATGTCCGTTACCCTGTCCAGAATGTACACGAACTCCTCGCCGTCATGAGTCTCAAGTTTCACGTAATCCCCCGTGTTCAGGTAGCCGTCTGCGTCGAAGCGTTCAGCCGTGATTTCTGGCGCGTGAAGGTAGCCGGGTGTTACTGACGGCCCGCGTACCCACAAGACTCCTTCCTTGTCGTCCGTGTCTTTGCCCTCGCGTGTCTTGAGCTTGTACTCGTAGCCCGGCAATACAGGCCCGATGCTCCCGGTTATCTGGGTCTCGCAGTCATGATTCACGCAGATTACGGGGGATGTCTCAGTCAGCCCGTAACCCTCCATAATGTCGCGCCCCAAGAGTGAGAGAGCCAGCTTGTGGCAGTTGGGATTGAGCTTGTCGCCTCCAGTGCAGATTATGCGGATTCTTGCGAGGGACTCGGCGGGCATTTTCCCCTTCTCGACCGACATCAGCAGGAACGAGATTATCGCCGGGACAACGAACATCACATCAACCCTTGCTTCCGTGATGGCTCTTATCGTCGCGGCAGGAGGCAGGAATGACGGGGCAACCGAGAGCCTCGCGCCGAGTGTCAGGGGCAGGATGATTGTTACCGTGTAGCCGAAAGAATGGAAGTTAGGCAGGACGGTAAGGAACGTGTCATCACCGCTGAGGCTGGGTATCATTTCGCGGACGGCCTGACAGTTTGAGGCAAGGTTGCTGTGAGTCAGGGGAATAGCTTTAGGGAGGCCGGTTGTTCCTGACGTTGCGAGGATTAGCGCGTAGTCTTCAGGTTCCGGGGACTGAGTTTTCCCGGTGAAGGCAGGAAGGCTCACGCTGTCGAGGGAGCATGTGAGGAACGGCCATTTTTCCGCAAGCTCCGGGATTTCGTGTTCTGCGATTACCGCGAAGGGCTGAATGAGTTCGAGAGTCCCGGTGAGGGATTCGAGTCCTGCTTTCTCGTTGAGGGGGCAGAATATCCCGCCCAGCTTCCACACAGCAAGAGACAACGCGGGGATCAGCGGCGAGTTCCTGAGCATGACTACGAGCTTCTGTCCGCGTGAGAATCCTGAGTTGCGGAGGACTGCCTCACAGTTGCTGACGAGTGAGAGCATGTCAGCGCGGGTGTACCATTTCCCGTCCCACCAGTAGCAGGAAGAGCCGGGGCTGGCTTCAAGATTGGGGATGATGATTTCTTCGAGACGCGCGGGGGTGATGTGTTCTTTCTGCCGGGACGTGTTCCCTTCCTGGCGCATGGGAGTGTTGTTTTCTTCCTGCCGGGAATGTGTGTTCCCTCCCTGACGCGTGATATTGTTTTCTTCTTTCTGCATTAGTTCTTCTCTCTTTCTTTCTGGCGCAAGACACGCCGCAAAATTTTTCCTGTTGACGAAATCGGCAAGCTGTCGACAAACTCAACACTGCGCGGGACTTTGTAGTGTGAGAGCCTTTCCTTGCAGAACTTCACAAGCTCGCCTTCTGTTACGTCAGCACCTTCCTTCTTCACGATGTATGCCTTGGGGACTTCGCCGGATATGTCGTTCGGCATCCCCACGACTACGGCCATGTTCACGCCCGGATGCTCGGACAAGACAGCCTCCACTTCCTGCGGGTAGACGTTGAAGCCCCCGACAATGATGATGTCTGTTACGCGGTCGAGGATGTGAATGTAGCCGTCCGGGTCAATCCTAACGTAGTCGCCAGTGTTGAACCAGCCATCGATGAAGCGTTCCTTGTTGATTTCAGGAGCGTGGTAGTAGCCCGCTGTAACGGAAGGCCCCCGCGTCCACAAGACCCCCTCGCCCGGAACCGTCAGCAATTCCCCCGCCTCACTCCGTAACTGTAACTCGAAGCGCGGCAAGGCTGGCCCTACAGTCCCAAGTTTTCGCACGGAAGGATTCGGGTTGACCGCAAGAACAGGCGAGCACTCCGTGATTCCGTAGCCCTCAATCACCGGGACACCGAAAGCCGCCGTGACTCTGTCGTCCATCTTGGGGTTGTAGCGATCCCCCCCTGCGATGAGGAGCTTTATCCCTGAGAGTTTCACGCCCATACGCTCAAGCAATGACGCGGCGAAACCGAGCATAGTCGGCACAAGAAGAAGCACCGTCGGGTGAGTCGCCTGAATTGCCTTGATGACGTTTGACGGAGGCATGAACCCTGTAACGATGACCTGGGTCGCACCAAGCACGAACGGAAGCACACAGCACACAGTGAAGCCGAAAGCGTGGAAGTTCGGAAGGACATTGAGCAGGGAGTCGCTGGGCTGAAGGTCTGTAACGTGCTCGAGGCAGGCGTTGATGTTGTCGAGGATGTTGGCATGTGTGAGGGGGACAGCTTTGGGGTCTCCTGTAGTGCCTGACGTGGAGAATATCACCGCAAGCGTCCTGTCGTAATCGTCGGCGGGCTGGGTCTTGCCTGTGAACTTCTCGCCGCCCGTGAGCGACTCATTCCCCAGTCTCACACACGGCCATGATGATTCTTTGAGGGCTGACTCAAGTTTTGCGTTCACACTCTCAGACAGCACGACCGCAAACGGCTTCAGCAGGTCAAGAGTTTTCAGGAGGGACAATTCCCCCGTCTTTTCGTTCAGGGGGCAGAACACACCTCCAAGCCTCCACGTCGCCAGTATCACCGCAAGCGTCATCGGTGAGTTCGGCATGAGAACCGCGAGACGTTGCCCGGCCATGAAGCCTGAGTCCCGCAATATCTCCGTGCATTCGTCAGCAAGCCGCGAAAATTCCGCCCTCGTCATCCACTTGTGATTGAACCAGCAGCATCCTGCATCAGGCTTCGAGGCAAGATACTCGTCCATTAACTTATTCAGCATGATATTTCCCCTTTCTTGTTGATACTACAGCCGCTGTTATCCCCGCGAGAATCATAACGCCCGAATTGCAGCCCCCGCCGTTGTTGCTTGTTCCCCGGACATCATGAACATCCACGTCCTGAGAGAAAGGCTCCTCGTTGCTCTCCACGAAAACAGGGAAGTCATAGCTCGTAACATTCCCTCCCGGAAATGCGCGGGTGATGAGCGTTATGTCAGACCTGCCTTCAGTGAGTCCTGCCTTCAGCCTCACAGTGTTGCCCGGAAGAACATCAGCCGACACGATTTCAGGACGCGAGGATTCCGCCTCAAGCGTGTAGCCCACGCCGTCAGATTCGTACAGCTCCCATTGGTCAACCGTTATTGCAACCGCCGGAGTCATGCTTACGATTTGGCCGGGACTAAGATACCTGTCAGCAATAACGTCCGTGAACTCAGCACTAAGCTCCGTGAATGCTTCTTCCCCTGTCCTGACTTTCACACGGTTTGACGCAACACTGACTGCCCGCCCCTGAGAGTCCCAGCCGTGAACTTCCGCCCAGATGTCCGCGCTCCCAGACGACAAGGCCATAACCGCCCCACCGTCAGCAGACACAGCCCCGCCGTCCGACGAACGCCACGTTACGCCCTCAAGCGATGCTTCCTCCGGGTAAATGTCGAGGCTGAATATCACCGTGTCGCCAATCATGATGTAGGGTACACCTGCGAGGCTTGCGGCTGTGATTGGAGTCCCGGGAATCTCGTATGCTCCCGCGTCATATGCCCCGAACTGCGGCCTGGCTGTCCCGGCCATGTCCCAGCTTGCGGAATATTGCGCCTCAGCGACGAAGTTGTAAGCTGGCGACGAGTCCGTGATCCGTATCAAGTGAATCCCGCCGACTGTCTCGACCTTCGCGACTCCGTTCTCTGACACTAGGACACCGCTTGCTGTCTGACCCGTCAGGTCTGAGTCTGAAGGCTGAATGTTCGTTGACCCGATGAGGTCATAGCGCGTGTGTATCGTCCCGCCCGCAGAATGAATGTCGTTGTCGCCGCTGTTGCCCGTAACGATTGAGCCGAATACGTGAGCTGTCCCGGATGACACGGAGAGTCCCCCGCCGGAGTTCGCTGTGTTGGCGGTGATTGTGCAGCTGCGGAAAATTGTCGGGTTCAGCTCGTCCCCTCTTGTTACGCAGACAGCCCCGCCGTAATCCCGGGCCTTGTTGCCGTAAAACACGCAGTTCACGAACTCAGCACTTGCCCCGCTCCCGTCAACCTCAACAGCCCCCCCGCTGCCTGAAGCCGCATTCCCCCGCGTGAAGGCCAGCCCACTGAAGACGACCCGGCCGTCCGTAACCCGGAAGAGCCTCCTTGTTTCCTCGCCGTCAATCAATGCGCCGCTGCCTGTTACTGTTACGCTCCGTGTGAAGGTAAGCTCGCGTGAAAGGTGAAGAGTTTTGACTGATGGGGATATGTTGATGACGCTGCCAGCCCCTGCGTTTGACTGTTCCACCGCCCATGAAAGTGAGCCGTCTCCGTCTGAATTATTGTTGACGACATCGAGGGCATGAGCCGTGAGAATCGTGGTGAGCAGGAAAATTCCAGTCAGCAAAAATCTTCCTGCCCGTGAAAATCTGAACATGTAACTGTGAAGCCTCCTATGTGAAAATTTTGGATACCGTGCGTATTTTATTTTATGATTCGCAATATTTGTAGTAGAATAATCGCATCACATCACAATTTCATTCGCACCACAATTCCAGAGGGAGGGTTTATTCTTTCATGAAGAGAAACTGGAAAACGATGGACGGAAATGAGGCAGTCGCTCACGTAGCGTATGCCTTCTCCGAAATGGCCACCATTTACCCCATCACCCCGTCATCACCCATGCCTGAGCATATCGACGAATGGGCAGCCCACGGGCGCAAAAACATTTTCGGCCACACCGTCAAAGTAACCGAAATGCAGTCGGAAGCAGGAGCGGCAGGAGCCTGTCACGGCGCGTTGTCAGCGGGAGCATTGGCCAGCACCTACACGGCTTCGCAGGGACTCCTCCTCATGATCCCCAACATGTACAAGATCGCCGGCGAGCTTCTTCCCGGAGTCTTCCATGTAACAGCAAGAGCAATCGCAATGCACGCGCTCTCGATTTTCGGCGACCACTCAGACGTAATGTCAACGAGGATGTGCGGGTTCACGATGATAGCGGGCGGGTCAGTCCAGGAAGCTCACGACATGGCCGCAGTAGCTCACCTTTCAGCAATCAAGTCATCAGTGCCGGTGCTGAATTTCTTTGACGGGTTCAGGACAAGCCACGAGATTCAGAAGGTTGACGCTTTCGACTACGCAGACCTTGCGAAACTTGTCGACTATGACGCAATCGCCGCATTCAGAGACCGTTCGATGAGGCCTGAGAAGCCCTACACGAAAGGCACGGCGCAGAACCCCGATATATTCTTCCAGGCGAAGGAAGCCTCACAGCCCTTCTATGACGCAGTACCCGACATCGTAGCCGGTTACATGAAGGACATCAAGGGCATCTGCGGACGCGAGTACCACCCGTTCAACTACTACGGAGCGCCAGACGCAGACCGCGTAATCGTGGCTATGGGTTCAGTGTGTCAGGCAATCGAGGAGACTGTTGACTACCTCAACGCACGCGGCGAGAAAGTCGGAGTCGTTGAAGTCCATCTCTACAGGCCGTTCTCACCCAAGTACTTCTTCCGCGCACTTCCTGCAACCGTGAAGGCAATCGCAGTACTTGACCGCGTGAAGGAAGTCGGCGCTCTCGGCGGGCCTCTGTATGAGGATGTCTGCTCACTGTTCGTCGGGAACTGCCGCGCACCGAAGATTGTCGGCGGACGCTACGGACTCGGCTCGAAGGACACAACACCCAGCGACCTCAAAGTCTGCTTCGACAACCTGAAACTCTTTGAGCCCCGTAACAACTTCACACTCGGCATAATCGACGACGTAAACGACAGCTCACTCATCCCCGACGAACACATCAACGCCGCGGCTGAAGGAACAGTTTGCTGCAAGTTCTGGGGACTCGGCAGTGATGGTACGGTCGGCGCAAACAAGAACTCCATCAAGATCATCGGCGACCACACAGACATGTACGCACAGGGCTACTTCGACTATGACTCGAAAAAGTCCGGCGGCATCACAATGTCCCACCTGAGATTCGGCAAATCACCGATAAAGTCAACATACCTCATCGACCATGCAGACTTCATCGCTTGCCACAAGCAGGAGTACGTGAACCAGTATGACCTTCTCCAGGGCATGAAGGAAGGCGGAACGTTCCTGCTCAACACACAGTGGACAACACTTGAGGCGTTGGAGGAGCATTTACCCGCAAGCCTGAAGAGGAAGATTGCGAACTTAGGGTGCAAGTTCTTCGTCATCAACGCTGTAGACGAGGCACAGAAGCTCGGACTCGGTTCGCGCACCAACACGATCATGCAGTCAGCATTCTTCACGCTCACAAAGGTTATCCCGATTGAGGACGCTGTGAGGTACATGAAGGAAGCAATCGTGAAGTCATACGGCGCGAAGGGCGAGGACATCGTGAAGATGAACTATGCGGCTGTTGACGCAGGACTCGCCGGACTCATCGAGATTAACGTTCCTGAAGCATGGAAGACAGCAGAAGAAGAAGCCCACAAGAGGCCCGGACTTCCTACAGAGATCCCCGGCTTCATCAGCTACCAGGTCGACACAATCAACGCACAGAAGGGCAACACTCTTCCGTCGAGCGCGTTTGTTGACGGCTACGAGGACGGCCACTTCCCGGCAGGCACGTCAAAGTACGAGAAGCGCGGAGTCGCTGTGAACGTCCCCGAATGGAACGGAGCAAAGTGCATCCAGTGCAACCAGTGTTCAATGGTCTGCCCTCACGCCGCAATCCGTCCGTTCCTCCTCAACGCAGAAGAGCAGGCAGCAGCCCCCGAAGGATTCGGAGCTGTTGACGTCAAGGCACCTAAGCTCAAGGCGGCAGGCTACAAGTACAAGATGCAGGTTGACGTACTCGACTGCTTGGGGTGCGGAAACTGCGCGGACATCTGCCCGGTGAAGGCACTGGAGATGAAGCCGTCAGCAACACAGACAGCCGAAATCGACCGCTGGACATTCGCATTCGAGAACGTTGCAGACAAGGCAGACGCTGGCGACAAGTTCACGGTTCAGGGCAGCCAGTTCCAGAGGCCTCTGTTCGAGTTCAGCGGTGCTTGCGCGGGATGCGGCGAGACTCCTTACGCCAAGCTCATCACACAGCTTTTCGGCTCAAGGATGATAGTCGCCAACGCAACAGGATGCTCCTCAATCTGGGGCGGTTCTGCTCCGTCAATGCCTTACACTGTCGACGCGAACGGACACGGCCCGGCGTGGGGCAACTCACTGTTCGAGGACGCGGCGGAATACGGAATGGGAATGAAGCTGTCGCTTAACGTCATGACCAACTACCTGACCAGCGCGACGGAAGCCCTGCTCGGAATGGATGAAGTTCCTGCTGAGGTCAAAGAGGTACTCAAGGGCTGGCTTGATGTTCATGATGACGGTGAAGCATCAGTAGCGGCGGCGGCAAAAGTTGAGGAATGCCTCGATAAGCTGTTCTGCGGCTGTGATTGCTGCGGCGGCCCTGCGGAGTTCAGCGAGGCGGCAATGAAGGAGTTCTGCACACTCTGCGAGTACAAGGACTACCTCGTGAAGAAGTCAGTCTGGATCATCGGCGGAGACGGCTGGGGCTACGACATCGGTTACGGCGGCCTCGACCACGTACTCGGAAGCGGCCAGGATGTGAACGTCCTCGTGCTTGATACGGAAGTCTACTCCAACACCGGCGGACAGTCCTCAAAGTCAACACCTACAGCGGCAATAGCCCAGTTCGCGGCATCAGGCAAGAGAACCCGCAAGAAGGATCTCGGACGCATGGCCATGACCTATGGGACGGTCTATGTTGCACAGGTAGGAATGGGAGCGGACAAGAACCAGCTCATCAAGGCCCTGAAGGAAGCCGAAGCCCACAAAGGCCCGTCGCTCATCATCGCCTACGCACCGTGCATCAACCACGGCATCCGCGCAGGAATGGGCAAGACACAGGAGCGCACCAAGCTCGCGGTCGAAAAAGGCTACTGGCATCTCTACAGGTACAACCCCGATGTTGAGGCCGGCAAAAACCCGTTCACGCTCGACAGCAAAGCACCTAAGCTGTTTGACGACGAGGCGGCATTCGTGAAGGACTACAAGGAGTTCCTGCTCGGTGAAGTCAGGTACTCATCACTCAAGAGGGGCTTCCCCGCAATCGCTGATGAGCTATTCGACAAGAACGCGGCAGAAGCACGTGAACGCTATCTGACCTACAAGGCGCTTGCTGAGATGGGAGCAATCCCTGCGGCGGCGAAGTAGTCAGGCACAAGGCGCAAGAATAACTCAGTGAATCATGGCCGGGTGTTTTTCGTGAGAGCGATAATGCCCGGCTTTTACGTTGGGAGGAAACAATGCGAAAAGGAATGACGCTCATTGAAGCACTGATTGCTATGGTCGTGATTGCGGTGCTGTCGACGCTTGGGTACATAGGGGCAGAGGAGTACATCGCGAGCGCGAAGGCCACGAAGATTATCATGAACCTTCACACTCTGAAGAAAGCGTTGTGGGCTTGGTACGTGGACAACAGGGACAAAGTTCAGTCAGACGGGCGCGTGAAAATGAATCTCAACGGCGACCCGCAACCAATTCAGCAATGGCAGAGAAACAGTGATAACCTAAAGCTGAGCAATTATCTCAAACGTTTTGGCACGTCAGGCATAAAATTCTACCAGACATCAAAAGACGAGACAGTAACCGGAAGGCAGCGCACAGATTTGGTTGAAGGCTATTACGGCATCTGCGACGGCGGAACAAGCAGGGATTCGAAGGGAAATGAGACAGCCAGTTACAGGAACAACTGGTACGCAGGCTACCGCTTCAAGAGTGATGAGGCTGCTGTGAGGCAGAAAATTTTGGGCAGGCTGGAGTCGTCCGGCGGGCTGTGGCTTGGGACTGCTGACGCTCACGAGACACCCAAAGGCGACAACTCTCAAGCTGTGTGGCTCAAGGTGCGCTAGGAGGAGTGATGCACATGGACAGTAAGAGGCACGGCTTCACGCTGATTGAGATTCTGATTGTGATTGTGGTGATTGGTGTGCTGGCGGCCATGATGATGTTCTCCAGCACGGAAGCAGAGAAATCCGCCAGGGCGCAGAATATCATCAACAACTTCAACCAGATACAGAAGGCGGTGCAGTCGTGGTACGCGGACAATATGCACAGGATTACAACGGACGGCATGGACGGCTCATATGTCAAGTACAGAATTTATGACACAAACGGGAAAACTAAGCTGGCCTTCAAGGAATTTGTCCAGAAACGCAGCGGAGAAATCATGAAGTATCTCGGCAATAACCCCTCCATAAAGCTGACGGGCAAAGAAGACAAAACAATGAAGGCCGGGGATTATTTGCTGATAGATTTTCACTATAAGTATTGGTACGTCTGCTATGACACAGGGACTGACAAGGGGCTTCAAAGCAGGCTTGCAGGAAGAGCGTCAAGCATGGAGCTTCGGGGCTTCCAAGATGACAAGATAACGAATAATGTCGTAACGAACAAGAACTACACAGGCGGGCGGTATGTCTGCATGTCGATTCTGGATCTGGACAAGTAGCGTCATGAGCGGAAATTACCAGACAGCAGCGGCCATAATCACAGCGGTGGAAATCGAGACCCTCGCAGTCCGCAAGCTCTATCCCAAGTGGGAGAAGGCCACATTTCCGGGGGACAAGCAGGCGTATTACCTGACCGCGTTTCACCGGGACAACAAGGACTACAGCCTCGTAACAGCACAGCAGGACGTTATGGGGATGACCTCGGCGGCTCTGCTCTGCGCGAAAATCATAGCCCAGTTCCGTCCGCGCTACCTGATAATGTGCGGCATTGCGGCGGGAATAGGCGAGGGTATAGATCAGGTTTACGGCGACATTCTCGTTCCTGATCTCGTGTGGGACTACTCAACAGGGAAATTTGTCGGGGCTGATGAGGCGGAAATACGCTTCGGGGATTTGGGATTCCTTCCGCGCCCGAAATCCGTTGCCGTCGACGAGGCCGTCCTGTCCGTCATCAAGAGCATTCAGGGACGGAGCGACAACGAATTTCACGTCCACATTGGACCAATGGCCTGCGGAAGCACCGTTGTGGCAAATCACGATTTCGTCAGCAAGAGAGTCCTTCCCCTCTTCCGGTCAACAATAGGCCTCGACATGGAGTCATACAGCGTGGTTTACGCCGCGAAGAATTTTCCGGAACCATCGCCAACGCCGATAATCATAAAGGGGATATGCGATTACGCGGACGAGGAGAAGTCAGACCAGTACCAGAAATTCGCCGCATACAACAGCAGCCAGTTCACGAAGTATCTTCTTGAGAATCATTTGCCGCTTGAATAAGGAGGAGTAATCATGCAATACAGGAAATTCGGCAATAAATACTTTGTCCGCATAGACAGGGGCGAGGAAGTCATGGCCAGCCTCAAGGAGCTTTGCGGGAAGGAGAATATCACGCTCGCTGAGGTGAAGGCGCTCGGAGCTGTCGACGATTTCAGCGTGGGGCTGTTTGACGTTGACGAGAAGAAATACCACAGCAGCCGCTTCACCTTCCCGGCGGAAATAGTCAGCCTTTGGGGGACTGTTACCACGAAGGACGGCGAATTTTACGCCCACATCCACATGAGCGCGGGCGACAAGGACGGCCATGTTTTCGGCGGCCACCTCAACAGCGCAAGGGTCAGCGCGACCTGCGAGATGATTGTTGACGTGAGCGACGGCACAATAGAGCGCAAACTCAGCCCGGAAGTCGGCCTTAACCTGTTCGAGTTCGTTGACTGACACAGCTTCATGTTCCGCCCGGAGAAAGACACCCTCACAGGACTGCTCACACGGGCCAGCTTCCACGAACACGCACAGGGCATCACAGGCGCGGGGCTCGCGGTGGTCTGGTTCAACCTCGACAACTTCAAGATGTTCAACAAACGCTTCGGCTTCGAGCGCGGCGACGACATTCTGAGGGAGATTGCTCTTATTCTGGGCAGCACTTTTCCGGCTGACAGGGCTAGCCTTCTTGCGAGATTCTCGGATGACAATTTCGTTGTGCTGACCGACTGGGCTATGGTCGAGATGAACATTGACACGGTGCAGGAATACCTGTACTCACTCCACGAGAATGTTACCCTGAGGCTCCGGGCGGGGATATATTTCCCGTCAGAAGGCGACGACATACGATCATCCTGCGACCGGGCGAAGCTGGCCTGCGACTCAATCCGCAAGAACCACAGTGTCAGCTCCTGCATGTTCCACGACGGAATGAGCCGGGAATTAGCGTTGCAACAATACATTCTTGACACCCTCGACACAGCGATAACACACGAATACATCAGCGTCCTGTACCAGCCTATAGTGAGGCTTCCTGCCGGGAAAATCTGCGGGGCTGAGGCTCTGGCGCGGTGGAATGACCCGGAGGCCGGGATAATCTCGCCGGGGGAGTTCGTGCCGACCCTCGAACAGTACAGGGAAATCCACAAGCTGGATGTTTACGCCGTGAAGGCAGTCTGCCGTGATTACCGCGCAAGGAACGAGGCAGGCCTTCCGCTTGTCCCGGTGTCGGTGAACCTGTCGAGGCTGGACTTTGAGCTGTGCGACATAATAGGCGAGATTGAGTCAGCCGTAACAGCCGGCAATATTCCCCGCCACATGGTGAAGATTGAGATCACCGAGAGCGTGAACGACGAGGATATGACCGTCCTGAACCTGGGCATCGAGAAATTCCGGGCATTGGGATATGAGGTGTGGATGGACGATTTCGGGTCGGGCTACTCGTCATTGAACGTGCTTAAGGATTACAACTTTGACACGGTGAAGTTCGACATGAAATTTCTTCACGGCTTCGACATCAACAAGTCCGAGAAGGCAAAATACATCATCAGCTCAAATCTCCAGATGGCCCGGCTCATGGGGATGCAGGCTCTCGCGGAAGGTGTCGAGACGGAAGAGCAGCTGGAGTACTTGCGCTCGATTGGGTTCGACAAGGCGCAGGGTTACTTGTTCGGGAAGCCCATGAAGCTGGATGAGGTTTTCGCGCTGAAGAGGGGGATTGAGACTGCCTGACCGTAAACTTCACCCGCCCATGCCGGCAAATATCCTGTCAATGTCATCATTATTCGTAGCAAGCAAAACCTTTTCCCTCACAGCTCCCTTCGACATGTCCAATCGTATAAATCCGTCCTTGCCTTTGCGGATTAGCTGGACACGCCCTATTCGCGGCTCATTCCTGACATAGTCGGCAAGACTCTTCGCTTTGCCCAAGTTGTCGCTGTAGCCGGGATTGTGAGGCTCAAGAATGTCCATGACGTAGCCAGACCGAGAGTCGTTCCTCACAATCAGGAAATCAGGGTAGAAAGCTCTCGTCTCGTTTCCGGCGGAATAAGGGAGGCACAACGCCCACGCCTGCCGCGGAGGATTCCTCAGCCAGCACACAAAATCACTCCGTCCCTCTTCCTCGCCAATCAGTCCTGACTCCCAGCCGTTGAGGGTTATGCGCGCGTTCCCGTCATCGTCGGCGAAAAGGTGATCCGTGTAGACCCTGCCGCCTTCGTCCGCCCTTGCCGTGAAATTTTCGGGAAGCCTGAAGCTGTGCCTGCTGACAATGTCGCTGTCGCTGACTACCGCGTCATAATCCCGGCGGCATCTCTCGGATTTCCCGGCGACAACCCGCCTGTACTCGTCATCAAGAGCGTGGAACTTCCTCTCCGCGTAACCGTTCAGCCCGGCCATGCATGAGTCATCTTCCGCGAAAAGCACGCAGTCCGCCTTGCACGTGTCATAGTCCCGGCCAGACGCAAAACGCCTACCGTAAGCGCGCGGGAAACCTGCCATCCCCATTTTCACGTCAGCGGCTTCCTCCCTCCTGTCAAGCTCCGTGTAAGACTGCGCGACAATATCGCCCGCCCTGAAACGCCCGGCCTCACCGCCGAAAGCGTCAAATACACTCGACGACAGCCGGAACTCAGTAATCCCCCTATAAAGCGCGTCATATCTCCCGGACTCGCGCAGGTCCTCGGCGTATGAGTGAATCATGTCCGTAACTTCACGCCTGACTTCCTCATTCGCCCCCGGGAATATCCCCTCAATCGTCAGAAGCCCGGCAAGACCCACAAGCGACTTCAGCCAGCTCTTCACCTTCCTGCGCCTGACTGTGTATGTTACGTATGCCTGCGAGTTGATGAAGTCTGTTACAGCCGCGCGGTCAAGAATGAGTCCGGGTATGTCGGCTTGCTGTGATGGCGGGTCTGACTGCTGAAACCGGGGGGATGTGTGAGGCGTAACAGTCCGGGTTGAAACTGGAGGATTTCCGCCGGGCATTTCGTCAGCAGGAATCATAATCTGTCCCGGCAATGTAACATTCCCCGCCTGCCTTCTTGGGTGAACAGTCCACGAGACATAGCGGCTCTCACCCAGCGGCTCATCGTCAACAGCAGCAGGAATTTCACCGCCCTCCGTGTCCTGCAACGCGTCAACAACATTCCTCACGGTCCCGCGGTCAAAGTAAGGCAGAAACAGTCGCACTTCATTGAGCGAGTCATCAGCGGCTATTCTTCTCTGCAGCGGCGTGCGTATCATCCGGCCCAAGAGCTGGGCTATGTACGTCGCATCCTCGGCCCGGCGGAATGACATCATGGTTTCGGCGCGGGGGCAGTCCCAGCCTGTCGAAAGATTCTCCTTGAAGAGTACCAGCTTTATGCGCGTGTCGTCAGAGATTCTTTCAGGGTCAGCGTGGTGAACCTTAAGCCCGTTGAGTGTCAGAGTCCCGGCACTTCCGAACGTGTGAACGGCCTCATGCTCGCGGAAATTCCCCCCCGTCCTCTCCTCGATTGCCGCTATCACTTCAGCAAGGTTTGTTGACGAAACACTGTCCCCGCTTCTTGCCTGAACCTGAACGAGGAACACAGGCCTCACATCCCCGATGCCCTCGCTCTTGGTGTACTCACTCCAGCGTCCGCACTTCTCCCGCCATTCATCACACGCCGCCTGAAGGACAGCCATATCGTTTTGCCGCGACGGGTCTTTAGGGTAGCTGATGATGATTCTGTCCTTGAGGAGGCCGGAGTCCCTCACGTCTGACGGAAGCACAATGACTTTCTGCAACGATGACGGCGTGCTGCCCGCAAGAGTGTTGAAGCGTTCAGCCGTCGCGCTCATCCCGATTGCGACCGGGACAGGTGAGAGTCCGAAATCACCGCTGCCCTTGATGAATCTCTGCATTATCGTTGTGGCACGTCCTGCCTCGCGCCCCTGCATCCCCCTGTGAGCCTCGTCAATGATGACGTAAAACCGCCCGGGTTTCTCCCGTGAAGTGTTCTCGACCGTCTCCCAAACCGTGAACTGCCTCATGTCAGAGCACCTGCCGAGATTCCCGGAACGTCCCAGCTTCTGAGTGTTGAGGAAGTATATATGACCGTCGTCAAGAATCCTCATGTCAAAACTTTCGTCGCTCACAACAACGCACTGGCCCGGACGAATCACGTCAGACTTGCGGATGATCTTGCTCATTGACTGGGCATTGAGGGCAGGAGAGTCCGACAGCCACACGAACACGGCATCCCTCTGTGCGGGGAAATCCTCAGTCCCAGAATACACAGCCTCAATCAGCGCGGTCATCATGAGAGTCTTCCCTGAGCCCGTCGGTGCCTGGAGCGAAATCACCTGCGGAATGTGATACCTTGCGTAGCTGTCCTGCGCTATTGCCGCCCTCCTGCGAAGCTCGCTCACTGCCTCCTCCTGAAACGCGAACAGTTCCGTCTTCATATCCTCATCTCCCTGCGTGGTTGATCCTGAAATTTTCGAGATAGTCCCGGTAGAGCTGGTACGTCTCCTGAACATTGAGACGCTCAGACATTGCCCGGAAATCTGAAGCTGAGTCCGTAACGATGAAGGCTGTCTGAATCTCCGGGCTTGCGTTGACCTTCTCCATGAACGCCGTGAAAGCCCGCTCATCATTCAGCACAGCGAACCTGTTTTCCTTCAGCACGAGCATATCCGGCACATCATCTCCGCCAGCAGAAGGACACTTACCGATTGCGCCGGATTTCAGCCACAAGACCGGGAGGATTTCCCTGAACTGTCGACCCAAAGCAACGGAATCTTTGTCGAGGAACGAGAGCCGGAAGAACGCCGCGTTTGCCTTGAAGCCGTCAGACATGGGAATATCGCTGTCGATGTAACTGCCTTTGAGGGGCTGGCCGTTGATGTCATGGCCGGAGATTGCGCAGACTGTGCGCGGCCATGTTACGTGGCGGGCGATGCCGAGCTTCTGCCATTCGGGGGACTGCGGGGTGAAGCCTTGCCGGGAAAGCTCGCGGGCTTCGGAGTCGGATACTTCGTTGTTGGTTACCATGATGCAACGTCTGTGTCCTGAGTCTTGGGAGTTGAGCAGGTTGACGGCGTGGAGGGTAGTGCCTGAGCCTGCGAAGAAGTCGAGGATTAGGGCGTTGGGTTTGGCGGCGATTCTCAGAAGGTGGGCGATTAATTCTACTGGTTTGGGATTGGGGAAAATGTTAGTCTTGAAGATGTCGTGTAATTCCGTTGAGCCTGTGCTTGTTGTGCCTTTGTCGGTTATTATGCTTCGCGGAGTCTTGCCTTGTGGCATCCTTTGCTTGAACTGCACAGACCAGCTCCCATGTACCTGCACGAAGCGTATATCACCCTTCTTCACGTCAGCGTCAAATCTTGCCTTTGAACGTAGCCAGCTTAACGGGTTGCCGTATTCGTCATATTGCAATATTGTTCCGTCAGGGCATGTTATCGGGTAATACTGCTTGCCTGCCTTGCGCCTGAACGTGTCCCAGTAATACCGCCCCTCGCTGTCTTCCTCGTTGTAGCGTCTGGCGTAATCCTCAGAGTATTCTTCGTACAGTTCTGCCAGCTCCGCAATATTCTTGGCATAAACAAGTATATATTCATGCTCAGTGGCAATGTGTCTAGCGTCATTGCTCCCACCCTTTTTCTTCTGCCACACAAGGCACGCCACAAAATTATTTTCCCCGAAAATTTCATCACACATCATCCTCAGCTTTGGTTGCTCGCCGTCATCAATCGATATGAAGATGCAACCGCTTTGAGACAATAACCCCCTCGCAAGCCCCAGCCTCCGCGCCATAAACGATAACCACTTGCTGTGCCTGTAAGCGTCATTCCCGTCGACATAATCATTGTTATACTTCCAGTCCCTAGCCCCCGTGTTGTACGGCGGATCAATATATATGCAGTCAACCTTCCCCGCGAACGCATACCCAAGAAGCTGGAGCGCGTGATAATTCTCACCCTCAATCAGGACATGCCACAAGTCCCCGCCGGGGTCTCTGCTGACTTCATCAATCCGTTCAAGGCATGGGTACACTCCCTCTACGGCCTCATGATGTTCCTCGTACACAAGGCCGAACTTCTTTTGCCCGGCAAGGTGCGAGATCTCCTGCTTTATTTGGGCGCGGAGTTCTTCATCGGCTATCTTGTCGGCAAGCTCATCAAGCGCGGACATTCTTCACTCACTCTTCCTGAATTATTTTGCGGATTAACGGGGTAATTATAAGGCGTGTGCGGTAAAATAGCCTCACAAATTCCCGGAAAAATTTTCGCTATAAGGAGGCATCCCCGCATGGTCAACCATCATATCAACAGGCTGGTCAACTTCGCTCTGCACCACAAGCTCATCACCCCGCAAGATTCTGTGTGGGCAGCAAATTCCCTCATCGGCATTCTCGGCATTCACTCGTTCGAACGCGAGGACATCAACGAAACTTTCGGCACGTCCCCCGACTCAATCCTCGCTGAAATTCTCGACAGGGCAGCAGAAAACCACCTCATCGAGAACACAGAGACTGAGCGCGATTTGCTTGACACTGAGCTTATGGGAGCATTGACCCCTAGGCCGTCTGACGTTATCGCGGAATTTGAGACACTCAGGGCTGAGTCCCCCGTGAAGGCCACGGATTACTTCTACGGACTCGGCGTGTCATCCAACTACATACGTTCCGAGAGAACCGCCCGCAATATCTGCTGGAAGACTCAGACCGGCTTCGGCAACCTCGACATCACAATCAACATGTCCAAGCCCGAAAAAGACCCCCGCGACATCGCAAAGGCCAAGACCATCAAGTCAACAGGTTACCCCAAGTGCTTACTGTGCCGGGAGAACGAGGGCTTCTACGGCCACCACGCCCACCCCGCCCGCCAGAACATCAGGCTGATACCGATTACGCTTCAGGGCAAGCGGTGGTACTTCCAGTATTCGCCCTACAGCTACTACAACGAACACTGCATTGTCCTCGACGAGAATCACGTCCCAATGCTCATATCACGCGAGACTTTCGGCAACATCCTTGAGTTCACAGCGCAGTTCCCTCACTACTTCGTCGGCTCAAACGCTGACCTTCCTATTGTAGGAGGCTCCATACTCTCACACGACCACTACCAGGGCGGACGCTACACATTCGCGATGGCACTTGCGCCGGTTGAACACGAGTACGCAACAAGCACCCCCGGAGTCATGGCCGGGCGCGTGAAGTGGCCGATGTCAGCGATAAGACTCCGTTCACGGAATCCTGAAGCCCTCGTGAGTCTTGCTGATCGTGTGCTGTCTGCGTGGCGTGAATGGACGGACGAGCCAGCCGGGATTCTCGCGTATTCTGACGGTGAGCCGCACAACACAATCACCCCAATTGCCCGTCGTAACGGTGAGGATTACGAGCTTGACCTAGTCCTCCGCAACAACAGGACGAGCGAGGAGCATCCGCTGGGAATCTTCCACCCTCACGCTGAAGTCCACCACATCAAGAAGGAGAATATTGGGCTGATTGAGGTCATGGGGCTTGCGGTTCTTCCTGCGAGGCTGAAAGGTGCGCTTGAGAGAATCTGCACGGCTTGGCTTGAGGGGAAGGAGACTCTTCCGTCTGAGCTTGAGGCTCATGAAGCGTGGTACGAGGGACTCAGGAGGAAGCATGAGGGACTCACAGGGGAGGACAACGTGAGGAACATGCTGCGTGATGAGGTCGGCCATGTGTTCACGCAGGTGCTGACGGACAGCGGGGTCTACAAGAGGACGGCTGAAGGTCTGCCGGCAATGGACAGGTTTGCGGAGAAAGCGTTATCGTAAATCGGCGGGCGTTCTGTGAGGCTGGGCATATTTGCGATCGACAGCGGGGGCATAAGGTACAGCATAGAGTTCCAGCGTCTGGACTCTGGCGGCAATCCCAAACGCGCGAGCTTCAACGCCAGCATTATTGATGCGTCGAGCCTGAAGCCTGGACAGGATTTCGCCGAGCTCCCGGAAGTCTACATGATATTCATCACCGAACATGACGTGCTGGGTGAAGGGCGGCCGCTGTACACAGCAGACCGGGTAATCAGTGAGAGCGGGAGAGCTTTCGGGGACGGCTCGCATATTGTGTACGTGAATTGCGAGGATTACGACACGTCTACACCGCTGGGGAAACTGACACTTCAGGAAATCGCGGATTATTCCGGGCTGTCGCTGTCAACAATAAGGCGCATGGCCAATAAGCTCGAAGCAGCAAACCAGTAGCAGCAAATTCACGCCGGGACATCATGAGCTTACGTTGTCCCGGAAAATTTCAGGAGGAGTTACATTATGGACAAGAAGGAATTTCGCGCATACGTTGGCAACACAGAGCAGGTATACGGAGTCCGCAGGGTAATCCTCGACGAGGGCAAATCACGCGGCATCTCCATGTACCAGGTAACGACAGCAGGCGGGCTTGAAGTCGACATTCTCCCGGACACCGGGCTAGACATGGGGCATCTCCGCTACAAGGGCATCAACATAGCCTACACCACCAAGAACGGCTACGACTCCCCCTCAAGGTTCCAGCCCATACCCGGCGAGTTCGGGCGGTATTTCCCCGGCGGTATGCTGTTCACCTGCGGGCTACTCTCGGCCGGCCCGGAGAACACCGACACCGACGGCACATTCCACCCCCTTCACGGACGCTTTCACGGACTCAGCGCGGAGGGACTCTGCGGCCATGTCGACGGGGACAACATCATAGTCTCAGGCGAAATCCGCGAGACTGCGCAGGGCGGATGCTGCTTCAGCGTCAGGAGAACGTACACGATCCCCGCCTTCGGGAGCGAGATTCAGCTTGAGGACGAAATCACCAACCTCACGCCTTCACCTGCCGGGTACATGATGCTGTACCACATGAATTTCGGCTGGCCAATCCTGAGCGAGTCAGCGCATCTTGAGTTCCCGGAGAAGCGCAAGGTTACTCCGAGGACTCCTTACGCGGAAAAAGGTTTGCCGACTCAGTGCCAGTTCGTCAAGCCCATTGACGGCGAGGAAGAGCAGGTGTTCTTCAACGAGATGGAGAGCGAGGCGTATGCGAGGCTGGTGAATCCTGAGCTTGGGATCGCGGCTGAAGTCTCGTGGTCGCTGGACACACTGCCCATCCTTGCGCAGTGGAAGAACATGGCCAGCGGTGATTACGTTCTGGGGCTTGAGCCGTCGACGTGCTACATCATGGGGCGCGAGCGTGAGCGCAGGGAAGGACGGCTGATGACGCTTGAGCCTTATGGGAGCGTGAGGCACTCGGTGAGGCTGAGGCTGTCGGATGTGAAGTAGGCTGTAATTCACGCGGGGGCATCAGGAAGCCTTGCGGTGTCCCTGCGTCATCCTTCTTGAATTTCACGGGAGATTGCGCGATAATTTACCCCGCAAAAATTCCACAAGAAGGGATTGACATATTTGAGTGTAATTCAGTATAATGGCTCACGGCTCACTGCTCACGGCATAACTCTCACCTTTCACACGCGTTAATTTTCCCACAATTCATTTGGCAAGTCGTCTTGGCGGTCATGATGTGTCTGCTCATGATTCCTGCCTCATGGGCGGCGACAGCAACTGTGAATAACGTCATCAGCTGGGACAAACAATCCCACACTGTCAGCAATGTTGTCGTCATATCGTCGGACATGGCCTCAAATGACCTGTCCAGCGACGTAACCGGCAACACTGGCGGATGGTACGTTGTCAGCGGCGATATAACCGTCAGCACCGCAATCAAGATAAGCGGGGATGTCCATCTGATACTTTCGGGGGACAGCAAGCTCAACGCTCCAAAGGGTATCACCGTGGCGAGCGGAGACAGCCTGACGATTTACGCCACGAGCCCGGACAGCACAGGAAAGCTGGTAGCCTCCGGGGACGAGGGTAGTGCGGGTATCGGCGGCAGTGCTGCTTCTGCTGATGCCGGGACGATAACCATTGTTGGCGGAACGATTGTTGCTACGGGCGGCTCCGGCACTCCAAATTACGGAGCAGGCATCGGGGGCGGCCAGAACGGGGCAGGCGGTATCATCACCATTTACGGCGGCACTGTCAGCGCTGACGGCGGCTATGCGGCGGCAGGAATTGGCGGCGGCGGCAAGAATAGTACAGGAAGCAATAACCGTGATGGCGGGAAAATTACCATCAAAGGCGGCACCGTCAAGGCTTCGAGCAAGAGCGGAGCAGGCATCGGCGGGGGCGGCTATGGCGGCACGGCTGGAACTATCCTCATCAGCGGCGGCACTGTTACTGCAACCGGCAAGAACGGCGCGGCTATAGGAAGCGGCTTAAACCCGGCATCAGGCGGCAGTATCACCATCAGCGGCGGCAAGGTTACGACAAAGCAAACTTCTGGCGGCTCAGCATATGTATCCATCAGCGCGGACAAAGTCTCCCTCGGCTGGTCAGAGGATAAGGACTTCATCAACGCCACAAGCTACGGCGGAACGGTAACGATTACCCGGGGCTTCGTGTTCTCCGACGACAAACGCACCGCGGCGAACGATACCAACCTCAACACAAAGAAATCAGCACTCAAGCCAAGCGTGGATGTCCTGAAGTTGAGCTTCGACCTGAGCTCTGACCCAAGCCTCGACAAGAAGCTGGTGATAACTCCTTTCCCGTGGGGGCTGGCAGGCGCGAAATTCAGCATTGAGTGGCCTGGCTATAATTGTGACAGCTACACACTCAGCCAAAACGGAGGTGGAGATACTTCTTCGTACTCAGGTCACACCTTCAATATGCCGTCAGCAACGGAGGATGAGGCCATAATAGTAATCAAAGCAGCCCTCTCACTCCTGCGCTACCCGATAAGCTACGACCTCAAAGTCGGAACTCACAGCGCGGACATCAACAGCAACGACAACCCCACAAGCTACACGTCAGAGTCTGAGGACATCCTCATAACGAGTCCTGACCTTAAGGGCTACGAGTTCCTGGGCTGGAGCGGGGACACTGTCGAGAGCCTCGATGAGGGGACAAGCCTTGACGTGGTCATCCCGGCTGGCTCAGTCGGAAGCCGCGACTACACCGCACACTGGAGGATCATCACCTACACCATCAGCTATGACCTTGACGGCGGGACAAAATCGGGCGACATACCCACAAGCTACGATGTCGATTCCCCCGATATTCACATCTACGCGCCGACAAAAGCAGGCCACCAGTTCACGGGCTGGACTTTGAGCGAGGACAGCACAGTATCACTTGACGTAACAATCCCGTCCGGCTCAATCGGCAACAGGCACTACAAAGCAGGGTGGAAGTCTCTTGCGGCTTTCGGCTACACTGACAGCTACACTCCCAACGGCAAGACTAATCCCTACATCATCACGAGCGATGACGGATGGAGGCTGCTCAATGAGGCTCTCGGAGACACTGGCACGTGGAACAATTTTGCCGGGAAAATCGTGCAATTAAGCGGGGATATTGGCAAGGCGGAAAGTCCCATCACCATAATCCTAAGCGGGGATTTCTCCGGGACGTTTGACGGCCAGGGTCATACTCTGTACGTCAGCTACGATGCCAGCGCGGACTACACAGCTCCTTTCCGTTCAACTTCCGGCACTGCTACGATAAAGAACCTGAACGTTTCGGGAATAATCCGGGCAAGCAAGCCATACGCCGCAGGACTCATAGGACGCTCTGACGGGACAACGACAATCGAGAATTGCAGCGTGGACGTAACGATAAGCAGTGATTACACGGGCGACGCTTATCACGGCGGATTTGTGGCGTATCAGACAGCAGGCACTCTCAGCATCGATAAGAGCGCGTTCACCGGAAGCCTTCTCGGCGCAAAAACTAATTCCGTCGGCGGCTTTGTCGGAAGGAAGTCCGGGACAATCACAATCACAAACTCCTTCTTTGACCCTGATAAGATCACAGTCAATGTTAATGAGAGTTCTAGATTCGTCCGCGGCTCAGTGAATATCACGAACGGCTACTACACTGGTTCGCCTGACATCAGCTCCTACAATCAGGGCAAGCAGGGCTACGTTGTGAGTGCTGACCAGTCAAAGCCGGCAGCTCTCAGCGGGGATACCGTGATAACTGTCTCTCTTGATGCCAGCAGTGAGAACGGCCTCGTGTATCAGGAAAAGATTTACGCGGGCAAATCTGACACGCTCACCATCGGAATCAGCGGAGGCAGCACTCCCAAGCCCGGCTACAAGTTCAATCGCTACACGGCAAGCGCAGGGACTCTCACGAGCGCGGACAATGAAGGCAAGTACACCCTGACACTGCCTGCGGATCTGTCGAAGGACGTAATACTCAGCGCGGACTTCTCGAAGATTGTCTATTCGATAAGCTACGACATCAACATCAACACTCACAGCTCGGACATCACCAACAACAACCCCACGAGCTATGACGTGGAGACCGCAATCACGGTAACTTCCCCTGACCTGGATGGCTACGAGTTCAAGAGCTGGACTTACAGCAGTGATACCGCGTCGGGTGCTACCACAGTTTCCGGCGTTGTAACATTCAGCGCAGGCACAACGGGCAACATGAGATTCAGGGCGAACTGGGAAATCATCCCCTACACCATCAGCTACGATCTCGGCATTACTGGCGCGAGCAACAACAACAACCCCAAAACCTACAATATCGACTCCGGGGAGATCACCATTGCTGACCCGTCATGTGATGGCCAGGTCTTCACAGGCTGGACTGTGAGCAAAGACGGTGCTGTCTCACCCGACAAGATTCACAATCCCACAATCCCGGCAAATTCAAGCGGCGATTTGTACTTCACAGCAAACTGGAAATCACTCACGGCTTTCGGCTACACTACAGGCTACACTCCTGACGGGACAAGCGGGAAGCCCTACGTTATCGTGAGCGCGGACGGTTGGGAGTTGCTCAATGATGTAATCGTGGATGAAGGCACGTGGCACAACTTCAGCGGAAAAATCATCAAGCTGAGTGCGGATATTGGCTCGGAGCAAGACCCCATAACAACCATCATCAGCGGAGATTTTCGCGGAACACTTGACGGGCAAGGGCATACCTTATACATCAGCTACAATGCCACCGAGGCAAGCGGGGATTACAGCGCACCGTTCAGCGTGATTTCGGGCGATGCTGTCATAAAGAATCTCACTGTCGAAGGCACAATCAAGACTAACGCGAAATACACGGCGGGTATCGTCGGCAAGTCTTACGGTAATATCACAATCGAGAATTGCCGCGTCGGCGTAACGATAAACAGCTCTGTTGACGGCGCAGGGTATCACGGGGGCTTCGTGGGGCAACAGTCCGGCGGAACTCTCAGCCTCAGCAGTGATGTGTTCTACGGAAGCCTTCTCGGAGGAGCGACACACTCAAGCGGCGGCTTCGTGGGAGATAATGCCGGGACAACAACAATCAAGGACTCGTTGTTTGCACCCGCTAAAGTCAGCATGAACAGCTACAACAGCGCGACATTCTCACGCGGAACCGGGACAGCGACCTTCACGAACATCTACTACACGCAGGCGTTCGGGACTGAACAGGGCAAGCAGGGCTATATCGTCAGCGGTGATGCCTCAGTGCCGGAAGGTCTCAGCGTTGATGCGGGGATAACGGTCTCGCTTGATGCGGCAAATGTGAGCGGACTCTCGTACGACAAGAAGATTTACGTGGGCGCAAATGATACGGTAACCCTCGAAATCAGCGGCGGGAATACCCCCATGACTGGCTACAAGTTCACGGGCTACACCGTAAGCACAGGGACTCTCACGAGCAATGACAGCAAATATACCCTGACGATAGACGCGACTCTTGCGGGGAATGTTATTGTGAGCGCGGGCTTCTCGAAGGATGTCTACACGATAAGCTACAATCTTGACGGCGGCATCTCAGGAGACAAGCTCAACCCTACAAGCTATGACGTTACGACATTGTCCATCAAGCTGACCAACCCCACGAAAACAGGCTACACATTCACCGGGTGGACCGGGACGGCCATAACGTCAGCAAGCACGGACGTAACTATTCCGAATGGGTCAACGGGCAATCGCAACTACAAGGCAAGCTGGGACATCATCACTTACGCTATAAGCTATGACTTAGACGGCGGAACAGTAGCAACACCAAATCCCACAACATACATGGTTACTTCTGACGCAATCACCCTGACAGCTCCAACGAAGACAGGCTACACATTCACCGGGTGGACCGGGACGGGACTCTCGTCAGCAAGCACGGACGTAACTATTCCGGCAGGCTCAACGGGAAGCCGGGACTACACAGCAACATGGCAGGCGCATACCTACTCCGTAGTGTTCGATTCCAATAAGGGAACAGGCAGTATGCGGGATATGAGTTTGACCTATGATGCGGCCTCGCAAGACCTCACAGCAAACTCCTACACCCGGTCAGGCTATGACTTCATGGGATGGAACACACAGAATGACGGAAACGGGACGGATTACACGAACGGCCAGAAAGTCCAGAACCTCACTTCTGCGGACAAAGGGGTTGTAACGCTCTATGCTAAGTGGAAGAGTATCATGTACACCATCTCTTACACCGTAAGCAGTGATGCAACTGGTGCGGAGAATAACCCCAAGAGCTACACAGTAGAGTCCGCTGACATCAAGCTGGATAATCCAACCAAGACAGGCTACACGTTCGAGGGCTGGACACTTAGCGACGACAACACCAAGCAGACAACCGTAACCATCACGAAGGGCTCAACAGGCAACAGGAGCTACACAGCGCACTTCAGAGCCAACACCTACACTGTTGTGTTCAACGCTAACGGCGGAACTGGCACTATGTCGAACCAGACTTTCACCTACAACACCGCGCAAGCCCTCACTGATAACAATTTCACGCGGACAGGGTACAGCTTCGACAAATGGTCTGATGACAAGGGAAGTAATTACAGCGACAAGCAAAGTGTCAATAACCTCACGTCTGAAGATAAGGGTGTTGTTACTCTCTATGCTCAGTGGAACATCAACAAGTACACCATCACTTACAGCGGAGACGTAACGGGAAGCACCAACCCGACAAGCTATGACGTGAACACTGCAACCATCACCCTGACCAATCCCACCAAGACGGGTTACACGTTCACGGGCTGGACGGGAAGCAATGACGTAAGCACAAGCAAGGACGTAAGAATCGAGAAGGGTTCGACGGGCAACAGAAGCTACACGGCAAACTGGAAGCTCATCACGTACACGATAAGTTACGACCTCGCCGGCGGAACTGTCTCGGCTAATCCCACAACGTACACAGTAGAGTCCGACAACATCACTCTGACTAACCCGACAAAAACAGGCTACACATTCGCGGGCTGGGTCAGCGGGGACTCAGTGTCAGCCACTGCCACAGTAACAATCGCCACAGGCTCAACAGGCGACCGCAAGTACTCTGCAACGTGGACAGCTCACACCTACACCGTAATCTTCAACTCCAACGGCGGATCTGACGCTATCACGGGTACTATGTCGTTTCAGATTCTCAGCTACGATGTCTCACAAGACCTTACGCCAAACGCCTACACAAGGACGGGTTACAGCTTCACGGCTTGGAACACTCAGGCTGACGGCAGCGGGACGAGCTACGAGGATAAGCAGAAAGTCGTGAATCTCACCTCAGCAGACAAAGCCAACGTGAATCTATATGCGCAGTGGAACATCATCGTCTACTCAATCGATTACACCGGGCTTGAGGGTGCTGCATCGCCTGACAACCCAACAAGCTATGACGTAACGACCGCGACATTCACGCTCAAGAGTCCCGACAAGGCAGGCTATACGTTCACAGGATGGACCGGGAGCAATGACGCTACAACGCCTCAGACAACCGTAACTATTGCGAAGGGGTCAACAGGCAACCGCACATACAACGCGAACTGGGGTACTGTGTCATACACGATAACCTACAACCTCAACGGCGGAGTCTCAGGAGACACTCCCAACCCAACAAGCTATGACGTAACGACCGCTACCTTCACGCTGAACAACCCGACAAGGGCAGGTTACACGTTCAAGGGCTGGGAAGGAACAAGCATTGATGCCGGACTCAGCACGGACGTAACGATTCCGACTGGCTCAACAGGCAACAGAAATTACACCGCAAGCTGGGATATTGTCGTCTACACAATCAGCTATGACCTTGCAGGCGGCACAGTCTCAGAAGACAACCCGGAGAGCTACACGGTAGACTCCCATGACTTCAAGCTGGCCAACCCAATACGGACGGGCTACGATTTCGTCGGCTGGACAGGGACAAGCCTTGACGCGGCAACAGAGACCGTAACAATCGCACAAGGCTCGACAGGACACAGAAGCTACGTTGCAAGCTGGGACATTCACGCCTTCACGATAACTTACGCGGGAGTCGAGGGCGCGGCATTCGAGGCCGATAACCCCACAACCTACACGCTCAACTCAGGGGCTATCACGCTGAACAACCCAACAAAGGACGGCTTCACCTTCACAGGATGGACCGGGACAAGCATAGACGTTGCGACCCACACAGTAACAATCCCCGCAGGCTCTTCGGGCGACAGGACTTATACCGCTCACTGGGAGGATCTCGCGGCTTTCGGTTATTCTGACGGCTACGTTCCCGACGGCTCACAGGAGAAGCCCTACATCATCAGCGGCTCGGACGGCTGGGAATTGCTCGCTAGGGCTATTGGGGACACAGCAACGTGGAACAGCTTCAGCGGAAAGTTCCTGAGACTCAGCGCAGACATAGGCACGGAAACCAGCCCGGTAACAACCATCCTTAGCGGCGACTTCTCCGGGACATTCGACGGACAAGGCCACACTCTGACGGTCAGCTTCGACTCAAGCACAGAGTACACAGCCCCGTTCCGTTCAACGTCAAGCACGGCAACAATCAAGAACTTCAACGTCGCCGGAACTATCAGGACGAGCGCACCACATGCCGCCGGGTTAATCGGCCAGTCAAAAGGCACAACTACAATCGAGAACTGCAACGTCAGCGCAACAATTGACAGCTCGGTTGACGGTGAAGGATCTCACGGCGGGTTTGTCGCGGAACAGTCGGCAAGCACGACTCTCACGGTTGAGGGTTGTGTGTTCAGCGGAAAGATTCTAGGCGAGAAAACAGACACATGGGGCGGCTTCGTAGGAGACAGAGGAAACAGAACGACGACAAAAATCACGGACTCTCTGTTCGCACCCGCTGAAATCACAAGCAATCCTGACTTCAGCTACTCATTCTCCTACGGCGGAGGCACAATCACCAACAGCTACTACACCATGGCCTTCGACAACGAGAACTACACCAGCCAGGGCAAGCAGGGCTTCACGGTGAGCGCGGACACAGGGATAACAGTTGCTCTTGCTGACGAAAGCACGAAGGGACTCGCTCATGACGGGACGGTTTACGCGGGCGCAAGCGATATTCTCATCCTGACAATCACAGGCGGGATTACTTCCGAGACTGGTTACGGAGCGTCGAATTACTCTGCTGACGTAGGAATACTCATGTCGACAGAATCGGCTGATACGTACACGCTTGAGATGCCGTCCAACCCGTCAAACGTAACAATAAGCGCGGTGTTCACGGCGGAAACCTACACAATATCGTATGACCTCGCCAGCGGTGATTTGCCCGACGGCCAGACCAACCCCACAAGCTACGATGTCAACACCGAAACATTCACGCTGAACAACCCGGTGCGTACAGGGTATGACTTTGCCGGGTGGACGGGGACGAGCCTTGATGCGGCGGTAGCAACTGTAACAATCGCGAAAGGATCGACAGGCAACCGTGATTACAAAGCAACGTGGCAGGTTGTCTCTTACCCGATAAGTTACGACCTCGGCAGCAATGACGTAACAGACCCGGGCAACCCGGCAAGCTACACCGTTGAGACAGCAACATTCAAGCTGACGAATCCGACACGTACAGGCTACAACTTCGCCGGGTGGACAGGAACGGGCTTAACTTCAGTCAGCACGGATGTAACAATCCCGGCCGGGTCAACAGGAAGCCGCGATTACACAGCCACGTGGACAGCCAACACCTACACAGTAACGTTTGACGCGAACAACGGCACAGGTTACACGAGGAGTCAGGGACTCTCCTATGATGTGGCAACTGCCCTCCTCACGAACACCTACACGCCGATAACAGGCTATGAGTTCGCGGGCTGGAACACAAAGAAGGACGGAAGCGGCTCAAGCTACACTGACGGCGAGGAAGTCTCAGGCCTCACATCACAGGACAAAGGAACTGTAACGCTCTATGCCCAGTGGACGGCCGCAGTGTACACAATCACTTATGACCTTGCTGACGGTTCTCTTGCTGACGGTCAGAACAACCCCGCAACTTACACCATAGAGTCAGCAGACTTCACCCTAAACAATCCCACGCGCAAGGGTTTCACGTTCTCAGGCTGGACAGGGACAGACCTCACCGAGGCCACAACGACCGTAACAGTCAAGACAGGCTCAACAGGAAACCGCTCGTACACAGCAACGTGGACAAAATCCGGCTGGATCCCAGATGATGAAGACGCGCCGCAATTCGCGCTGCACCAGCTCATACTAAGCGGACAGCTCAACATGATGTTCTACGTGTACATTCCTGACGCGTATTCGCCGGAAGACTGCACGGTTGACTTCAGCGTTAGCGGGGACACCTCAGTGAACGAGCAGGGGCAGAAATACGCCGAGACCATCACGCAGAACAGCTACACACTCTACGGCTACAACTGCTACTTCAGCTCCGTGCAGATGGCGGACAAGATCACAGCCACGCTCAATTACGGCGACGGTCAGACAGTTCAGCACACATACACGGCGGTAACGTACCTTGATGACATTATGAGCGACGAGACTATTTCTGAGGACACGAGGGAACTCGCCGCTAGCATCAAGGATTACGGAAGCTACGTACAGCCTGTTCTTGCGGACTACAACGGCTGGACAATCGGAGTCAAACACGCGAAGATTGAGGCGGCCAACGATTTCGACAGCACGGACTTCAACACGGTGAGCAATGACACAGCAAGTGATGCCATAAGCTACACGATCCCTGACGATTCCGGGATTGAGAAGGTGAACTACACGCTCGTTCTTGACGCGGCCACAACGCTGGAAGTCTGCCTGACTCCCAAGAGCGATTACACCGGGAGCGTCTCTGTGTCTGTTGACGGGAAGAGCACGGAGGCCAGCCTTGAGAGCGGCAAGTACGTTGCACGTGTCAGCAACATTTCAGCGCACAGGCTCGCGGACAAGCACACGTTCACGGTTGTTACCGGGGATGTCAGCTTTAACGTTGAGGTGTCGGCCATGTCCTACGTTCAATCCGCAATTCACGACAGCGACCAGGCCATGAAGCGGGCGGTAACAGCAATCTATCGTTACTGGGACGCTAACATGACCTACAGGAACAACCGGCCTGACGAATACAAGGACTGAGGGGGTGAACATGATGGACGCAAAGAAAGAGTACACAGCCCCGGAAGCTGAAGTGATAGGCTTCACGGACTCGGACATAATCACGGCCAGCGACTCAAGGATGCCTCTTCGGTCGTTGCCAAGCTCACAAGGCCTGTACTAGGACGCAACACTCAACATGACACGACAGGACAGGGAGAAAGTTTCCTTGCCCTGCTTTTTTTGCCGTAATCTCTCATGTTTGTAACAGGAATCAATAGTATAATTGTCGCATCCAAGGGGTAAAATTTTTTCCACAGAAATCAACGAGGGAGTGAATCTATATTGAGTCGACTTAGCATTACGAATGAGACAAAAGCTCAGGCCGCCGTTGAGTCGCTTCACAAGGATCTCGAACGGAGAATCACAGGCGCGCCGCCCGATGTCTGTCCGCTTGACATTGCCAGCAGCTACATCAAAGTCTGCGCCGCCCAGACCTGCGGAAAGTGTGTACCCTGCCGCGTAGGTCTCCCACAGCTCGAACGCCTCATCGACGACCTCATTGACGGAAAAGGCAACATGAAGACCGTCGAGACCATCGAGAAGACAGCCGAGACAATCTCCACATCTGCCGACTGCGCAATAGGCTACGAGGCCGCCAACATGGTCTTGAAGGGCGTGAAGGGATTCCGTGATGATTACGTCGCACACGCGAAAGGCCATCAGTGCGCTTCAGAGGGATTCAGAGCCGTACCGTGCGTTACGTTATGCCCCGCCCACGTCGACATACCCGGCTATATCGCACTCGTGAACGCCGGACGTTATGCCGATGCTGTCAGGCTCATCCGCAAGGACAACCCGTTCCCGTCAGTCTGCGCTATGGTCTGCGAGCATCCCTGCGAGAACAAATGCCGCAGGAGAATGGTCGACGACGCAATCAACATCAGAGGCCTCAAGCTCTACGCTATTGACCACGCCGGACATGTCCCGGTATACCGTGAGGGCGAGAAGGCAGCCCCCGCTACGGGCAAGAAGGTAGCCATAATCGGAGGAGGCCCAAGCGGAATTTCAGCGGCCTACTATCTCGGAATGATGGGCCACAGCGTGGAGATCTTCGAGCAGAGAAAGAGGCTCGGCGGAATGCTGCGTTACGGAATCCCGTCATATAGACTCCCGCGTGAGGTTCTCCACGAGGAAATCGAGACATTGCTCACGGCTGGAGACATCAAAGTACACAAGGAAGTATCAGTAGGAGGCCCGGACTTCCCGCTGTCGAAGTTGCGCGAGCAGTTTGACGCGGTTTATATCGCAATCGGAGCGCACACGGACAAGACCCTCAAGATTCCCGGCGAGGACGCAAAGGGAGTCATGTCAGCAGTAGAACTCCTCCGCAGAATCGGCGATGAGGACTTCCCGAACTTCACGGGCAAGAAGGTTGTCGTTGTGGGCGGCGGAAATGTCGCTATGGACTGCGCAAGGTCATCACTCAGGCTCAACGCGGACAAGGTTACCCTCGCTTACAGAAGGCGCAAGGATGACATGACAGCGCTGGCTGAGGAAGTCGAGGCTACGGAGGTTGAAGGGTGCGAGATTCTGGAGCTTGCTGCGCCGCTTAAGGTTGAAGTCGGTGATGACGGGAAAGCAAAAGCCCTCTGGGTTAAGCAGCAGATGATCTCCAACATCAAGGGAGGCCGCCCCGCTCCGAAAGACGCTTCAGCCGAGCCTATCAGGATTGAGGCGGACGTTATCGTTGTCGCAATCGGCCAGGGCATCGACAGCTACAACTTTGAGCAGTCAGGTATCGCCGTGAAGTGGGGATGCATTGAGGCGTTCGACAGCGAGCAGGTCAAGGGCGACAAGATGGAGGGCGTGTTCTCCGGGGGCGACTGCGTGTCAGGCCCGGCCACCGTCATCCGCGCAATCGCCGCAGGAAAAGTTGCCGCCGCCAACATCGATGAGTACCTCGGCTTCCACCATCCTATCACGCTTCCTGTTGAGATTCCTGACCCGGTGCCACACAACAGGCCTGCCTGCGGACGTGTGAAGATGCGCGAGCGTCCGATTGACCAGAGGATTCACGATTTCGAGCTGGTCGAAAAGGGAATGACACAGGAGGAAATGGAGCAGGAGTCGAACAGGTGCCTGCGTTGCGACTACTACGGCTTCGGAAAATTCAGAGAGGGGCGTGAAGTGAAATGGTAAACGCGACAATCAACGGCAAGGCGATACAAGTACCCGAAAACACAACGATACTTGAGGCCGCAAAACTCAACCACATAACCATTCCGCATTTGTGCTACCTCAAGAAGGTGAACGAAATCGGAGCGTGCCGTGTCTGCGTCGTCGAAATCGAGGGGCAGGACAGGCTCGTGTCCTCCTGCAACACAATCGTACAGGAAGGCATGAAGATTATCACCAAATCCCCGAAAGTCCGCCAGGCCAGAAGGGTCAACGTTGAGTTAATCCTCTCACAGCACAACGCGAGATGCCCTGAGTGCGTGCGCTCCGGGAACTGCGAGCTTCAGAGGACAGCAAACGACCTCGGCATTAACACCTTCCCTTACCACGAGGATATTGCGGCGTTCAGGTGGAACAGTGATTTTCCGCTCATCAGGAACGATGACAAGTGCATAAAGTGTATGCGCTGTGTTCAGATCTGCGAGAAAGTCCAGCAGATGAACGTGTGGGACATCGCCAAGTCAGGCTCAAGGACAACAGTCGGAGTAACAGGCGGCCATGAAATCACAGACCCCGAAGTACACTGTACAATCTGCGGACAGTGCATCACACATTGCCCGGTCGGTGCGTTGGTTGAACGTGATGACACACAGAAGGTGCGTGATGCTTTTGCGGCCGGCGACAAGATCATGATTGCGTCGGTTGCTCCTGCTGTCAGAACGTCATGGGGCGAGCAGTTAGGACTCACTCACGAGGAAGCCACAGCTGAAAGGCTCGCGTCTGCGTTGAGGGCTGTCGGGTTCAACTACGTTTTCGACACGGATTTTTCCGCCGACCTCACAATCATGGAGGAAGGAAGCGAGTTCGTCCAGAAACTCAAGAACGTTGCGGCAGGGAAATCTGAGAAGTTCCCGATGTTCACGTCATGCTGTCCGGGCTGGGTGAGATTCATCAAGATGGAGTTCCCGGAGCTTGTGCCTAACCTGTCGTCAGCAAAATCACCCCAGCAGATGTTCGGCGCAATCATCAAGACGTGGTACGCGCAGATTCTCGGAGTCGAGGCCGACAAGATATATCACGTGTCATTCATGCCCTGCACCGCCAAGAAGTACGAGTGCGACGTTGAGTCGATGAACGCGTCGGGCGCGAGGGACATTGACGTTGTGCTGACGGTTCGCGAGCTGGACAGGCTGATTCGGTCGGAAGGTATTGACGTGAAGAGTCTTGCTGACGGGGAATTTGACGCTCCTCTTGGGACTGCTTCGGGTGCGGGTCATATCTTCGGGACGACCGGCGGAGTCATGGAGGCGGCACTCAGGAGCGCATACTATCTTGTTACGGGCAAGAACCCGGACGCGAACGCATTCCGCTATGTTCGCGACTATGACGGCATCAAGGAGACAGAGTTCGAGATTGCCGGAAGGAAGCTGAGGATTGGAGTCGCCCACGGACTGGGGAACATCCGCAAGATATGCGAAGACGTGAAGAGCGGCAAAGTTCAGTATGACTTCATCGAGTGCATGGCCTGCCCGACCGGGTGCGCTGGAGGCGGCGGTCAGCCCATCGAGGAAGGCCAGGAACTCGGACAGGACAGGGGCAAGATTCTTCTCGACATGGACAGGAAGATGACCCTCCGCTTCTCCCACGAGAACCCCTCAATCGTCCAGTGCTACAAGGAGTATCTCGGTGAGCCGGGCGGAGAAAAGGCTCATCACCTGCTACACACTGACCAGTCAGCTTGGGAGCTGTGGAAGTAGCAGGACAGCAACGGAACATTTTCCCCTCGTCGTGATTGGCGGGGGGAATTTTTATCACGAAGAAAGGCGGTTGACAAAATCGGAATGGCCCAAATAATAATGGACTCAGGACTCAGGACGAACTATGCCCGCGTAAAATTTGAGGACTGCGAACACGAATACCTCGATGAAATCTACAGCAAGGTTGCGAGTTACTCCGAGATGTCGCGAAATGAACGCTACTTCCTCAACGGCATTGTGCGCTTCCTCAAGCCCGCGAAAATCCTCGAAGTCGGAGTCGCAAGCGGAGGCGGCTCATCCATCATCCTCAACGCAATACGCGACCTTCCCAACTCACAGCTCATCTCAGCGGACTACTGCGAGAAGTATTACGGCGGACAAACAGAAAGGCTCTCAGGCTGGCTAGTCGATGAAGAGTTCCCGCACCTCAAAGGCAAGTGGACGATATACAGTGGCGGCGACATATCCCGCTACATTGAGCGCGTAGGGGGCGACATTGACCTTCTTGTTCTCGACACTGCCCACATCCACCCATGGGAGACCCTGAACTTCCTCTGCGTCCTGCCTTACATGAAGGCCGGCTCATGGTGCGTGCTTCATGACGTGTCGTTGCCTTACCTGCCCGGGCGTGAGGACGATCTTGCCTGCCGCTACCTTTACGGCCATGTCGCGACTGACTGCCGTATCATGCCAGCTCCTGACGAAGGCTACATCCCCCACTTCTCCAACATTGGGGCGTTCCATATCACTGAAGACACAGTGAAGTATTCTGGCGGACTGTTTGATAGCCTGCTTTGTCCGTGGATGGCACTTCCCGGGGTGTTCGACAAGAGAGTCTTCCCTTGCGCGACACCGATGCTGCCCCAGGACCTGGACGACATACGCGCAATCATACGCAGGCATTACCCGGAAAGAGCCGGCTTCTTTGAGCACGCAGTCGAGTTCCAGGAGGGCATCGCGAGGCACAAGACAGAGCACTACAGGAGCTTCAATGGGACATGGGAGCGCAATTTCCCGATAAGCTACAGGCTGGTGAAGGCGGTGAAGGGGCTGTGCAGGAGAATGAAGACAAGGCTTCGGCGTTATGTTGAGAGGAATTTCCCGGCACTTTTCACGAGGCTTAGGAGATGGAAGCACAGGAACAAGTAACACTCACAGTATCAGCCGCAAGAAGACATGAGGGGCATTCTTCTGTCGTCACGAAATACGGCCGTGTTACAGATGACAGTCATAGGACGGCTGCGTGTGCGGGGCAATCCCTGAAGGCGAGTCCGTCCGCAAGGTCAAAATACGTCTCAGGCACAGGGAATGTAACCAGGCCTTCAGGGAGCGACTCCGCCGTGAAACTTACCGCGACAGTAACAGGCGGCGGCAGGTCAGCAAGCAAAGAGTTCAAGCTCAGGGTCATAAAAGCCAGAGCCCGGACAGTCTCAAGCGTCAGGGCAAGCGCGGATGAAGACCCTTTCACCGCCGAGATAATAGAGGCCATGAACGAGAGCAATGATGCCTTCAGCATTGTGTACGCTGGCGACGGCGGGCAGGTCAGGCATGTTGACGGGAAATTTTCGGAGCTCACAATCACAAATGCCGACGACGCTCTTGATGCCGCTTACGGGATTCATGACGCTCTGGGAATCGCTGACCCTTACGCGGAGGCATTACCCCTGAATGTAGCGCAGGATGAATACGGCTCGCAGTACTCGTTCCGGCAGGTTTACAGCGTGGCGGGGGAGCCTCTTGATGTTTACGGAAGGACGTTCATGGTCTCAGCGAACGCTTCAGGGGACTCGGACTTCCTCAGCTCAACCTTGCGTCAGAGGCCCGGAAAATCATCTACTCGCTGGACGGTTACGAGTCGAATCCTGTCCCGGCTTACGCCGTGAAAGTCTCAGACCCGGGCATCGACGAGACCGTCATAGTCAGCGCGAATGACTTGTCCGTGCTAATGGCCTTCTCCAACACATGCACGTGGACCACCTACAATTACGGGCGTGATGAGCTGAGAAACTACCCAACTTTCCCCGTTACGGTGCAAGGCAAAAACTACACAAAGTACATGAGGGACAGCGGAACAGGAGACTTGCCGGAAGTGATCATATATTCAGGCAGCAAGAGCGACAGCAATATTCCCAGAAGCGCATGGGGCTATCTTGACTCGTGGACAGATCAGCACCAGATTTCAGCGTACACGACCATGAGGACGGTCATAAAATGGTGGAAGGACACCTTCGGCAGGGACTCCCTTGACGGAAAAGGAATGACAGTGAACCTCGTGACACACGCTTCTGACATGTCGGACAATGCCTGCTGGAGCTCCGGCAGCGAGACTATAAGCGTCGGCGACATCGGCAACTCATCGCTGTATGACCACACACGGGCAATAGGCCTCGACACTCTCGCGCACGAAACGGGCCATGCGGTGCTCTACTATGTTACGGGCGGAATACCCTACCGGAACGCAACAGTGACAGCGACCCCGAGACAGGCATAACGTACTTCATCGACAAGAAGACCTGCCTCCGCGACGCAAGAGAAGATATTTCCGTGAAGAGCCTCTCTGACGGGGCAGACAGCAGCTTCGGGCTCGCCGGGATAAAGACGGTTGATGAGCTCTACGAACATTACAGGACTGTTCCCGCCCAATATTACGGCAACGACGGCAACGGCTGCCACACTTATTGCAGGCTTGTTACTCACGCGGCTTACCTCATGCATCAGGACGGGGCATCAAAAATCGGGCGGTCAACATCTCAGGCTCTCACATGGCACGAGCTCGGAAGGGTCTGGTACAAGTCCCTAAACCTGGGGCTAGACAGCACGTCTAACTTCCACACAGTCAGGAGGAATGTGATCAGGGCGGCGCGTCAGATGAGGCTTGCTGAGACGAAAATCATCACGATAAGGAAAGCGTTTGACAGTCTCGGCATAACTGAGGCACAGGGCACTCTGAAGGGCGGCATTGAGGACTGGGACGACGGAACAGTTGTGCCTGGCAGCGTAATGGTCAGCCTTGTGGGAAGCTCAGGGCTTCTTGAGTTCAGCGCGATGATGGACTCCAAAGGCAATTTCACCGTCAGCGCAGACCCGGGCAATTACACCGTAACGGTCAATCCATATTCCGGGAACTACAGGCCTAACAGGACAAGGGTATATGTCCCGGCGGAAAAGGAAGCCAGGCTTGACGTTGAGCTGGTGAAGACGGGCACAGGGACTCTCGATGTGTATCTCACTGACACGGGCGGAAAGTATGTGAGCGGCGCGAGCGTCAGCGTAAAGAACGATTATTCCGACATATCACGGCCGCCTTCGTCCGCGTCGTCAGGAAAGTACACGTTCAGCGGCCTCGGCTCAGGGTACTATACAGTGTACGCCTACAAGACCGGGTTCGACTCCCACAGCTTCAAGGTCACCGTCCCCCCCGGAACCGGGACAACGAGAAACATCTTCAGGACTCTCCACAGCACAGCCAGCACGAAATATGCCCTCTACCTTGTCAGCACAAAGTCATTCCTCGACCCCCACATGCTGATAAAGTACTCCGGCAGCTCACAGCAGGAGATAAGCCCGTCCTCAACACAGACATACGCGCCCAACGGAAGGGAGTCAGGACTCTATTCCTCATCTGACAGCGGAAGGACAAGGTTCATATCGTTCACTCATTTTGCCTCGACGGAATACAGGTTCTATGTCCACTGGAATCCGTCTGGCGGTGATGATGCCGGCTGGAACGGGGCGAAGCCGAAAGTCTGGCTCTACTACAAAGGAAGCCTCCTCAGGAAATACTCGCCCCCTGATGATGATTCAGCCGGGGCTTACTGGGACGTGTTCAGGATAAACAGGAAGGGCAGCCGCTACACCACAAACTAAATCAGTGCTGAGGCTCCGGCAATAGACTAGCTAGGCAGGAACAGGGATTCCCAGATGAAATATGCCGGGAATTTTTTTGTCCCGCGTGTAAAATATACCCATCATGAACACTTTGCACATACTCAGAATTTACCAGCGTCTTTGTGATGACGTGGGCAGGCTCAGCTTTTCATACCCTGCCGAGTTCGTCTATAACCCTCTCAGCTATGCTTGGGACGGTTTCAGGCAGTACGCGAAATTCTCGGAGGGAAGGAAGCGCGTTGTCTTTGTCGGAATCAATCCTGGCCCTTGGGGAATGGCTCAGACAGGAATCCCCTTCGGCGAGGTCAATTCAGTCCGCGAATTTCTCGGCATAACATCAATACGCGTTTTCACCCCGCAAGATACTCACGTCTCATACCCCGTTCACGGCCTTGACTGCGGAAGGTCTGAGGTCAGCGGCAAAAGATTATGGGGACTCTTCCGGGAAAAATTCGGCAAGGCTGATAACTTCTTCGCGTCTCATTTCGTCCTCAACTATTGCCCTCTTCTCTTCTTGGGCAGGACTGACGCAGGAAGCATCCGCAACCTTACCCCCGACAAGCTCAATCCTCCAGAACGCGATGAACTGTGCAGGCTCTGTGATGACGCGCTGATTGAAGCGGTCGAGATTCTCAGGCCTGACTACGTTATAGGCATCGGGACATTCGCATTCCAGCGGGCGAAGTCATCACTCCAGTACTCGCTGGCTTACGGCCGCCCTGACATCATCAGGATACTTCACCCAAGCCCCGCCAATCCACGCGCGAACAAAGACTGGGCAGGGCAGGTTACACGTCAGCTTTCATCATTGGGGGTATGGGAATGAGTTACTACGACGACAAGAGCAGCTATATCCGCGTAAGGGCGTTAATCTCCGGGAGAGTCCAGCACGTCGGCTTCAGGTACTGGGCTTGCGAACAGGCTGAAAGGCTCGGACTGACCGGGAATGTTGAGAACTTGGACGACGGAAGAGTCGAAGTCGTGGTGCAGGGGCTGCCGGAAATGGTCAATGAGATGAAGGAAAAGCTGCGTCACGGGCCGTCTATGGCGGTCGTCAGGCAGGTCATATTTTACCGTGAGAGGGTTGACCAGGAGGAGTCGAATTTTGGCGCGGTGTATTAAGCCCCTTGCGTGTGCTATCATTTCGTCGAGGTGAGATTTTCTTGACTGACATCAAGCACATACTCCACGACCTTCACGAGCATAATATCACAGTAGATGACGCATACCTTAGACTCAGAGAACAGCCCTTCGAGGATATAGGCTACGCGAAAATCGACCTTCACCGCAAAATCCGCAAAGGAGTCTCAGAAGTCATATACGGCGCGGGAAAAACTCCGTCCCAAATCGCAGGCATAATCGGCGCAATGTCATCACACGGCCAGAAGAACATACTCATTACCCGCCTAAGTCAGGACAAAGCAGACGAACTCCAACGCTTGGGCTGCAATGTCGATTACCGCCCGGATGCAAAGTGCGCTGTTTACGGCCAAATCCCGCAGCCTGAAGGTGAGAGTTTCATTCTTGTTGCTACGGGAGGGACAAGCGATATTCCAGTGGCAGAAGAAGCGGCATTGACGGCGGAATTTCTCGGCAACAAAGTGAAACGTCTCTATGATGTGGGAGTTGCCGGGCTGCACCGTGTCTTGTCCCACGTTGACGACATAATGAGCGCAAGTGTTATTGTCGCCGCCGCAGGGATGGAGGGAGCTTTAGCCAGCGTTCTCGGAGGCCTCGCGGATTGTCCCGTTGTCGCCGTGCCTACAAGCGTGGGTTATGGCGCGTCATTCGGGGGGGTAAGCGCGCTTCTTGCTATGCTGAACTCTTGCGCGTCAGGTGTGTCTGTCGTCAACATCGATAACGGATTCGGAGCGGGGTATTTGGCCTCTATGATAAACAGGGGGCGGCCATGAAGAGGGCACTGCTTCTCCTGATGATGATGGGCGCGTTCCGTGCTGAAGGCTGGGAGCTTTCCGGGACATGGAACATTTACGGCACCGGGTTTGTGGAGAAGAGTTTTGTGCGCATCAGTCTCGGACTCACCGGGAACATGGAGCTGACAAAGCGCGAGGTCTCAGAACTCAGTGATGACGTTGCTGAAATCCTGAGCAATGACACGGTTACTGTGATGAACCGCCGTGATGCTGACGAAAATCTTGACTGCCTCACAGGGTATGACATAGGCCTTCGTGTTTACGCTCTCGACAAATCCGGCTTGGACGTGAAAATCTGGGATGACAATCTCCCCAACGGAATCAGAATCCCTATCGTTTACCCTGAGCTTGAGCCGACATTAAGCGAGCCTTTCACTCTTCCGGCTGTAACAGATGACGGCCTGACATATCAGGTAACGTTCAATTCAGAGAATGCCGGGAAAGTCAGGATAAAGGGCTACATTGACACGAGTATAGGCGACATTGAGCTTAATTCTGACTGCGCAATCTGGAAGCAGGGTACAGCCCGGCCTTCAACAGAGAGCGAGACAAAGAGCGGCTGTGATTCCGGGATGGGGATAACAGCGTTGATGATGATGTTACTTGCAGGGGTGAAGAAATTTGTTCGGAACTGATATAGGTATAGATTTAGGGACAGCTACTGTGCTGATTTACGAGAAGCATCACGGTGTTGTGTTGCGTGAGCCGTCTGTAGTTGCGGTTGACCAGGACTCAGGGGAAATCCTCGCTGTAGGCTATGACGCTAAAAGCATGGTAGGCAGAACACCGGGAAGCATTACGTCTGTAAGGCCGCTGCGTGATGGTGTAATCGCGAATTATGCTATGACTGAAGCAATGTTGCAGCACTTCATGAGGCGTATCACGAAGGGGACGCAGAAATTCTTCCGCAACAGGGCGATGATATGCGTACCATCAGGGGCAACTGACGTAGAGAGAAGGGCAGTCCTTGAGGCGGCTCTTGAGGTTGGGGCGCGTGAAGCATACCTGATTGAGGAGCCTATGGCCGCGGCAATCGGTGCTAATCTCAACGTCGAGGAAGCAAGGGGCAAGATGATTGTTGACATAGGAGGAGGCACAACGGATATTGCTGTGATTTCTCTGGGGGGAGTCGTTGTGTCTAAGTCTCTCAGGCTTGGGGGCGACAAGTTCGACGAGGGGATAATGAGGTATTTGCGCCGCCAGTACAACCTAGCGATAGGCGACCAGACAGCCGAGAACCTGAAAATCATGATAGGCACATGCGTCCCCCTCGAGCAGGATCAGCGCATGATAGTGAAGGGCCGGGACTTGGTGCAGGGTCTCCCGCGTCAAATCGAGGTAACTAGTTCAGCCGTCAACATGGCCATCGGTGAAATGATTCAGACTCTTGTTGACGGGATAAGGAATGTCCTTGAGCTAACCCCCCCGGAATTGTCCGCCGACATAATCGACAGAGGGATTGTGCTTACGGGGGGCGGGGCATTGCTTCACGGTCTGCCCGAACTCGTGGCACAGCAGACGGGCATCAACTGTTTCACCGCAGAAAACCCTATGGAGTCTGTAGCACTCGGAACGGGAAAAGCCCTCGCCGAAATGGACAGGCTCAAAGGCACGGGCAAATCAACAATGCTGGTCAACCTCAAACGCTCATCAAGAAAACGCTACTAGGAAAGGAGGAATTTATCACATGCACAGAGGAATATATGAAGCCGCGTCGGGAATGCTTGTTCAGGAGACTCACCTTGACGTAATCACCAACAACTTGGCCAACGTAGACACGCCCGGCTACAAGCGCAGGATTTCAGCGACTGCGGATTTCTCGGCATTGCTTGACAGAATCGAGAAGATAAGCGAGGACGGCGAGACCAAAATCACAACAGTATTGCCCGCTGATATGCCGTTCAAGGGCCGTGAAGTCATCGGGTCAGTAGCACTTGCGGCCATATTCTCAGAGGACGTTATGGACACGTTCCCCGGAGTCGTGAAGACGAGCGAGAACCCGCTGGACATTGCGATTGACGGGCAGGGTTTCTTCGCGGTCGCTGACGAGAACGACAACAGGTATTACACGCGCGCCGGGAATTTCACCCTTGACGGCAGCGGCAACATCGTCAACCCCAACGGCCTTATCCTTCAGGGCGAGGGCGGTGCGCTCAATGTCGGCAACAACGCCCGCAGTATCCAGATAAACCGCTCCGGGCAGGTCATAGTGACAAGGGAAGATCAGACCGAGGTTATAGGACGCATCGCACTGTTCAACTTTGAGCGTCCCACATACCTGCGCCAAAACGGCAATAACCTTCTCACGCCTACGGATCAGTCAGGCCAGCCTGAAGACATAGAAGCCGCCAACGTCAAAATCTGGTCCGGGATGCTTGAGGCCAGCAATGTCGAAGTTGTTACGGAGATGGCACGCATGATTGAGGCGCAGAGAATCTATGAGGGGGCATCTAAGGCACTCATGACCCACGACGAGCAGACCAGCAAACTAATCACATCATTCAGCAGAGGATAAAGGCTAGTAACTAGTGATTAGCGACTAGTGGCTAGAGAGGAATAATCACAGCACAAATAAGGGGGATTAATCATGTTACGTTCATTGTGGACGAGCGCATCAGGAATGATAGCCCAGCAGACTCACCTTGACGTGGTAACGCATAACTTGGCCAACGTCAACACACAGGGCTACAAGAAACGCCGCGCTGACTTCGAGGATCTCATGTACCAGATTTACCGGGAGCCCGGCGCACCCATCGAGGGAGGAAGCGTAGTGCCTACCGGGGTTCAGGTGGGGCTGGGAACCAGGGTAGCGGCAACACCGAGCTTCATGGTGCAGGGGAACTTCCAGATCACGGACGGCGCATTAGACTGGGTAATCGTGGAGGATAACGCGTTCTTTCAGGTCAACATGGGCAACGGCAACATAGGCTACACCCGCGGCGGTTCATGGCAGATTGACGACCAGGGGCAGATAGTGAACGAGGACGGCTATCTTCTTGAGCCCGGCATCACAGTCCCGGACAACGCGCAGGACATCCAGCTTTCGCCGACGGGGGTCGTGACAGTCAGGACGGCTGACAGCACGGAGCTTCAGGAACTCGGACAGATAGAGCTTGCACGTTTCGTGAATCCCACAGGACTCCGCGCAGTGGGAGACAGATTGTTTGTTGAGACACCCGCCAGCGGCCAGCCCATCACAGGAGCACCCGGTGAAGACGGAATGCCCCAAGTCCGCCAAAACGTCATCGAGATGTCCAACGTCCAAGTTGTCGAAGAAATGGTGGAGATGATAGTTGCGCAGAGAGCCTACGAGGCAAACTCTAAGGGTATACAGACAGCGGATGACCTTCTGAGAATCGCCAACGGCCTCAAGAGGTAGCAGGCTCATGATGAAGGAACATTGCAGGCAGGGGCTGTTATGGCTTCTGCTTTTTGTTACTGTGATGGCGGCTTGCCCGGCGTATTCCGCTCAGTCAGGCCCGGTAATCCTCGAAATCCCCGCAGTAATCTACACCAGCAAGGGAACAATACGGCTCGGAGAAGTCGCAAAAATCACAGGAGGCATGAAACGTACACGCGACATTTTGGCGAACGTTCAAGTGTGGACAGACGGCCAGACCCTCGAACGCCGGGAAGTCATGAGGGCAGTCGAGGCATCGGACGTAAGCGGCGTGAGGCTAGAAATCAGGATGCCGCTTTCATCACGCATTGAGCCGCCTGACTATGAGGGCAATTTCACAGACCCTTCACCCCGTAATGAACGCTCAGTGAATGACCTTGTGCCGACTCTAAAGAACATGGCCGGGTGGACAGGAGGACTCGAAATCAGCGCGTCTTCTCCAGTCCCGGAAGGAAGACTTGTTGACCCTACTACCCTGATTCCCGGAACGTCAGGGGCAACTCTAAGATTTCAGGATTCATCCGGGAGAGTGAGGCCGCTGAATGTCCGTCTGACGTGGACGCAGAATGTGCTTGTAGCCGCAAGGAACATCAAGCGCGGAGACAGGATTAACCCGCAGGCACTTTTCACCCGTCCGATGAAGATCACGAGGGCGGGAGTCTACCCTTCATCCCCGGCGGAAGTCTCAGGCTTCACGGCAAACAGGAACATCAAGCAGGGCGAGGCGTTGGAGTTCAGGTATCTCACAAGCTCACAGGTCATCAAGCGCGGGCGGCAGGTCAAAATCATAGCGAGGTTCAACGGTGTATCGGCTACAACTGACGGGGTATTGATGGAGGACGGCAGGCCGGGTGATTGGGTCAAGGTTCGCAGGGCTGATGACAGGCGGGCAACTTTTAGGGCAAGAATCATCGATGAGAATACAGTTGAGGTGAGTACAGAATGAAGAAGATACTATGCGTGTTGTTGATGGTGATGATATTCCCGGCGGCATCATTCGGGGGGTCATTGTGGGACGACAGGGCTAACTGGTTCGCGGACGCGCGGCCCGGAAAAGTCGGCGACATCGTTACTGTTCTTGTTGACGAGCGCACAGACGCGAGCGACGAGTCCGACATGACAGTGACAAAGAACGCCAACCTGAGCGTCACGGACGGGACAGGCCTGCTCAACTTCATACGCGGGCTGACCCTGGGAGCGCAGAACAGCTCGACAGGAAACGGAAGCGTTGAGCGCACACATTCGGCTACGGCGACTCTTGCCTGCCTCGTTACGGAAGTCCTGCCGAACGGGAATCTCGTCATCGAAGGCACAAGGGATGTCAGGACGAGTGATGAGGTGCTTCAGCTGATGCTGGTCGGGGTCGTCAGGCCCCAGGACGTGAACAGCGACAACCAGATTTCCAGCCGACTTATCGCCAACGCGGAAATCTCCGTGAAAGGCCGCGGCATAATCTCACGCACGCAGAAGCCCGGCATAATCACCCAGATTCTGCAGACCGTGTTCTAGGGAGGCCATGACATGAAGAGATTATTGCTTGCAGTTATGATTGTCGCTGTAACAGTCAGCGCGTCATACGGGGCGGTCAACCTGCGCGATATGGACTTCTCCCGCGTTAGCCCCAACGTAAGAATCAAGGACATCACCGAAGTAGAAGGCGCAAGAGGAAACCAGCTCACGGGAGTCGGGCTTGTTACCGGGCTGAACGGAACGGGCGACAACTCACCGATGGCCGTCCAGATGATGCGGAACATGATGCGGAATTTCGGCATCACCCTCGACGCAAGGTCAGTACGTACACGCAACCTAGCCGTAGTAGCACTCACCGCAAACCTTCCCCCTTACGTCCGCCCCGGCCAGACAATCGATGTCAACGTCAACACAATGGGCAACGCGTCAAACCTTCAGGGAGGAGTCCTCGTACAGTCGCCGTTGAGAGCCGCTGACGGGAAAGTCTACGCTGTAGCCCAAGGCCCGGTGATAGTCGGAGGAAGCTCGGCACAAGGAGCGGCCGCTTCACGCACCCAGAACGTCCCCACAGCAGGAAGAGTCCCAGGCGGGGCAATCGTTGAGCGCGAAGTCCCGGCAGATTTCACGATGGGGGGTCAGGTAGCGTTGCTTCTCCGTCAGCCGGACTTCACCACAGCACAGAGAATCGCCGACGCAATCAACCGCGTGTACGGTGTCGTGGCGTATGCTGTTGACGCGGGAAGGGTTGAAGTGAACTTGCCCGGCCAGTACGTGCAGGCTCCTACAGCTTTCCTCGCGAGCATGGGAGGCCTTGAGATTGAGCCTGACACAACCGCGAAGGTAGCCGTCAACGAGCGCAACGGCACAATCGTAATGGGCGGCAACGTGAGAATATCATCCGTCGGCGTGGCTCACGGGAATCTTGTCGTTACTGTCGGTGATGACGCGAACGTAGTGCAGCCTGAGAGCCTCAGCGGAGGAAGCACAGCCGTAACCTACAGGACGGACATAACCGCTGACGAGGAGGGCGGGAGCATGATAGCCATGCCGGCGACAACGACAGTGAGGGACTTGGTGAGGGTGCTGAACTCATTGGCGGCTCGTCCCCGGGACATCATCGAGATTTTGCAGGCCATCAGCAAGGCGGGGGCGCTTCACGGCGAGCTTGTGGTGATGTGATGAGGGTATATTACGACTACCAGATAATGCTCGGCCAGAAATTCGGGGGGATCTCGCGCTACATCTACGAGATTTCCTCAAGGCTTCCCGGACTAGGGGCGGAAGTAACACTCTCATGCGTCCACAATCACAACTATTACTTCGCGGAGAAATTCGGCCTTCATGACATGTCCCGGCTGAGTCAGGCTGTCTTCCACGCCGTCAACAAAATCAAACGCTCCATCGACCTCAAGCACGGGGATTATGACATCGTTCACCCAACGTACTACTACGCGGACAAGCCTTCAAGCGGCAAGTTTATTGTTACCGTCCACGACATGACGCACGAAATCTACGAGGGCAAGTACCCGGTCAGCAGAAGAGTCATCCGGGCAAAACGGAGGATCATTCCGCAGGCTGACAGGATTATTGCGGTCTCAGAGAACACGAAGCGCGACATTCTCCGATTCTTCCCTGAGACTGACCCGGCGAAAATCTCAGTGATATATCACGGCGCGTCAATGTCCCCCGTCAGCAGCAAGGAAAAACTCCGCCCGTATGATTACGTTCTTTTTGTGGGACGGCGCGAGATGTACAAGAACTTCACACGGTTCACAGCGGCCATGAAGGGAGTCATGAGGATGTACAGGAATGTTCACGTCCTGTGCGCCGGGGGCGGTGAGTTCACGAAGGAGGAGCGGGAGTCTTTCGGGGAATTTTCCGGGAGGTTTCATCAGGCGGGCTTGAGCGATGAGGACTTGGCGCGGGCGTATTCTGGGGCGCTGTGCTTTGTGTTCCCGTCGGAATACGAGGGCTTCGGGATTCCTGTGCTTGAGGCGTTCGCGTGCGACTGCCCGGTGGTTTGCGCCAACGCCAGCTCACTGCCGGAAGTCGCGGGGGATGCCGCGCTGTACTTTGACCCGCTGGACTCTGACGAGATGGCCGGGAAGATTATACTTGCGCTCAGTGATGACATGATGCGTGGGAATCTGGCATGGATGGGGAAGGACCGGGTAAAATTCTTTGACTGGGACAGGGCCGCCCGTGAGACCCTGGAATGCTACACACAGGCCGTGAAAGGAGAATGACACATGATAAACCCTATACCGTCAGCAAAAATCGTGAGGACAGACATTGACCCTGAAATCCACAAGACAGAGGACGCGCTCAAGCTCAAGCAGTCGTGCGAGGAGTTCGAGGCCATACTGTGGTCAAAGCTCTGGAAGGACATGCAGAAGTCAGCAAGGGCAATAAGCGGCTCGGACAAAGGCAGGCCGTACCAGCAGATGGAGGAATTGTCGCTTGAGATGGCTACTGATGACTTAGTGCAGAGCTCAGGGGGCGCGGGATTGTGGAAGATGCTCTATGACTCGATGATAGGGAAACTCGCCGCCGACCGTGAAGCAGAACAACGCCGGGCCGCTGACGAGGAAGCCGCAAGCTATGAGGCCGGGAGCATCACCGGGAATGACACTGAGAGACCGGGACTTGATGTTCAGGGATGAGGGCTGCCCCCGGTGAGAGCGCCGGGGGAATTTTTTTGCGGCGATGAAACATGCTATAATCTCCGCGTATTCCCACAAAGAAAGGACTTGACCGAACTGGATAATCTGACCAGACCAGACCAGACCAGACAAGACAAGACCAGACCAGAATTATGCTCTCTACACGGATAAATTCTACCAAGCTCACCACTCAGATTTAGCCGCAAGTTCAGCCCGCAAAGTAATTGAGGCTGTCAGGAAATTCGTCGACTTCTCAAGCGTCATCGATATAGGCTGTGGAGTAGGTCAGATTCTCCGGGCTTGCAGTGAGTCAGGCGCAAAGATTATACGCGGTGTCGACGGTGCTTGGGTGAACAAGGAGCTTCTCGTCATCCCGTCAGAGTGCTTCACACAGTACGACCTGTCAACTCCGGGCCTCAAGGACGTAATTCCCGAAGAAAGATTCAGCCTCACCATCTCATCAGAAGTCGCAGAACACATTGACGCGAAATTTTCGGATGCCTTCATGGACAACCTGACATCATTCAGCGACGTGATACTCTTCAGCGCGGCTATACCCGGGCAAGGCGGGACTCATCACGTCAACGAGCAATGGCCTTCCTACTGGGCGGAAAAATTCCGGGCAAGAGGCTTCATCCCCGCCGACTGCATAAGGCCTCAAATTTGGAATGACAGGGAAATTTTCTACTGGTACAGGCAGAACATGCTTCTCTTCGTGAGGGAAAATACCCTTCAGCATTACCCCTCACTAATCCCGGAAACACAAAGACCCCTCCTCGATATTGTCCACCCGGAAAAATGGCAGTCAACACTGAATCTTTCGGGAATGGGCTTCAAGACTCTGTGCAGGATTACCTTCAAGGGACTCGTGGGACTGATACCCGCTTTCGTTCGTGGCGTGAAAAGACGGCTCATCGCATGATAGAATACACAGCATCCCAACACGCAAAGGAGACATTACCCACATGCTCAAAGATGACATGCGCGAAATCCTCGACGGGGCAATAAAGGCCGTCCTCCCGGAAAACGCCGTGAAAGAAGCCCTAAGCAACCCCGCCTTCACCTCACGCAAAGGCAAAGGAAAGCTCATAGTCTGCTCAATCGGCAAAGCGGCCTGGAGAATGGCCAAAGCGGCAAGCGACATACTAGGCTCAGGCATCACGGGCGCGGTCGTAACCAAGTATGACCACTCTATGGGGGACATCGCAGGGCTGGAAATCTTCGAGGCAGGCCACCCCGTCCCGGACACCAACACCATCAACGGCACAAAAGCATTGCTCTCACACGTCAAAGGCCTCACAGCTGATGATACAGTCCTGTTCCTCGTTAGCGGGGGAGGGTCGGCATTGTTCGAGTTCCCGGCGGAAGGCGTTACACTTGAGGACATGCAGGACATCACTCATCAGCTTCTCTCATGCGGGGCGGACATAGTCGAAATCAACACAATACGCAAGCACCTCTCATCCGTCAAGGGCGGAAGGTTCGCGGAACTCTGCGCTCCTGCTCACGTCTTCATGGTCGTTCTGTCTGACGTACTCGGAGACAGGTTAGACAGCATCGCCTCAGGTCCGGCAGCCCCCGACACGTCAACAAGCGAAGAAGCCCTCGCAATCATCAAGAAATACTCCCTCAAGGTCAAGCCCGAACTCATGGCAGTATTGTCGCGTGAGACACCCAAGACACTCACCAACGTTACAGCCACAATCACAGGAAGCGTTACGGAATTGTGCCGGGCAGTAAGTGAGCTCGCGCAGAAGAAAGGCTATTCCCCCGTCATCCTAACAACAACTCTCACATGCGAGGCACGCGAGGCAGGCTCATTCATGGCCGGAGTTGCCCGTGAAGTCCTAACGTCAGGCAACCCGGCAAAAGTACCATGCGCCATAATCGCGGGCGGTGAAACTGTCGTACACTTGACGGGAAAGGGACTAGGCGGACGAAATCAGGAGCTTGCACTTGCGGCGGCTGAAGGAATCGCAGGACTTGATGGGGTTGTTGTGGCCTCGCTTGGGTCTGACGGAACGGACGGCCCTACGGATGCGGCCGGCGGAATCGTCGACGGCAAAACAGCAGGCATCCTAAAGGAAAAAGGCATCAGCATTCCCGACGTTCTCAGGAACAATGATGCCTACAACGCGCTGAAACAGGCCGACGCTCTGCTCATGACCGGGCCGACCGGGACAAACGTCAACGATGTGAGTGTGGTGCTTATCGGTCAGCACTAGCCGCTAAGTTTTTCCCGGCCATTGCTGCACCGATTAACCCTGCCTTGTAGCCCAGTGTGCATGACACGATACGGGGCAGGGCAAATCCCCCGAACACTTCACGCCTCAGTTTCTCACGCAGCGGGGCAAGAAGACTCTCACCCTGTTTTGCGACTCCTCCGCCAAGTCCCACAACTTCAGGCTGTAACCCGTTGATGAGGTTGGCTATCCCGCACGCAAGGTACTCGATGTACTCGTCGATTAATTCCGCCGCGGCCTTGTTGCCGTTTTCCGCCGCGTCAAAGATGGTCTTGCCGTTCACTGTCCCGTCATCCTCAGTGATTCCTGCCTCACGTGTCATCCTGATTAGCCCGGTCGCCGAACAGTAAGCCTCAAAGCATCCCTTGCGCCCGCACGTGCACTGCAAGCCCCCGTGTACTATGACCATGTGTCCGAACTCACAGCCCCGGAAGATTTTCCCGTCAATGACATAGCCCGAACCGACTCCAGTTCCGAGCGTGATAATCATTGCGCTTTTCGCACCCTTAGCACAGCCCGCCACAACCTCGCCCAATGCCGCCGCGTCAGCATCATTCTCCAGAGTTACAGGTACACCAAGTGCCTCACTCATGGCAGGAGCGATGGCAAAATCCTTCCAGCCAAGATTGTAGTTGCGGATGACGACTCCGCGTTCGCTGTCGATTGCGCCGGGGGATCCCATTCCTGCCGCTGACAGTGAGGCCCCCGCCGTCGACACACAGCCGCGCACTGAAGCTATTATGTCCTGCAGCACTACTTCCTGCGGACGGTCTGCGCCTGTTGGTATGCTGTCTTCTGCCACGATTTCGCCCAGCTCGTCAACAATTCCTGTCTTGATGTTCGTTCCGCCTATGTCGATTCCCGCGTAATACTTCATGTTAAGCCCTCCTTTGCGCGTATATAATATCATCCATCCCACGAAAGGAGTTTTTCCGCATGAAGAAAAGCAGAATACTTGCCGCATTCCTCCTCGTATGCGCGGGGTTCTTGTCGCTGGCACTGAGAGAACCCGAAGAGTTCACACGCTCAGGAATGGCCATGAACACAATCATACGCATGACGGTCTACGGCCATGATGACTCGCCACTCAATGACGCGTTCAGCCTGCTGGATGAGCTTGACCGGCGGCTCTCAATGTACAATCCCTCGTCCGACATATCGCGCATAAATTCCGGGTCAACATTCCGCGCAAACACTCACACAGTCAACGCTATTATTGACGCAATCAAGCTCCACGAAATCACGGGAGGAGTCTTCAGCCCCCTCATAGGAACGGTAACTAGGCTGTGGAAGATCAACCAGGCCGACGGCAAGATACCTTCCCCCGAAAGCCTCGACGCGGCAATAAAGCTCTCGGACATACGCAGCCTCACAGTCTCAGGCGACACAGTATCACTCACTCCCGGAAGCGTCCTCGATTTGGGGGGAATGGCAAAAGGTTACGCATCAACCGAGATTGCCCGGCTCTTGAAGGAACGGGGCATCAAGTCAGCACTCCTAGACTTGGGCGGGAATGTTCATGTTGTGGGCGGGAAGGTCGACGGCTCGGCGTGGCGAATCGGTGTCAGGAATCCCCTTCAGCCTGTGGGCAATCCCGCGCTTGTTGTTGACGTGAAGGACTGCGCCGTGATTACGTCCGGGAACTATGAGCGTTTCAAGGAGGTTGACGGCAAGAAGTATTCTCACTTTTTCGACACTAAGACGGGCCAGAGCGTCATGAGTGATCTGCTGTCTGTTACTGTGATTTCATCGGACGGTTCTCTTGCTGACGGACTCGCAACGGCATTCATGATTACGGGTGTCGACAAGGCACTAGCCATTCTCCGGGACATGAGCAATCCTCCGGGCGTAATCTTCATCACTCAGGAAGGCATCACAGCAACGTCAAACCTGCGCACGGTCATCACTAGATCCTTAATCCCTGTAACTTTTGCTGAAGTTCCCTAAGCTCCCTCATGTCGTCAGCAGTCGCCGCGTTCATCTTCATCTTAGCGTCAATCTCATGAAGGCGGCGCATTATTCTCAGCCTCTCAAGCCCTGAGCAGACGACCTCCCATTTCCCCGCCGCGTCAAGCCCGGCCATCTCCGACAACAATATATCCCCCCGCGCAATGACCCCAAGTTTCGCAGTATCCCCGGCAGTCCGCCAGAGTCCGAGCAGCTCTTCAGGGCTGCCGTCAACCAATGACACAGCCGCGTGAATCGCATCATCATCCGTGAGAAGCCCCGAAATATTTTCCGGCTTAACTGAGAGCCTGCACCCCCTGTATTTCGCCAGCATCGCACAGAACGCGCATTCAAGCCCGCTGTTTATCATCACGGATTCGGACTGGAGGGCGGGCTTTTGTGTCTCTGGAATCTCACGGCCTGCGAGTATTCTTCTCTTCATTTCTTCGGGGGGAAGCATGAAAGCTCCTGCAAGACTTGCCGTCCATCCCAGCGCAAAATCAGGCTTGAGCCGTCTCACTCCTTCCCACAATTCACCGAGTGCCTTACCGCGCTTAAGGGGGGATTCAAGCTCAGGCCTCAGCATTTCTATGTGATAAGGTATCAAGGGGAGCGCGTCATCCAGTACCTTCCGGAAATCAGCGGGGGTATTCTCGCGGAGGAAGTCATCGGGGTCTTTGCCTTCAGGGAGTCTAACTACGCGGACATCAAGGCCGTTTTCAGCAAGAATATACATTCCCCTTAAGGCCGCTTTCTGCCCCGCCGGATCACCGTCATAGCATATACAGCACCTGTCAGCAAAACGCTTCAGAAGCCTTGCCTGTTCATCCGTCAAAGACGTGCCAAGTGATGCGACGCTCTCACGGAAGCCTGCCATGTGAAGCCGCAGTGTGTCCATGTAGCCCTCGCACAAGATACTATAGCCCTTATCCCGGATGAATCTCCCGGCAGCGTCGAGCATGTAGAGATTGCTCCGCTTCCTGTATATCTCACTCTCAGGGGAATTGATGTATTTTGCGCCCACATCAGGGACAATAGCCCGCCCACCGAACGCAATAATCCTCCCGGCAACATCCCTCACAGGAAACATAACCCGCCCCCTGAAACGGTCATACATTCCTTTTTCGCTGTCAACAACAAGCCCTGCGTCAATCATCATGCGGGATGCGACTCCTTTTCCTGAAAGAAACTTGATGAGCCCGTCCCAAGAATCCGTTACATAACCCAGCCCGTAAGCATCAGCAATTTCCGGGCCGATTCCCCGCCTCTCAAGATAAGCGCGCCCGGCTGGAAGTCTCTTCATGCATGATGTGAAATATTCCTGCGACATGTTCAGAACGTCATGAAGAGTCCGTATCTTCTCCGCTCCCTGAGTCCCCAGGCTCCTTGTGTCAATTCCTGCTTCTTCAGCCAATATTGAGACAGCTTCCGGGAATGTGAGATTCCTTGTCTTCATGACAAACGTGAAGATGTCCCCGCTTTCGTGGCAGGCGAAGCAGTAGTAGCTTTGCGTGTCATCGTAGACATGGAACGAGGGGGCTTTGTCGTCATGAAATGGACATAACCCGCTCCAGCCCCTGTGAGTCCTCCTGAGTGAGACTGTGCGGCCTATAACGTCCTCGATTCTGAGAGTGCTACGTATCTTATCTGTGATTTCATTCGCCATAATGCAATATAATATACCCATACCAAAAGCTGAAAGGGGTTACCTGTTGTGAAGAAACTTATCACTGCGCTGATTTTTCTGTGCGTTCTGACAGGAGTCTCATGCGCTGATCCTGTCGATGACCTTCTTGCGTACTATGTCGGTGAATACGGAGTCGAGAAGGGTGAGATTCTCGTTGACGCTCTCCCCGATGACACCGGGAAATTCGGTGATATATACATGTCATTGACCGGGCTTATGGTCGAGGGTCTCAGGATAGGCAGCGTTACCGTCAGGATGAAAGGAGTACAGTTCAACGCGCCGTCAAACTGGAAGGCCGGAAATGTCGAGTGCCTTAATGCTATCTCAGTGAATGCTGTGGCGGAAATTTTCGAGGACGACATAAACCGCGCTATTGCCGCAAAAACTTTCGGGGACGGAAAAGACGAGTGGCACGACCTGGCCATGAGGATAAAGCCGTCAGGATTGTCGGGAAAAGGCTACTACAAGTTTGGTATTCTTGACATACTCATTGAGATAACCAGCAATCTTAGAATCGTGAAGGGCAAAGAATTATGGCTCAAAGATCCCCAAGTCAAAATCAACAAGATGGATCTTCCTGACTACGTAACGAAGCAGGCACTGGGAAAAATTCAGCCTCTGGTCAACCTCAACAGGCTTCCTCTTCCTCTGAGCCTGAACAAAGTTGAGCTGAAGAACGGGAGCGCGGTGCTTTCATCGCGTACACTCCCCAAGACGATACCCGGCGGGCTGAGATACACATACTCAAAGTAGCAGGCGGCCATGAACAGAACAGACAGGAACAGATATATCTGCGTGGCATTATCGGCGTTTCTTCAGGGGATTCTTCTCGGAGTATATGCCCTTGTAACGTCCGGGCTTTCTGCGTTGTACCAGTTCAGGATACAGCCTCCTAGGTTTCTTGCGTTTATGCCGCTGACTGTGATAGTCCTTTTGCCTATTGTGTTCTGGCTGTCTCAGGAGCATTGGGGGCGGAGGCTATGGAATTTGCTGGCGGGTCTTGCGGCTGTGCTTCTTGCGCTGTGGGCTTACCGCATATGGTCATACGGCAGTTTTGACGTTGTCCCGTCGCAGAAAGCGGATCTTGTGCGCCTGTCTATGGCCGTGTTTCTTGTGGTGCCTTACTTTCAGTGCCGGATAGCCTCGTGGAGCTGGAAAATCCCATACAGTGAAATATTCTTCCAGCTGTGCAGAAACTTGTTCCTTCTGTTCCAGGCATCAATAGTGCTGGCTGTCTTCTGGGGGCTTCTGATAACTGCCGGGCTTCTGTTCGACATTGTGGGGCTTCACTTTGTCCCTCTGCTTCTGTTCAACCCTGCCTGCGCTGTTCCTCTTACGACGACGATAACGGCTGTATCAATTTCCGTAGCCATAAAGCACCCCGGCATTGACTCTCTGGGCAGATGGCTTCTTGCTGTGCTGGCATGGCTCCTGCCGTTCTTCTCGCTTTTGTCTCTTGCGTTCCTTGTGTGCCTGCTATGGGGAGGGAGCGCGGGGCTTGCTTCATTGTGGAGTACGGGGCAGGCTTCTACATTGATGCTTATGCTTCAGGCCGGGACAATAATTCTGGCTAATGCGGCGTGGCTTGACGGTTCAAAGTCTGCTTTCAGGACAAGAAGCATTGACATTCTCGCGCAGGTTTCGTTGTTGTGCCTTCCTGTGTACACAGCCCTGTGCGTGTACTCCCTGAGCCTGAGGATCTCGCAGTACGGCCTGACTGTTGACAGGGTTCAGGCGGCATTTCTGGCAGTAACCAGCGGTATATGGGGGATTGCTTACGCCGGTACTGTGATTGCGCGTAACTGGCCAGTCTCAATAGGCCGGGTGAATATAGCCTGTGTCCTGTTCATGACGGTGATTATCCTGCTGATGAACTCTCCTGCTCTTGACCCTCTGAGGCTGTCGGCCGGCGATCAGGTGTCCAGGCTGAAGACCGGGCAGGTCAGGCCTGAAGATTTCGACTATGCTTATCTCTCATCACTTGGGCGTTACGGACGGGCGAGGCTTGAGGAACTGCGCGGGGGGAAAGAGGCCGGGATCCGCAGGGAAATCACGGAGGACGGGAAAACTTTTGTGTTCACGCCCTCAAGGGTGCAGATACTGAGCGATGACAAGCTGATTGGGACGATATACGGCTACTTTGCCCCCGAAGGAAAGCACACAATAAGGACAATAAATCTCCCGCCTGATTACGAGATAGACGGGAACATTTACCGCCCTGAATATGCCCGGTAAGCTGCCTGCTTTCTCCCGGCCATGAACGCCCCCGTTCCCCCGTGCTGCCCTGAATACGTGCGCTAACGCTGGAACATATCCGGGAACAACGGTATCCAAGCCCGCGACTGTATCAGCCCCGCATCAAGATACACCGCGAGCATTGACCGTCCCGGATAGCCCGATGATGAAAGCTCCTGAGGCAGGGGAATCTGTATCTGCAAGTGAGTCCTCTGCACAGGCAAATCCAGCGTATTGCCCAGCGCGTAAAGAGTTTTCCCCCCTGTGAACGCGCTCGCCCTGGCAAGCCCCAAAGAAGGAATATCCCTCGCGTAAACATCAAGCTCAAGCCCGTTCAATATGCAGAATTTCAGAAGCATAAGCATATCTTCATCAGTGAAAGGAATTGACGCGTCAACAATAACATTCGTCAGAGTCTCGCGGTGAAGAAGCCACACTGACGCAAGCACAGACGACACATCACGCCCGCTTGTCACCTGGGACGGCCTCACGTTCAGCGGAAACACAGAGCCTCTGGGTACAGGCATGTGAAACAATACCCCGTCAAACGTCTTGGGTCTCTGCCACAAAACATTGCATCTCATGTTACGGTCATTCCAGACAGACTGGGCGATAATCCTGGCGTTGTTGGCGTAATGCATGAAGGGAGACATCAACGCCGCGTCAATAATGAAGCTCTCTCTGTTCTCTGTGTCTGAGGCGATTGAAGGATTGTATATGCTGAGAAAGCCGGGAACATCATCGCGGGCGGGCATCATGATTGACTTGTAGATTCTTGACACGCTCATATCCAGCCAGCTTATGTCCCCCTCTGCTGACTTGAAGAATGTCCACGCGTTTTTGATTCCCCCGCGCCATGCCCCCGTGTTTCTGTTGGCGTAAGTTCTTGTGCCGAAATCTATAATGTAGTCGTAAACATTCCCTTCATCCGTCAGCACAAAGAGTTCACCAGTCCCGGACCAGATGAGATCCCTAGGCTTGACGATCCCGCGTATGTCAAAATATTCTTGGCTGATTATGTTCACCAGATAAATACGGTCATTCATCCTGTCAGCAACAGCCAGCCAGTCAGCATAGCTCTCAACCGCAACAGGCTCAAACAGAAAATCCCCCTCAACCAGCGGCGGCCTCCAGTATCTCACGCGCAAATCATCCCTTGCTGTAGAGTAGAAAGCAATATTTCTCTCGGCAGGGTCAGCGACGGCAAAGAGATTTCCTGCTATGACCTCTGCATCACTCACAACAACAGAAGGAAGGGTAGCCTCATAATCAGCGGATATATTAGGCTCATTCAGCTTTGAGGAATCGAGGGTGTAAATGTCGCCGTCAGAGTTGAAGATTCTGAAAGTGCCGTCCCCCATAGGTATAGCGATGACGGGCGAGTCAACCTTCACTTCTGCCATGTTCCCGGTTCCTCCCAAGAAGCTGCGGCCATGCTGGCGGATATATATCCTGTCTCCGAACTGGTCAGGAAGGCAAATTGTCTGACCTAGTGACTTTGCTTTTCCCAAGCCCTTTATGCTGAAGGGACGAGTGTAGCCCGTGTTCCATTCAGATTGTACGTTTGACTCAGCGTAACGCCACGACACAGGAATCGGAGCAGTCCCCAGAACCGAACGCAATACCCTGTCCTGCTCGTCAAAGTTCCTGTGTATTCTTGGTGCTGAGACATCGAGGGGGCGGACTTCAAGATAGCCGTTCAGGGCGGTCATTGCCTCGTCAGTGTAGCCCATGCGGTTGAGGTTGAGGGCGGCAAGAAGATAGTAGTCCACCATGTATGTATTCTGCCTGATTGCCTGGTCAAGGTAGACTTGTGCATCCCTGTAATCGCGTCTCATGAAATGGATATATGCGTTGTGGAAGTATCTTTCTGCTTCGTCGATGTCGGCTCTTGGGACTTCAGCGGCATGTGAGGCTGTTATGAGCATGAGGAAGAAAAAGGCTGTGAGAAATCTGCGCATTGATGAAAACTCCTTACGTTTGTGGGTATTTAGGAGTATTATAGACCGCATCCACATGAAAGGAAGTAATCGCAATGAGCGTGAACAGCATACAATCCGGCGAACAGGCATCGGAGCTTTACACGATACGCGCAAGAAGGCAGGAGCAGACAGTAAGGCAGGCGCAGGAAGTCTCCCAGTCCCAGCAGGCGCAGCAGGTACAGGCCGAACAGAGAGCGGCTGAAGCCGACACGTACGACAAGGACAACCCGGTCGGAGTCCAGGCGGAAGGGGTCTACAGCCTCTCACATGACGAGGAAGGCAACCTGACCATCAGCTACACGCGCCCGGCCTCAAAGTCAGACGACACAGAGGAGTCAGAGTCCTCACAGTCAGCAAAAGCCGGGTCCTCACAGGGCGGGGAAAAAGCATCAGGGGCGGGGGCATCGTCAGCAGTCTCAAGCACAAGCAGTGATGATGATGACACGGAGCTTGATGAGCTGGAACAGCAGAGGGACGCAATCCGCCAGCAGCTGAACCGCGAGCAGGACGAGGCAGTGAAGGCCCAGCTCAGGGTACAGCTTCAGAGCATAGAGACACAGATAGCATTGAAATCAGCGGGGGTTGAGGCATGATGAGAAGGATTATCGTTGCAGTATGCGTTGTTATGCTCACGGCCGGGGTTGCATTTGCTGAGACTGTGAAGCTGCCTGACCCCGACAAATCCGGGACAATGCCCCTCACTGAGGCACTGACGCTGAGACGGACGACCCGCGAATTTTCCGGCGAAGATTTTTCCGCGCAGGAGCTGGCTAATCTTTTGTGGGCAGCAGGAGGAGTCAACCGCCCGGACGGAAGGCGCGTTCACCCGGTTGCAATGGGCTTGCAGGACACATCAATATACGTCTTCAAGAGCGATGGTGTTTACAGGTATGATGCTCCGTCAAACAGCCTTGAGCTTGTCGCAGAAGGAGACCACAGGCAGGAGACAGGCAGGCAGGATTTCGTAGGCAAAGCGGCGGTTAATCTGGCATATGTCCACGATATGAGCCTCTGGGAGTACAGCAGAGCCCCCAGGGATCTTGTAGCGAAATGGGGATTTGCTCACACGGGGGCAATCTTGCAGGATGTTTATCTTTACGCGGCGGCTATGGGCTGGAATTGTGTTGTTCGCGGGATGTTTGACACTGACAGCCTCGCCAGGCTCATGAAACTTTCACCCACACAGTCAATCACGCTGATTCAGACTGTGGGAAAGAGGCCGTAACTTGAAGGCATTAATCCTGAACTCAGGGGTAGGCTCGCGTATGGGTTCGCTTACCTCGGAACATCCCAAGTGCATGACGGAAATTAAGCCCGGCGAGACGATATTATCCCGCCAGCTGAAGCAGATTGAGGACGCTGGAATAAGCGAGGTCATAATGACAACTGGATATTCTGAGTCCGTCCTCATGAATTACTGCAACAGCCTCGATACCCGCCTTGATATTCACTTCGTCAGCAATCCCGAATACAGGTCAACCAACTACATATACAGCGTGTACCTTGCGCGTGAATACCTGAAGGATGATGATATTCTGTTCATGCACGGGGATTTAGTGTTCGAGAACGAAGTAATAGACTCCCTCATGAGTGATCCCCGCTCCGTCATGGCCGTATCATCCAGCGTCCCATTGCCGGAAAAGGACTTCAAGGCCGTAACCGACTCAGAAGGCCGAATCCTGAAAGTGGGAGTTGAGTTCTTCACTGGCGCAACGACAGCGCAGCCTCTCTACAAGCTCCGAAAAGATGACTGGTTACTATGGCTTTCACGCATCGGGGAATACTCGGAGGGCGGACAAAGGGAATGTTACGCGGAAAAAGCACTTAATGACCTTGATGGAAGGTGCAGCATTTTCGCGCATGACGTGAGAAACCTTCTCTGCTCCGAAATAGATACCCCCGAAGACCTCGCAGTAGTATCATCCCGCCTGAGACAAATAGAATCCCGCACAGTATATCTCTCATTCGCAACAGGAATCCTCCACGCAGGACACATCGCCCTCATCAGGAAAGCCCGCAGGCTCGGACGGCTCATCATCGGCGTATTGTCGGACGAGGCCGTGTCAGGCTACAAGAAGTCCCCCCTGGTGTCATACGCTGACCGCCGGGCAATGTTCGAGAACATCGCGGGGGTCTACAAGGTCGTCGAGCAGGACACGCTTTCTGTGAGGAAGAATCTTGAGCGTTACAGGCCGGATATTCTTGTTCACGGGGACGACTGGCGGACAGGTTTCCAGAAGCCGATACGCGACGAGGCTGTGAGCGTCCTTGCTGAATACGGCGGGAGGCTCGTTGAATATCCTTACGCGGTCAATGAGAGATTCGCGGAGCTTGAGGCGCGGGCAAGGTCTGACATATCGATGCCTGACGTTAGGCGCGGACGTTTGCGGAAGATTCTCGGAATAAAGCCGCTTGTTACAGCGATGGAAGCCCACGACGGATTAACGGGACTCATTGTCGAGAACACAACCGTGTACCAGAACGGGGAAGCCCGGCAGTTCGACGCGATGTGGGTAAGCTCGCTGTGTGATTCGACAGCCAAGGGCAAGCCTGACATTGAGCTTGTGGACATGACGAGCCGCTTCAGGACTATCGAGGACATCACGGAAGTTACAACCAAGCCAATAATCTTTGATGGCGACACGGGGGGAAGGCCTGAACATTTCGTGTACACGGTGAAGACTCTTGAGCGTCTGGGGGTGTCTATGGTGATAATTGAGGACAAGACCGGGCTCAAGAAGAACTCGCTTTTCGGGACGGAAGTAGTCCAGACACAGGACAGCATAGAGAGTTTCTCCGCGAAAATCCGGGCAGGCAAGAAAGCCCAGAAGACCCGGGACTTCATGATATGCGCGAGAATTGAGAGCCTCATACTTGAAAGGGGGCTTGATGACGCATTGGAGCGGGCATTTGCTTTCACGAAGGCCGGGGCTGACGCGGTCATGATGCATTCACGCAGCAAGAAGCCGGATGAGATATTCGCGTTCTTGGAGAGATTCCGCGAGGTGGACAAGGTTACGCCCGTTGTCCTTGTGCCGACAACATACAACACAGTGAAGGAAGAGGAGTTCAGAGCGAGGGGGGCGAACGTCATAATCTACGCGAATCACCTCATGAGGGCGGCTGTTCCTGCGTACCAGTCGACAGCAGAGACGATACTTGCGAACCGGCGTTCCGCTGAGTGCGTGGGGTTAATGCCGTTCAGCGAGATTATACGGATGATACCGGCGGAGGCGTGATTATGCAGGAAATTTTACGGAGCTATGGCGGTCTCAGAGACTGCATCAACAGCACGGGCGCGGGGAAAATCCTATGCGTTCATGGCCGCTCGTTCGAGAAATTCACGGAGCTTCAGCACGTGCTTGACGGTCTCAGCATCATTCACTTCACCGGCTTCACACCCAACCCCAAAATCGAGGACGCGGAAGAAGCTGTGAGGATGTGCGCTGACTGTGATTGCATTCTTGCTGTGGGGGGAGGCTCGGCGATTGACACCGCTAAATATGCCAAGATGAAATCTCCCGGCATCCCGTTAATCGCAGTCCCGACAACAGCAGGCTCCGGGAGCGAGGCTACAAGGTTCGCGGTACTCTATGAGGACGGAAGGAAGCTCTCCATCACCGATGACAGTATCATTCCTGATTATGTCATGTTCGACCCCGGACTGCTGAAATACCTGCCCGAATATCACCGCAAATCCTCAGCCCTCGACGCTATGTCCCACGCGCTGGAGTCCTTCTGGTCGGTCAACGCCACGCCAGAGAGCCGCCGATATTCCCGGTCTGCCCTGAGTGAGATTACACGGATGCTTGACGCCTACCCCGCCTCGTATGACCCCGCCCGAATGCTTGAAGCCTCGTACACCGCCGGGAAAGCCATCAACATATCCCAGACGACCGCCGGGCACGCAATGTGCTACAAGATCACGGGAATTTTCGGGACTGCCCACGGACACAGCGCGGCCATGTGCAACAGGGTGCTATTCCGCTGGCTCTGTGAGAACTCCGGGCTTCCTGCGCTGGATGACATCGCCGGGGCTATGGGCTGTGAGTCAAAACTTGAGGCCGCCGGGAAATTCGCCGGGATATTCTCGCGCCTAGACATGGAGATTCCGAAAGCAACGGACGCTGACATTGAGGCTCTGGCCGGGTCGGTCAACCCTGAGAGGCTGAAGAATTTTCCCGTGAGACTGAGTGAGGCTCAAATCGTGGAGCTGTACCGTGAAATTCTTGACACTAAGGAGTGAATGTTATGGACGTGAAAATTTTTGCTGACATTGTCGGGGCTGACTTCTACGCGGGAGTCCCTGACAGCCAGCTCAAGGCATTGTGTGATTACCTCATGGCCGGATACGGTCTTGACCCCCACCACCACATTATCGCCGCCAACGAAGGCAATGCCCTCGCCCTCGCGTCAGGCTACAACCTCGCGACCGGGAAAATTCCCGCCGTATATATGCAGAACTCAGGCCTCGGCAACATTGTCAACCCGTCAACAAGCCTCACAAATCCCAAAGTCTACAGCATCCCCGTGATATTCATCGTTGGCTGGCGAGGAGAACCGGGAGTCCATGACGAGCCCCAGCACATTTACCAGGGGGCAATAACGAATGAGCTTCTTGACCTTCTCGGCATAAGGCACTTTACACTAAGCAAGGACACAACAGAGTCAGAACTCCGCGGGGTCATGGAGGATTTCCGGGCTGTCCTTGATGGCGGGGAGGATGTCGCGTTTATCGTGAGGAAGGGGGCTTTGACGTTTGACGGGAAAATCTCTTACGGCAACGATTACAGCATGGTTCGCGAGGAAGTAATCAGGCGGATAATTTCAGTCTCAGGCAATGACCCGGTAATCAGCACAACAGGCAAGACTAGCCGGGAATTGTTCGAGCTAAGGACGACACATGAACGGGATTTCCTCACAGTCGGCTCAATGGGTCATGCGTCATCAATCGCGCTTGGTGTTGCGTTGCAGAAACCGGGCGTTAAGGTCTGGTGTGTTGACGGGGACGGGGCAGCAATAATGCACTTGGGAGCTATGGCGGTTACAGGCACGATTTCCCCGCGGAATCTCGTCCACATTGTCATCAACAACTCGGCTCATGAGAGCGTGGGAGGATTGCCTACAGCCGCCGGGCGCATAAACCTCCCGGAAATCGCAAAGGCCTGCGGGTATGTCCATGTATACAGCGTGGGTGATTATGATGCTCTTGATGAGGCTCTGAGGACGGCTAGGGGTGCTGACGGGCTGGCGTTCATTGAGGCGAAGGCAAAAATAGGCTCGCGCCCGGACCTGGGCAGGCCTACAACTACAGCGCGGGAGAACATGAGGGCGTTTTCCGGCTATGTTCGCGGACTCTAGTCATCAAGCCTGCGGATTATCTTGAATATCACTGAGGCGAGTTTTCGGGAGTCATGCCTGAGAACCCGCCTCTCTTTTTCCGAGTCCCAGACAGACATAATATCAGCCTCCACAACTTCACATCCCATTGCCCGGACTGCCTCCCTCTGTTCGTCGTCAATGTACAGCGGATTAGCTCCTTCCTTCGCGTAACGTTCAACAATATCTTCCGGGATTATTCCTGAGTTCACGATCACGAAATCCGGGCACTTCCCTACAGCCGCGCTCACCCAGTCCACATGCTGGACGATGCTGAAGCCCTGTGTCTCTTCCGGCTGTGTCATCAAGTTGCAGATGTATATTGCCGGGACGTTCGAGGCTCTCAGCTTGTCGGCAAAATCTGACATTAACAGGTTGGGTATCACGCTCGTGAAGAGACTGCCTGGTCCGAGAAGTATCACGTCAGCGTCGTCAACAGCTCCCAAGACATCAGGCAGGGGCTTTGCGTCAACAGGCTCAAGCCATATCTCACTGAGTTCATGGCCGTGCGCGGAAATGTCCAGTTCACCCTTCACTGTCAGGCCGTCCCTTGTCTTGCCCATGAGAGTTATTCCTTCTGTTGTTACAGGAAGAACCCGCCCGCGTATCGACAGCAGATGATTCATCCTCTCGACTGCCCGCGAAAAGTCCCCGCTCATCTCCGTAACCGCCAGCAGTAACAAGTTCCCCAAGCTATGACCCTTGAGTTCCCCGCGGTCAAACCTGAAATCCAGAATCTTCCGGAGCTCGCTGTCATTCTCGGCTAGGGCGGCTATGCAGTTCCTCACGTCCCCAGGCGGCAGCATCCCCCATTCGTTGCGGATTCTCCCGGATGACCCCCCTTCGTCCGTAACAGCCACAACAGCCGTAATATTCCGGGTGAATGACTTGATGCCCCGCAGGAGTGTAGACAGCCCCGTTCCTCCTCCGACTGCCACAATGTACGGCCCCTCTGACAGCTTGCGGTTGATTGCGCGCTCGATTGCCGGTTTGCCTGATGACAGCCTGATACGCCCGAACATGAACAGTATCACCAGCGTAGTTATCACGCCAAGTATGAATGTCGTCATTGCCTGCCGTGCCCCTTGTCCCTGTGTACCACGCAGACTCCCTCGTACATTCCCGCGCAGTATTCTCCGAGCCATTCAGCGACTGCTACCGACCTGTGCCGCCCGCCCGTGCATCCTATTGCAACATGGAGCTGACCTCTTACGTTGCTCAAGAACTGAGGGACTGCGAAGTCGAGGAATTTTTTGACCAGCGCGAGAAATTCTGAGGTTTCCGGGAACTGAAGCAGGTAATCCTTCACGGCCTTATCCTTCCCGGTCAGGTCCTTCAGCGAGTCGACATAGTAGGGATTGGGGAGGCACCTCACGTCGAACACGTAGCTTGCATCCTGCGGTACTCCGTACTTGTAGCCGAATGACGAGACTATGATTGAGACTCCCCCGCCGTTGCCGAAAAATTCACGGAGCAATCGTTCACGGTGCTGGTGGAGATCCATCATCGACGTGTCAATCACAATGTCCGCACGGTCAAGAACAGGCGCAAGCATCTCACGTTCAGCCCGGATACTCTCACGCATGGACAGCCCCCGGCTCAATGGATGAACCCTCCTCGTCCGCTCGTAACGCCTCAATAATTCCTCATCGCTCGCCGTCAGGAATACTACCTTGACCGTCCCGCCCCAAGCGTTGGACACGTCATCGATGACCTTCACGAAATCGCCCGCCACGTTCCGAACGTCGACAGTAGCAACGACACCCCTTGTGTCAGATTTCCCCAAGAGCGCGAACAGCTGAGGCAATAATTCCGGCGGAAGGTTGTCTATCGTGATGAAGCCGAAATCCTCAAGCACCTTAAGCGTCATTGTCTTACCTGCCCCGCTCATTCCTGTTACTATGATAAACTGTTTCAATGTGTGAATCCCTCCTTGCCTGCTTACTACCCACTATTCACTAGCTTTTTGCCGTCATTGTACACCCGATTCCGCCTGTGCTATAATTCGGCCATATTCCATTTCACAGAAGGAGCATCCAGTCATGAAGAAGGGAACATTCCAGCCCCACAAGCTGCCCAGAAAACGCAAGATAGGATTCCTCGCCCGCAGTGAGACACCTTCAGGGCGCAAAATCCTCCGCAACAGAAGGCGCAAGGGACGCAAATTCCTCACACGTGCCTAAAGTCTCAAGACTGCGCAAAGGCCGGGAGTTTGACGAGATATTCCGCACTGGCACAAGAATAAACGGTGAGCTGGTGCGGATATTGTATTTGCGGGACAATGGCGGCGGCGTAACATTCGGGTGCGCTGTCGGCAAGAAACAGGGCAAGGCTCACGTACGCACACGGGGACGCAGAATCCTCCGCGAGGCCTTCAGGGGAATATCCGGGAGAATCACGGAAGGAATGAAGATAATCCTCATGCTGCAGGACAGAGGGCTTGCCTCAAAGTCGACCGAAATCCAGCGCGAGCTTGAACGCCTCATGACCCGCAGGAAACTCATCACGAAATGTCCCGCGCCGCAATAATCTTAATCCGCATATATCAGGCCTTAATCTCACCATATCTAGGCAGCAACTGCCGCTTTTATCCCACATGCTCGAATTATGCCATCGCCGTATATCAGGAATGGGGATTCTTGCGCGGGACTTGGCTGACGGTGAAGAGGCTCATGAAGTGCGGGTTCTGGAATCCGGGAGGCATTGACCTTCCGCCGAAGAAATCAGAGAGGTGAACAGTAAAAACATGTGGGCACAGGCAAAAGCATTGTTATTCGGCCTGCTGGATATAATCCACAACGGCATAACATCAGTCGGAATCGGCTCTAATTTCGCGTGGGGGCTTGCGATAATCGTGCTTACTCTCCTTGTGCGTCTCCTAATGCACCCGTTGACCGCAAAACAGATGGCCAGTATGCAGAAGATGCAGAAGTTACAGCCTCAGCTTAAGGTGCTGCAGGAGAAGTACGCTGACGACAAGGACAAACTCAACGCTGAGACAATGGCACTCTACAAGGACAACAAGGTGAACCCCGCCAGCGGATGCCTTCCGTTGATCATTCAGCTTCCTATATTCATTCTGCTTTACGGGGTACTCTATGACCTGACCAAGACCGAGGGCTTCACGGATGTAACATTTCTCGGCGTGAACCTGGGCGGGAGCGTCCTCACAACCGTAGCAAACGCGCTGAATCTTGTCGACGAAGCAGGCGTAAGAATCCCGGACGAACAGCTGGGCTTCATCATGGTGTTCCTGTCATCGTTCACGAACTTGAGCCTACTCTTCTCGAACATAGGAATGTGGATAGCTAACTTCATACTGCTGATACTGATAGCCTATCTCACGTGGTTACAGCAGCATCTTACGTCGGCCGGAAATTCACAGATGGCCATGATGAATTGGTTTATGCCGCTGTTCCTGACGTTCATATGTTTCGGGCTGCCGGGAGGAGTCCTGCTGTATTGGGGTGTGTCGTCATTGATGGGTATCATCCACCAGCTCAGAGTCTCGCGCAGAACCAGCGAGGAAATGAGCCAGAAGCCAACGCTGTACAAGGAGAAGCCCAAGACGAAATGATGCAGGAGAGAAGAATAACGCTTGAAGTGTCAGACGTGAACGAGGCACTGAATGAGGCCTCCCAACAGTGGAAGCTGCCAGTTGAGGACTTGAAGGCGGAAATCCTCAGCACTGAGCGCGAGGGGTTGTTCGGACTTTTCGGGAACAAGAAGATTCGTGTTGAGGTTACAGCGGAGAGCCGCCCGGACATCATGACCCGGAGTCTTGAGTTTGCTGACGAGGTGTTGAGGCTGATGGGCTTTGACGCTCATTGTGTGCTGTCTGAGACTGAGCGGAACATGATCGACATTCAGGGCGGGGATGCGGCGGATTACGTTGTTGGACGTTACGGGGACGCGCTGAAGGGCATGGAGTACATCGTGAACCTTGCGCTGAGAGACCCTAAGACAGAGCCCCGCGTGAAGATAGACTCATGCGGCTACCGTGAGAGACGCACGAAGAGCCTTGAGCGTCTTGCAGAAGCTACGGCCAGGCAGGCGGTGAAGTTCGGCCGTCCTGTTCGTCTTGACCCTATGGCCTCGTGGGAGCGCTGGGTGATTCATACGACACTCAAGAACAGGGGCGACGTTACGACCGAGTCAATAGGCGAGACACCAAACAGGAAGGTTGTAGTCATACCGAAATTTGAGCCTGAAGAAGTGAGGATGCCAGGGCCCGCGACATTGAGATTCCGCGCCCAACGTGAACTAACCGAGCGGATGAACTCACGCAGTCCCCAGCCGCCGAGCCGCTCATATCCTCCGAGAAGACGAGACAGAAACCGCCGGGACAGGCCACGCAGGGATGACACAGGCAATCAGGAACAAGAGTAGCAACGAGAAGATGCCTCCGGGAAAACGCCGGGGGTATTTTTTTTGCCGATAGGAAGACCCGCGCAAGCCCTCCCATTTTTCCGAAGCAGCCCACGCGCAAGCCCCTCATTTTTCACGCGACAACTCCCCCGCCTCCCGGCCATGAATGCACGAGTACACAAAACAAGAGACCCGGCACTTGACCGAGTCCCTTCTCAAAATGGGTGATAGAAGAATCGAACTTCTGACCTCTTCCGTGTCAAGGAAGCGTTCTACCTCTGAACTAACCACCCTTGAAGCACAACGCGTGAAATCATACCAGAAATCCGGGCAATGTCAAATCAGCCCCCGTTAAAGTCTCAGACTCTCAGGCCGATAACTAACACGTGAAGGCACGGAAGCCGCAATAACTGCAAGGGAATGCAGCACACAACCAAAAATTGAGAGACGGGGGAACATTCCCGTTTGCAGGAGGCTTAAGACGCGATGAGGATATATCACAACATACCGGCACTCACGGCGTACAACTCGTTGAACTCAACGAACAACGCTATGGAGAAGTCGATACAGAAACTTTCCACAGGACTGCGCATAAACTCGGCGGCAGACGACGCGGCAGGGTTCGCGATTTCCGAGAAGATGCGCGCGCAGATTTCCGGCCTTGAGATGGCAATCCGCAACACTCAGGACGCTACGTCAATGCTTCAGGTGGCGGAAGGCGCACTCGGTGAGACCAACTCGATGCTCCAGAGAATGCGCGAGCTTGCAGTTCAGGCCAGCAACGACACACTGACATCACAGGACAGGAGCTATATCCAGCTCGAAATCGACCAGCTCCAAGATCAGATAGACAGAATCGCCAAGACCACCCAGTTCAACAAGAAGAGGCTTCTCGACGGCTCGTCAGCGGGCATCACATCATCCAGCAACCAGAGCGTGAAAGTGTACGTTCGCGGCTCACTAAGGGAGATTGACCAGTTCGGGCAGAAGAAATCGTTTGAGGGCAACTACAAGATCACGGTGAACGTTGACCCATCGCAGACGGGTTCAGGGCAGGTTCAGAAGTCCTCAGTCATGACAATAAAGCACCCGAACGTCATCACGGATATGGTTGTGGACAAGGGCATTCAGAACGTTACAGTGGACAACCTTCCTGCGGCGGATTACACGGTCAACAAGACTACTGCGGCGGCGGCGGCAAATCTGACGGGCTTCTACAACGCCGGTTCAGCGGATGATGCTGACGCGCTGGGAGTAATTACTTTCGGAGGCGGCACGACACAGACAGCCAACGCAAGCGTCCTCTTCGAGGTTGTGTCGAAAGCCAGCGACGGAGGAAGCGTAACACTCCGCGCAACATCAAACGTACTCGGCACAGACGGCAATGTGGCCAATTACCTTGAGGACGAAATCATAGTAACCAGCACAGCAAAGAATATCGGAGAGTCGCTGGGTTTGGGGGCTGCTAATGCCTGCACACTCTCACTTGCGGCTGGAGCAGACCTTGACGATCTCGAAGTCGGCACAAAATTTGTCTACAACTACACTGCGGCAGGAACAGGGGTGCAGATTTCAGGCATTCAGGATGAGAACTGGCCGAGCAAATGGGGCGATGCAGGCGACAATGTTACCTGCAAGGCAGACGGAAGCTACACAGGCGGCACCCCGGTTACATTCGGCCTTGACGCTACGCAGCCGCTCGACAGTAAAGAGATACACTTCCGCAATTTCTACCTCAACGGCGACAACGGCACTGTATATGACGGCGATATTATCCTCACCACAACTGACAGCTTCACGACCGACGCGCCCGCCGCAACCGATGGCGACAAGCTCGCATCATTCACGGCGGCCTACATCGGCAAGACAGCCACCCTCGACACCAAGCTCCGCGACCTCAATACGTTCTGGAACAGTTCCGGCGTGTTCATGCTTGAGACCCCCAAGACCATCACCATCAATCAGGGCGACGGCAAGAGCGCAACAGTAACGCTTTACGGGACTGACACAATCCGCGAGCTTCAGGAGAAGTTCAACTACGCAATCGGCACAGAGCTGGGGCAGGCAAAGTATGTTGACGGCTCAGGTGCGAGCAAGTTCTGCACGTTCGTGGAGAAGGGCAGTGAGGGAACGCAGGGACTCGAAACAGTACCCGGTACGTTCATGTTCAGGTCAGTCCTTCCCGGACTCGGCGGGGAACTCACGTTCAGCAGTGATGACGAGGATCTCATCAACACATTCGCCCTCAACACTGTGAAGGAAGCCTCAACAACGGCATTCAGGGCATCAATCTACGACGCTCACACGGGAATCGCAATCGAGGGAGCGACCAACGTCAAAGTCTCTGACAACAAGCTAATCGGCGTGCTTCACCCGAACGTGGACATCGAGTTTGACGCGACCGCCAACATCAAAGCCACATGGAGCGAGGCCGAAAAGAACTTCATCCTTGAGCCGGCAGATGACACGTACGAGGCAATCATCCACCTTGTCGACAGCTCAACCGTCTTCCAGATTGGCGCGAACGAGGGCGAGGACATCGCAATCGACATCGGCAACATGTCAGCAGGCTCACTCGGCGTAACCAACATCAACGTTACGACACGCGAGGCGGCCAGCAAGTCAATCGGACTCATCGACGCGGCAATCAACAAGGTATCCTCACAGCGTGCGAAAATCGGTGCATACCAGAACGCACTCGACTACACAAGCGAGAACCTGACAACGACAATGACCAACCTGACAGCGGCGGAGTCTAGGATCAGGGACGCGGACATGGCGCAGGAAATGATGAACTTCGTGAAGCTCCAGATCCTCAACCAGAGCGGCACGAGTATGCTTGCTCAGGCGAACCAGCTTCCGCAGTCAGTGATGAGCCTCCTTCAGGGCTAAAGGCGGAAATTCTCACACATATAAACTCCAACCCAAGAAAGCGCCCGGCGGGAAATCCTCCGGGTACTTTTTTTGCGTTTTTGCTCACGAATTGTTGTATAATACTCACCATCCACATACAAACAGGAGGAAAATCTAACCATGGCTGTAAGAGTAGCAATCAACGGCTTCGGCAGAATCGGCAGGCTCGCGTTCCGCCAGATGTTCGGCGCGGCAGGATATGAAGTCGTCGCAATCAACGACCTGACCAGCCCCGCAATGCTGGCGCACCTGCTCAAGTATGACACGGCGCAGAAGGGTTACTGCGGAGTTATCGGCGAGAACAAGCACACAGTGGCGAGCAAAGAGCCCGTTTTCGAGGAAGACGGAAAGACCGTGAAAGTACCCGGCTCAATCACAGTTGACGGAAAAGAGATCACCATTTACGCCGAGCCCAAGGCCGCAAATCTTCCCTGGAAGGCTCTGAATGTTGATGTCGTTCTGGAATGCACGGGCTTCTACACGTCAAAGGCAAAAGCTCAGGCTCACATTGACGCAGGCGCGCGCAAAGTCGTAATCTCCGCCCCCGCAGGCAATGACCTTCCTACAATCGTCTACAACGTCAACCACAAGACCCTCAAGCCCGAAGACACAATCATTTCCGCCGCTTCATGCACGACCAACTGCCTCGCTCCCATGACGAAGGCGCTGAATGACGCGTTCCCCATCGTGAGCGGAATCATGACCACAGTCCATGCTTACACCGGCGACCAGATGATTCTTGACGGCCCCCACCGCAAAGGCGACCTCCAGAGGGCAAGGGCAGGCGCGGCCAACATCGTACCCAACTCAACGGGCGCGGCAAAAGCAATCGGCCTCGTAATCCCCTCGCTGAACGGAAAGCTCATCGGCTCAGCGCAGCGCGTACCCGTAACAACAGGGTCAACAACAATCCTCGTTGCGGTCGTCAAGGGCAAGGACGTAACGAAGGATGCCATCAACGCGGCCATGAAGTCCCAGAGCTCAGAGTCGTTCGGCTACACGACAGAGAAGCTCGTCTCGTCTGACGTTGTCGGAATGACCTACGGCTCACTGTTCGACGCGAACCAGACAATGGTAACGAAGATTGACGACGACACATATCAGGTTCAGGTAGTAGCGTGGTACGACAACGAAAACAGCTACACCAGCCAGATGGTTCGCACAATCAAGTACTTCTCCGAGCTGAAGTAGCAGTAGCAGGAAACTCACTGACTCCTCCCATGAACGGGGGGAGTTTTTTTGTGCGCGAATGACGGATTTCTTTCGTGAACGTCAGCACAAGCCTCTTGGATTTTCCCCCACGTCTGGAATAATTACCGCCAGCAAAACAAATTCTCCGTGAAAGCAGGATACCCGCATGGACAACGTAACAGTCTCGAAATTCGGAGGAAGCATCACAGCGTCAGCAGACACCATCAGGAGAGCCGCCGAAATCATCAGGTCTGACCCGTCGCGAAAGTACGTCATCGCCTCAGCCCCCGGCACAAAGCCCGGCGAGACCGGAATAACCGATATGCTCTTCATGTCCCACTCATCACGCGGAAACCCCGCCGCCCTCTCCAAAATGCTCGGAGAAATCGCAGGACGCTTCAGGAGAATCACGGACGGACTCGGCCTTGCGTTCGACATTGACGCGGAAATCTCACAGCTGCGTGAAGGCCTGGACGCGGGAAAAGGACTCGACTACATAGCCAGCCGCGGCGAGTACATCACGGCGAAAATCCTTGCGGGGCTTCTTGGGTGGCCTATGGCTGACGCTGAGGGGCTAATCTTCTTCCGCGAGGACGGGACTCTCGATGAGGCAAAAACTTTCAGCACAGCGGGCGCGGTATTGAGGACGCTGAAACACGCGGTTATACCGGGCTTCTACGGGTCAATGCCGGACGGGAGCATCAAGACTTTCCAGCGCGGGGACGGCGACTCATCCGGGGCAATCGTGGCTAGGGCGGTGAATGCTGGCCTGTTCGAGAAATGGAGTGAGACAGCAAAAATTTTCGTGGCTGACCCGGCAGTTGTCCCGGAAGCAGGCCTCGTGAGGAACATAACCTACGATGAGGCTGTAGAGTTCAACTATCTTGGGCTTAACATCGTCAGCGACAGGGTGATATTCATGATGAGGGGCGTGGGAATACCTGTGAGGGTTTGCAGCCTTGAGGACCAAGAAGGCACGCTCATATCAGGGAAGCTCCCGGAAGGAACGGGGCGGGGCGTTACAGCCTGCATTGCCGGGCGGAGCAAGTTCAACGTCCTCCACATCGAGAAATACGGCATCAACAAAATCAGCGGCTTCGGTGAAAAACTCTTCGGGATATTCGCGCGTCATGGTGTGGCCTGTGAACATTGCCTGTCCGGGATCTACAAGATGTCAGTCGTCATAAAGTCCCCGCTGTTCCACATAAGGCGCGGTGAGATTCTGGACGAGGTCAGGCGCGTGATTGAGCCGGATTCTATGACGGTTGAAGGAGGATTGTCGCTGATTGCGGTTGTGGGCGGGGGCATGGAGACATTAGGGCGGATATTCCCGGCGTTGTCAGGGGCTGGCATCAAGGTGAGAATGATAGACCAGGGTTCGGACAGCATGAATGTGATTCTCGGTGTCAATGATGAGGATTACGCGGACGCTGTGAGGGCTTTGCATTCGGCCATGATTCGGACTGAGGCCCGGAGTTGAGGCTCAACATCGCAATAGTCGACGACTCGCCTTCAGACAGCGCGAGGCTTGAGAGCTTCATACGGGGCTGGTTCACTGAGGATTCCGGGAGGCCTGAGCTTGGGTGTGTCAGGCGTTACGGGAGCGGTGAAGACCTGCTTGTGGACTTTGAGTCCGGGAGCTTTCACGTCGTCTTCATGGACATCATCATGGCCGGGCTTGACGGAATCGAGACCGCAAAGAGACTCCGTGCTTCTGACGCAAGAGTCCTAATAGCCTTCATCACGACTTCGAGGGAGTATGCGTTCGAGGCCTTCCCCGTCCACCCTTTCGACTACATCGTCAAGCCCTACGGAAAGAAAGATGCTGACCGTGTGCTTTCTGAGGCAGCCCGCGCCCTGTGCAGTGAAGAGCCGGCGGTAACAATCAGGGTCCCGCACGGAAGCCGCGAAGTCCCCGCAAGCCTCATAGTCTCGGCGGTCGCCAGGGATCATTTCGTCGAGATAAGCCTTGACGGAGGGGAGTCCCTGAGAGCCAGAATGAAATTCAGCGAGGCAGAGCAGGTTCTTCTTGAGCATGACGGCTTCATTTCCTGCAACAGGGGGGTAATAGTGAACATGTCGAAAGTCTCAGCAATCGAGGGCGGCGCATTCGTCATGAAGGACGGCTCGCGCTACCCGATACGTCAGAGCAGCCTGCGCGAAATCACAGCGGCTTTCTCTCAGCACATAATATCCGGCATGAGGTCAGACGCGGGGAGGAAACTTCAATGATATTCCTGCGCTATCTTGCCGAGCTGCTGATTATAATTCCTGACTCGCTGTATATATTCATGATGCTGACGGACGATTTCAGGAGAGCCAGCCGCAAAGCCCGCACAGTCTCAGGCGTAATCCTTCCCGTTTTCGCCGTCATTGCCGCGTGGGTGTGCAGTAAGTTCATGCTACCGGTGATTCCCGCGCTTGTCGTCAGCGTAGCGTTCCTGTTCGCCGTGTTCTTCCTCACCGTCAAAATATCACTGGGACGAATGCTCTTCTGCTTCTTCACCGCGATAATGCTCGGCGCGTTCTGCCTGCTGTACTCAATCGCTGTCATGGCCGGTGCCGAATCCGTCAATGAGCTGTGGCACTCAGTCCGGCTACTCAGCATCGAGGCCGGGCTAACGTCATTGGGGCTGTCAGTTGTCGCGGGCCTGGTGTTCTTCCGGGCGTTCACGTCAGAGCTTCCCGCGCTCCTCAAGGACGAGAACGTGAGCGGGCTGTGGGATTTCCTGTTCCTCGTGCCTCTTGGGGCTACCCTCGTCATAGCGTGGCTGACTCCGATATGGCCGGGAATCCTGCTCATAGGGCGCTCGCGGGCATTCCTCCTCGTTCTTCAGCCGCTGATACCCCTTGTTGTCCTGCTGATATACCACCTGCTGTGGAGGCTGTCGGTCAGCGCGGGGCTTCGGCAGGAGAACACTCTTCTTGCGATGGAGGGCAAACGATACGAGGAATTGCGCTCTTACATGGAGGGTACGCGGGCGATGAGGCATGATTTCCGCCAGCACATTCTTGTGATTACGAGGCTGGCTTCATCGGGGGAAATTTCCGGGCTGATGAAGTACCTTGAGCAGTTCGGAGGGGATGACGCGGGATTTTCCGGGTACTGTGAGAATATCGCCGCCGACGCTGTGGCATCACACTACGCTTCCTGCGCTGAGAAGCAGGCCACGCGGATAACATGGTCTCTCAACATCCCCCGCCAGATTCCCGTGAGCGAGTCCGAATACTGCGCAATCCTCGGCAACCTTCTGGAGAACGCCCTCCATGCCGTGCGGAATCTCCCAGAGGGACAGCGCGAAGTAACCGTAATATCCTCGCTCATCACCCCGTCGATAATAGGGCTCTCGGTCGACAACCCTTACAGCGGGCAGATAGTCTTCGGCGCGGACGGACTCCCGAAATCCGGGCGGGAAGGCCACGGCCTGGGGCTTGTGTCTGTCGCGGGGGCTGTGAGGCGCAACCACGGAACTTTGAGCATCAGGACGGAAGGGGGCGTGTTCTCGGCTGACGTTGTGCTTTTCTGCGGGGCGTGAGGCATTGCGCTATAATACCGTCATCCCGAATAATGGCAACGGAGGCGAGTATGTTGGCCGCACACACAGGGCAGGCAGGACATCCGGGCGGGATAAGCTATCCCCGTCTCGTGCTTGAGGCAGTCCCGGAAATATTCATCTTCCAGTTCATGACGTGGCTTCTTCTGTCCGCGTTCTCGTGGGGGATTGACCGTATGTCGTGGAGTCGGGCGGCTCTTCCGTAACAACCGCAAACATGGCCGCATTCATGCTGACGTGGAGAGGCCCGGCGGTTCTCATTCTGGGATTCGCGCTGGTCTGCGTGTTCATCGCCTCCGAGATTTTCGCCGGAATACACATGTGCGCTGACATACTGGACGGGGGCGCGTGCGTATCTTCGCGTCAGTGCGCAGGGGCTTGCGGTCAATGTTGCGCTTTCTGTGTCCGGGCGGCCTTCCTGTGCTGGCATATATCTTCCTCGCCGTGCCGCTGTGCGGAATAGGATTCTCAGTCAGCCTCAGCCGGGACTTCTACATCCCCCATTTCATCATGTCCGTAATCGAGGCAACCCCACTGTATTCCCTCGCCTACAGCCTGTTGATGCTCGCGCTTTTTGCCTGCGGGGTGAGGGGGCTGTTCTCGGTTCACGCTGTTCTTGTCGACGGAATGACCCCGTCCCAGACCCGGAAAGCCTCCGCAAGAATAATGCGCCTTCACTGGAAGAGCCTTCTCCGTCCCATTCTTCTGGCGGCACTGTTCCTGCTTGCGCTCAACACCGGATTCAAGTCTGCGCTGACGTTCCTTTACACGTGGCTTGAGGGGCGTAACCCGGCGGAGTCCGGGACTGTCTGTTACCGTATGCTGTGCGGACTCGTCGTAATCGGCGGAAGTTTTCTCGGCTCAATGCTGGCGGTCTTCAGCGGCTGCTGCGTCAAGCTCCTTCTCACACGGTGCTACATTGACTTCACCCGTGGAACCCGGACGCTCTGGCCTCCACGTCCCAAAACCAAACGCTACCGGCTCAAGCTGGCGTTCCTTGTCCTCACATTCGCCGTGTCATTCATCCTTTCTGCGGCGGCTGGGGCATGGCTCGTTCCGTCATCCGGCAGGGAAGGGGGCGTGAAAATCGTAGCTCACAGGGCGGGCGGTGTCATGGCTCCCGAAAACTCCCTTGAAGGCCTCGTGCAGGCAATAGAGCGCGGCTGTTACGGAAGCGAGACTGACACACAGCGCACGGCGGACGGGGCATATATCATCAACCATGACGACAGCTTCAAGCGTCTTGCAGGTGTCGACAGGAAGCCCGCGGATATGACGCTCAACGAGGTGAGAAGGCTGAGGATAACTGACCCCAGGACAGGACAGCAGGCGAATATTCCGACCGTTGAAGAGATGCTTGACGTTGTGAGAGGGAGGGAGAAGCTGTTTCTTGAGCTCAAGGGTGAGACCGCTGACAGGCGAATGGCCGATGACCTTGTGCGAATCATAAGGGAGAAGGACTGCGTGAATGATGTCGTTCTTATCTCCCTTAAGTATGGCGTGATGGACTACCTGAAGACGCGATACCCGGAGTCTGAGACGGGCATACTGATATTCGGCGGCATCGGCGATGTCTCACACCTCAACTGCGACATAATCATAATGGAGGAAGAAATGACATCCGACACCCGCATAGCCCGGATTCACGCGAACGGGAAGCGGGCTTTTGTCTGGACGGTCAACACTGAGGCGGGACTCTACCGTGCGTTGCGCAGTGATTGCGACGGCATCATCACGGACTAGGTGGAGCTTGCGCAGGACGTGCGGGCAAAAGTTGAGGGACGCTCGGAACTTCAGCGTCTCCGCGACCATTTCTGGAACATCTGGGACTGACACAGAAGGAGGAATTATCATGATTTACCGCAACCCCTTGAAGCGTCTCTACAACGCCTCGGCCTACTCGGTCAGCGGACTTATCCACGCGCTGAAACATGAGCAGGCATTCCGTTACGAGGCTGTCGTGTTCGCGGCTTTGTGCGTGATTCTCTGCGTGATTCCGCTGGGACTGTGGCGCAAAATTTTCCTCGCGGGAATGTGGGTTGTAGTGATGGCTCTTGAGCTGGTGAACAGTGCTGTAGAAAGGGCGTTTGACCTCATCGACGAGAGCTTCAGGCCTGAGATCAAAGCCGGGAAAGACATGCTGTCAGCGTCAATATTCATCATGGTGTGCTTCAACGTGCTCATGTGGGCGGCGGCGCTGATGTAGATACCTGCGCTATAATATCACCATCCCGAAAACAGGAGATGATACTTACTCACATGAAGATGCTTCTCGCCCTCATGGGTTTTCTCTCGGCTGTCGCGCTCTGCACGGTCCTCCACATAGCCAGCAACGTGTTCATCCCCCTCGTCATAGCCTGGTTCATCCTCCAGATGCTCAGGCCGGTAACAAAAATCTCAACCGCGCTCAAGTTCAACGCGTGGTCAAACGTCATCCTCGTGTTCTCGATTCTCACGGGAGTCGGGCTGGCCGGGTTCAAGTTCATCGCGGCCCAGGTCGTCGAGTTCGGCCATGTCTACACAGAGTACTCCGAGAAGCTCATAGAATGGGCGGCGGGACTCATGCAGACTCTCAGCGTGCCTCCTGAGACGGTGAAAAATTTTGACTGGTTCGCCATCCTCAGAAGCAACGCAAGCAACATATCATCCCTCATTATCGCCCTGTCCAGCAAGTTCGTGATGACGTTCGTGTTCCTCATGTTCATGATGGTTGAAGCTCCGTTTCTTGACGACAAAATCAACAAGGCCTTCGGGAAAAACTCAGAGAGAGTCCGCAAAATAATATCCGCGATTTCCGAGCAGGTCAGCCAGTATCTGGGGACTTTGACGCTGATTAGTTTTGCTACGGGGGTATGTGCTTGGCTTGTGCTTACGGCTCTTGATGTGAGGCTTGCGGCAGGCTGGGGGGTTCTTACGTTCCTGCTGAACTTCATTCCTACTGTCGGCTCGATAATCGCGACAATTCCGCCCGTCGTCATGGCTATAATCCAGTTCTCGCCCGGACTGTTCAGGCCGTTTGTCGTCCTCGTCTCACTCACAGCGATTCAAATCACAATCGGCAACATAATTACCCCGAAAGTTGTCGGCGACAGATTAGGAGTCAGCCCGGTCATGATACTGTTATCGCTGCTGCTCTGGGGCATGATTTGGGGCATTCCCGGCGCGCTCCTGTCAACGCCGATCATCTCAATCATCAAGATAGTATGCGAGAATATCCCGGTGTTACACTCAATCGCTGTGCTTATAGGGAGCGGGGAGTCCGTGAGAAAGCTGCCTGAAGTGAAAACTCCCGGAATCGTTGAGACTATAACGGAGAAAATAACAAGTGATGTCGCTCATGATGTCGTTCACAGCGTCAGGAAGACTCTTGAGGACAAAGTGAGAAGAAGATTATCCGGCGTGAAAAAGAGACTCAGTCAGTCAGATGATGAAAGTGAAACTTGACGAAAGCGGGGCAACTCACTAAAATTGTTGCTTGTTTCAAGGCGGTATAGCCAAGTGGTAAGGCAGAGGACTGCAAATCCT
>JAFSKV010000004.1 GCA_017448795.1 Synergistaceae bacterium | reverse complement strand
TTTCCTTTTTCCGGGCTTGCGTCAATGTCGTGAATGATTGTGTCTAGCGATGGCATGATGAGATTTCCCTTCTGTGATGGATGTGTATAATGATAGCAAATCACGTGAAGGAGAGTTAATTTATGGAGGCAGCACTTGAGGAAAGCAACACGGAAATTTTCACGGAGGGCAAACGTTATACCTTGCTGAGTTATGAGGACGTGAAGAAAATATCCGACGAGCTTATCGAGCAGAACATGGAGGCCTATCTTGCGCTTGCCAACGCCTGAGATTGTCTTTGACGAGGAAACTGTGATAGCTCTTCATGATGCGCTTGTGGCCAGAACGGGGGGCAGTGAGGGCGTGAGGGACATGGGGCTTCTTTCGTCAGCAATTTATGCGCCGTTCCAGTCGTTCGGGGGCTGTGATGTTTACCCGACAATCTACGAGAAGGCGGCGCGTTTTGCGTATGGGCTTGTCCAGAATCACGCGTTTATTGACGGCAACAAGAGAATTGCGGCTCATGCTATGCTCGTGTATCTCAAAGCTAACGGCATCGCTCTCACATACACGCAGAAAGAGCTTGAGGATATATTTCTTGGTCTTGCCTCCTCCGAAGTAACGTTTGACGGCATCGTGAGCTGGCTAAAGAACCACGCCTCCCCGCGCCCCTGACTCACATGCGCAATATCCCCCTGATTTCGGCCATGACCCTTTTGCGCTTCACTGTTACGGCCTTGATGAGCCTCTTCACCAGAAACAGCGGGTACAGGTACTTGTGTTTGCAGACATTGGGATTCATGTGCTTGATCTTGCTGAAAGGCGGAAAGATTTTCGCGAGAACATAACGCACCCTGCTGCCCCCGAATGCTCCCGACATGATATTTTCCGTGCCGGCCTCAGAATGCCCGTAAACCCCCGCCCCGATTATGCGCTCTAGCATCTCACGGTCTGAATCCCTCACTTCATGGCCGCCGAAAACACCCAGTGCCAGCGGCCTCAATCCTTCCTCGAACTCCCTTATGCCCATCTTCCCTGTCTCACGCGATATGTAGCCCCAGTCCAGAGAATCAGCGAATTTCCTCACGTACACATACTCATCAAGCAGTGAGCGAAGCCCCGTCCCGGCCTCCGAGTAATGCACGTACGTGTGAGCCGTCATGTGAAGGTAGAAATCCTCGCGGCTGAAATGGCACGCATACTTCTTCCCGTCATCATGAATGAGTTTGTCCCTAACGTCCGCGAAATAATCACACATGGCCGGGTTTATCCACGTGTAAATTAGTACCCTGTGCATCTCTATGTTGCTGACGGGGGGGCGGTGATATTCATCATGGTGGCACGTGCCGAAATCCTCAGTGTGAAAGCCGAGTCCCTCCATGATTTTTCTGACCTCGCGGGCGCGTGAGCTGTCAAACAGAATATCAACGTCCGACATCTCACGGAGTCCGAACGCCGGGTAATACCCCCCAAGCACAGCCCCTTTCAGCGGAACATGCCATATCCCCGCGTCCTCAAGCCTCCCGGAAATCTCCCGCAAATCCGCGTCCTGTATCACCGCTTTCCTGAGTGCCTTAGCCCTAGCCTGTGTGAAACGCTCATCCTTAATCCCCGCCGTTTCCAGCGCATAAGCCGCGACTGCCCCCAGCATATGCCGTGAAGCCTCAGCATACAGCCCGGCCATGTCGACACCTTTAAGCCTCGATTTGTCGGGAATGACCCCGTTCACAGCGCATCCGGCAAGATATATTACAGCCTCCGAATTATCCATGATATTACCCTCTTCGTGAATGTCCTGATTGTGATTGTGTGAAGTATCATGAACGTGTACAGCCTGTAGCCGAAATCATCAACGCTGTATTCACGCCCGCCCCTGTTGAAGCCCGTCATGACTCCGAGAATGTCAGCGTCAGTGATGCCGTATTCCCGCGCTGTGCAGTTGTCGCCGAGTATGACATAGTCATTTTCACGGACATCAATAACCCTGTGAAGCACGTAGAAATTCGGCGGCCTCCTGTAAAGCACCACATCCCCCCGCCTGCAGCGTTCCTCATCCTTGCGCCTCAGAGTGAACATGTCCCGTCCCTCGCGCAGAAGCGGCCACATGCTGGATCCCTTGTTGGCGTAAGTCAGAGTCCCGTTCTCCCGGAGATACTGCCCAATGTTCACGGCCTCATTGCCTCCCATGAGACTTTTGCGGCATCAGGATTCATGTTGCAGGTGAGACGGTAGAAGCTCACTGAGTCCTTCAGGCGGTCAAGGAGAGTGAGAGTCTTGGCGAGCATGAGGGGGCTTGCTGGTCTGTATGTCTGACGGAGAATGTCGGGGTAAGCCTCGCTGTGTGAGACGCGCTCAATGTGATTCGTTGCGCCGCGCCTGAGAATGCATATTGCCCGGAGCGGGACGTGAATATTCCCGCCTAGATTGTGCTTGCCGCTGAAGGGTGAACCGAAAATTTCCGCCCCGTCAGTCCAGATTCTTATCATGGGCTTGTCGTCGTTGACCATGACAGCCCGGCCGCCCAGCATTTCCCGCCACATGGCCGCGTGTGTTGACTTGCCCGTCCCGGAAGGAGCCGCGAAGACGCAGCCGAGTCCGTCAGCAGAAATTGCCGAGCCGTGAAAAAGGAACGCGTCATATTCCGGCATCCTCTCTGAGATTTTGCGGAAAACAGCAAGAGCTTCAATGTACGAGTCCGGGAATGATTCGCCGGGAGATTTCGTGCGTTCGCTGTCAATATCGCCTTGTCCCGTGATGGCCTCGAAATCCCACGCGCTCCCGTCAATCCTGTAATCCCCCGCGAAAACGTGAAAGCCGTCATGAATGGTTGACACTCTGATTTTCACGCCCGCGATCTGGTATGCTGCTGTCATTCGTCGATGGCCTTGACCTTGCGGAGGGTATCAAGAATCCTGCGCACGTCATGAGTGATTGTGTCTTGGGGAGCGTCATAATTAGCGCACATTTCGGTGATGATTTGGGACTCTGTGATGTCGTCTTTGAGGAGGGACAAAATTTCGCCGAATGTGGAATTACCTTTGACGATGCCGGAAAACTCAGCTCCTCCTGCCGGGACGAGTATAGCCCCGCTTTCTTCTGAGTGAACGAGGAACTCCTTGCGTAACTTCATGGGGGTAAAGTCTCCTTTCGTGTGCAAAAAAAATCAGGGTGAGGAACATATTATATCCCCCGCCCTGTCTGTTGTATTTGTCTGTGTGAGTCCTAGTAGCCCGCTGACTCCCTGTACTTCATTGTTGCCGTGTAGTACCTGTAGAGTGAGAGAACGGCTCTCTTGAGGGCGGTAAGGTCGAAGCTGTCAGATGATTCCATGTCCATAACCGCCTTGGCGTATGAGAGCGCGGAGGCTTTGACTGTTACGTTTGTATCACCAAGCATGAAGCTGACAGTGCATGTATCTCCGAGCTTATGAGCCGGGATTCCTGTTACGCTCACGGTATATGACCCGTCAGAATTGCTCACAACATCCCCGCTTGCGCATGTAACAGAAGTTATTGCTGTCCCAGAAGGCGTGAGGTAGATATTGAGGGCGGTATCAGCATCAAGCTCAAGGTCCATCTCCAGAGTGTAGCCCGTTGAGCTGCTCTTGTCGATTGCGTAATTGCTGAGGGATGTCGCTTCTGCCGTGCTAATCGTCATGTCCTCGCTTGCGGTCGCGTAATCCATTGTCGCATACTTCACGCCGTACTCCCATCCGTTGGCTTCGGCAAGGGGTTTCTGCACGTAATGGCCGTAATCCTTGATGGCGTTGGCGAGGTTGCGCAGGTCTTCTGACTCAGTGTCGCCAAGAGTCTCAAGAAGTGTGCTGAGGTAATCGCTGACACTGTATCTTTGTGTTACGGAGCTTGAGTTGTAGCTTGCTGACGCGGTGATTTCTTCGGCCATCTGTATTGACTGGACTCCGCAGGTCATCATGTAGCCGCTTGATGTGCTTGTGCCGTCTGAGACTTTAGGGGAGTCTATGGTCTTGCTGTTGGCGGAGAAGAAAACCTGAACGTCAGGGGATATTGCGTCGTCTGATAGTGAGAGGTAGAAATCCAGTCCTATTTTTCCGCTTAGGATAAGTGAATGCGCGCCGAACGAGATTTTGCCAGCGTCTGAGCCTTTGAGGATGTTCACGCCGCGGTCTGTGATGACATTATCGGGCGTTAGGCCGCCTAGGCCGGTTATGTCCACGATGTCGACGCTTGGGTTGCCGGATATGTCGAGCGATGTCAGGGCGGTGAAGCTGGCGAGTCCCTTGAGGCTGGAGATGTCTTGTCCTCTGAGGTTGAGGCTTGTTATTGCGGCTATCTGCTCGTCTGACAGGGAGGAGCCGTATTTCCCGGTGAGGTATTCGCGGAAGCCGGAGTCGGGGAAGTTGTCCTCATTGACCGGGAGGCCTGTTGAGGGTGAGGAGGCGGGGACGGTGAAGGCTTTGATGCAGGCGTTGCTGTCGGTGAGCGCAGTCCAGCCCGTCATGCTGTAGCCAATGTAGCTCACGTTCGGGACGATTTCCGCGTTGTCCGTCCAGCCCGAACGAACTTGGATTGTGGCTATAGGAGTGGTTATGCTGCTCTCGAACTTCAAGACTACGGAGAAATAATGCCCGTCCCCCAGCGTTACAGGCGAGGCAAGTTTGACCGTGTGATACCCGGCGACAGGCAGGAAACCTGACGCTGAGGCAGTGAACGTATCACCTGAGACGGGCGAGGAAGGCTGTGATGCCCCCAAGTCGAATATGTAGACATCATAGCTTGTGTTGTTGTCTCTGGTGTAGAATGCCACAGACTCAACCTTCTCGCTGTCCCCGGCCTGGAAGACGTTAGCCCCGTAAGACGTTGTGCCGTAACCTTTCGCGTTTGTCGTGCCTAGGTCATCATAGCCGTAATGCTTCAGTCCGTCCTCCATATTCCCAGCGATGAACACAGACCCGTCCGCTATGTACTGCTCGTAGGACATCCAGAAGTATCCGTCCCCGTCGCTCGCAGCCGGCCAGTTGTCGCCCCAGGAGTTCCGCACTAGCCATGCCCCATTGCCGGAAGGCTTGTTCGTGCCGAAGCTGTCAGCCGGGAAACTGTCATCCCAGCCCACAAGAAGAACAGCATGATCCACGTATGTCCCCTGCGAGTTGTCGAAATATGCCGTTGCCCCTCCTTCAGGCGAAGTAGCCCCGCTCCCCGCGTAGTAGCTTATCATCACAGCCCCATGCTCCGTTATCATCTGCTTCACCAGCGCGCGGTTTGAGGAGTCCACACTGCCTAGGTCATATTTCTCAAGCACCCTCAGCTGAAGCGGCAAATACGCTGACGGCCCGTTAGTCCCGACAAAAGCCGCAACCTTGCTGTCAGCGTCCTTCGAGACCGTCCCGGCTGTGGAGTAGGGCATCTTTTCCTCCGAAACCGGCCCGGCCATGCGCGACATCAGAGCCAGAGCCTTGCTTGCGTTCCCGCCTTGGTCGAGGACTGCTTTTGACGTGTCGGGGATGGTGAAGGCCGCCTTGGTGTCGGGGTCTTTGTAGACGAACCACGCGAGATGAAGCTCCGAAAGGTTGATGTCCTTTGACGTTCCGAGTCCTGAGAGTCCTTGCTTGAGGTAACTAGACTCCATCGCTCCCAGAGCGGCATGAGCCCAGCACGTCCCGTAAGGATTCTGATTCCTGACTGGCGGAAGAACTCCGAATTTCCGCAGGTCATACGAGGCAGGAAGCGTCGACGAGAATACATCGCGTGTGTTCATCCTGAGAATAGGCGGATTGCTCTTCAGGTGGGAATAGTCGAGAGGCTCCGGGATATAGCCCTTGGCGTAAGTCCCTCCCTCGTCAGCGGACACAGCCCCGGCCATGACGCACAAAAGCCCGGCCACGACCGCGAGAGCCGGGAATTTCCTTACAGTAAACATAGATACAGCCTCCTTGATTTGTGTTGTGGAATGTCCAGCATTGTAGCACAAAAAACGGCGGACAACCCCCGCGAGTCATCCGCCGCCGCAACGTTACACAGCTTCTTACGCCTGAGCCTTCTTGCGCCCCCTCATGTACGACAGCACAAGCAACCCAACCGCAACCGCAATGAGGCACCCGGCAACCACAGGCCTGAATCTCAACCACGCAGCAGCAATCACCACCAGCGACCACGCAAGCCCGATCACGAACGCAACAAATCCCGTCCCGGCTCCTACAATCGTCCCAAGAATCGGAATCACATCAGCCACAACAGACAGCGGCTTCATCACAAGTCCAAGCCCAAGCATCACAACAATTGCCCCAACCGCACGGAATATCCACGCCATTATGTTATTCTCAGAGCGCGCATCCTCAAACATTTTTGTGCTCCCTACCCTGCCCATCTCAAGCCTGCTGAAAGTGTAGCCGTTGGACGCTGTGAAAGGCCCGAAAGTATCACCTATGACCTGCGCAACGATTGAGACATCAGCGGGGGGAGTCTTCGTGAACGTTATGCGGACATCGCCGACTTCAGGGCTTGCGGGATTTTTGCCTATATAGACCGTGCTGCCCTGAACGTGAATCAGTAAGAGCTTGCTCGGATCTGTGGAATTTATGGCTGACGATAGAGAAGCTGTGTCAACGTTCTCCAATGTCATTGGGACAGCTCCGCCTATTCTCTGCGTCAGGAAGTCAGGGAGCTTGTACGCGCCGAATGTTACATTTTGCGCCCGGAATGTCCCGCTCTTCACGTCAGCAAGAACCGTGTTCCTTCCCTGATATGAGGGGTCTTCAAACCTGTTTGAGTCGACCGGCTCAGACACCCATTCAAGCGAATATGTGTATGTCGTTACGGTCTCTTCACCGCCTCCGAGCTTCTTGCGCGTCTCTCTTTGCTGGTGTTCCTGCCACTGGTAGAACTCAGCTTTGCGCTCTATGTTAATTGCGTTTGCCTCAACCCCGAAAAGTGAGTCCCTCACAACGTCCTTTGTGTCAGCAAATCCTACAGCGTGAATCACTTTTCCTTCGAGTTCGGGATTGATGCGTGAGATGTCCTGCACTTCCTGAGTGACGAGCTCTGCCTCACCGATTGCTCCGGCGGTCTTGAAGGTGTCTCCCTCGTTCCACCACAAGAGCCACGTCCCTGCGATGATAAGAACGATGCCGACAAGCACGCCTGTTACTGAGTCCTTGAGACGGGAGAACCAGCTTTTGGTTTCCGTTTTTGTGTAAGCCATGAGAGTTTTTCCTCCTGTGAAATTTTGTGAGTGTCCATTATTTCACACACAAGGCGGGCAAATCAAGCTGTCATCATTCACATTCACGCGGGATAAAGGGCGTTCACGTGGTAAAATTCGGGGCGAGGTGATTCACATGAAGACAGCGGCAATATTTCTCATTGACGGTTTCGAGGAGACTGAAGCACTGACGACGGTCGATATTCTGAGGCGCGGCGGAGTCGTCGTAACAACAGCATCACTCATGCACACACAGGAAGTAACCAGCAAGAACAAGATTCCCGTGCGTGCTGATGCCATGTTCGACGAGGTGAAGGGGCATAACTTCGACATGATCATTCTTCCTGGCGGGACTCTTGCGATAAAGGATCATGAAGGCCTGCAAGAACTCGTGAAGAAGTACCACGCCGAGGGCAAGCTAATCGCGGCAATCTGCGCTGCCCCTGCGGCATTGGGGAAGGCTGGAGTCCTCGCGGGGAAAACTGCTGTGTGCTACCCCGGACTTGAGTCTCATCTTACCGGCGCGAAAATAGGGACTCACATCGTCGAGACTGACGGCAACATCACAACCGCAAAGGGCCCGGCTGTTACTCCGTTCTTTGCGCTGAAGCTGCTTGAGATTCTGGAGGGAAAAGCTATGTCTGATGAAGTGGCTGAAGGCTTCCTTATTCCGATGGTCTACAGAGGGTAACAAGAAAAATCCCCCCGGTTCATGGCCGAGGGGATTTGTTTTTGCTGTCTATGATGTAGTCTTGAGGAGTCTTGAGACTGTGGAGTCCATTATCCTTTGTCGTTCGCTGCGTGTAATTCCGCCAAGTACCCTGTTGATGCTGTGAAGAAGCTCCGTATCATCCTTCCTGACTGCCGCGCAGATTCCGCTGAACCCTATCACAAACCCTTCATTCTCCGGGAAACGTATCAGCTTAAGGTTCGGGTATGTTGCCTCGTATGACTGGCCTGTGTCGAGGTTTATCACGATTGCGTCAGCCTTCCCGCCTGTTACTTGGCCGAGCATTTCCGGGACTGTGTCGACCGCAGGAAGCGCAACCGCCCCAGGAAGCTGTGCTATTGCCGCGTAAAGGTTTGTGCCTTTCTGTGCCGTGAACTTAGCCCCGGCGAAATCCGTAAACTTATCCGCCGACGCGTAAGGGCTTGCTGTGTTCACCACAACACAATATTCAGTGTGCCTTGCCTCGTATGGGTCAGAGAAAGCCGCCTGCATCCTGCGCCCCTCAGTGTCGAGCATACCCGAAAATATCGCGTCAATTTCCCCCCTGACAAGCGCGGGAATCAGGTCATCCCACGCAATTTTCTTCACCTCAAGCGTCGCGTTCATCCCGTCAGCGACAAGCCTAGCAATCTGCAAGTCGTAACCGTCAGCATAAGAGCCTTCTGCGTTCGACAAAGGGGCGTTGAACTGTGAAGGGCGGTGTTCCTCCCAGTTGTTGGGGGCGTAATCACATTCCATCCCGACGCGCAGAACAGGACGCAAGGGAGCTTCCTTTTCCCCGCTGATGAAGTACGCGGCAGCAAACGCGCAGACCAAAACAGCGGCAACGGCGACAAACTTTTTCATGACGTTCCAGCCTCCTATCTTAGGTTAGTCATCATCCGGGAGTTTGCCGTGTCCATGATTTTCCGGCGTTCACTGCGCGGGATTTTGCCAAGCACAATGTTTATCTTGTTGAGAAGCTCAGTGTTGCCCTTCTTCACTCCTGCGCATACTCCTGTGAAGCCCAGCTTGAAGCCCTCATTCTCAGGAAAACGTATCATCGTCAGTTTCTTGTTGATCAGCTCGTAGTAATGCCCTGTGTCCGTCTCTATCACTGCCCCGTCAGCATCACCGTTAAGCACAGCTTCAATCACGCCCTGCAAGTTCTCCATGGGCTTCATGTGGACAGCTCCCGGTATCTGCACGATGACCTCGTCAAGTTTTGTCCCTCTCTCGCCTATAATCTTTGCGCCGCTGAAATCACGGAGGCTTTTTGCTGTGATGTAGGGGCTGACGCTGTCGACTATCATTGCGTACTCTGTGGGCTCCACCTCGTAGGGGTCGGAGAAGTCGGCTATCAGCTTGCGCTCAGGGGTGTCAAGCATGGACGAGAAAACCGCATCAATCTCGCCTCTGTTCAGGGCAGGGAGAAGGTCATTCCACGCGAATTTGCGCACCTCAAGAGTCATACCAAGCTCCTCGGCTACTATCCTGGCTATCTGTATGTCGTAGCCTTCAGCGTAATATCCTTCAAGGTTGGCTATTGGCACGTTGGAGTCTGACGGCTTGTATTCCTCCCAGCTGTTTGGGACATAATCACACTCAGCCCCGATACGTAACACGGGCTTTGCTTTTGGCTTCTTCTCTTCGCTTTCCTTCAGCACGAAGACGGGTATGCACAGCAGAAGCAAGAGCAGGACAATATACTTCTTCATGGCTAATCACTCCCGGAATTTGTTGCTGGAAATTGTAGCGCAAAGGGGTATATGCCTGTCAATAAAATTCTGTCTATTTCACGAAACTTTTTGCACGCTCAAGCATCTTCTGACGGGCGAGGGGCTTCACGCTGTCAACAATCCAATCACGCATGGCCTGACCTTCGGGGGTGTCTTGGGACGCTGAGAGAAATTCAAGCTCAACGCCCAAGCTTTCCGCTGCGTCATGAGCTATGAGCGGCCAAACTTTTCCGATGTCGCCGACAATGGGAATGCTTCCTTCGTGGCGGGCAAATGCTGACATCTCCATACGGAATGGAATCTTTGCGGCCTTAGTCTTGGGCAGCCCCTTGTCTATTGCTTCCTGTACGGTCTTGTTGAGCTCTGTTGCACGGCGTAAATTCTCATCAAGGTCGATGCGGATAAGGGTCTTGCCCTTGAGGCTGTAAGTGTTCTGCCCTGACCACCACGCCCAGATTCCATGTCCCGTGTAGCATTCAAACGGGCCGTCGTGGATTTCCTGAGTGAGAGCGACTGCCGACTCTATAATCACATCACAGTCAGCAAGCATCCGTGAAATTATCATTGAACGCCGCGAGATTGGGATTGAGTCGCCGATTGACATTCCCACAGCTCCGCCCCCTACAAGCTGAGGTATAGTAACCATGACCGGGACATTCCTTCTTGAGGCAGCCCCCAGCATGGTGCGTTCATCACAGCCCCAGCCCGCTACAGTCTCGAAAGGAAGCCCGTACATCCTCGCGAGGGACAAGACTTCATGCGCCAGTCTCTCAGTCCTGAGCCCCATAGGGTAGGCCATGTTGCCGGCGGCCTTGATGATTTCGTTGACGTGAGGAAGATTTTTCCCCCGTTCCATCAGCTCATCATCAAGCGGCATTTCCTGTTTCAGCGCGGAGATCTCAGCGTCATTCATGCGTGTGAACTCGAAGACATCCCCGCGGGGCATTTTGTCCATGTCCATGCCGAGTGCCTGAGCGTCAACACGGTATACCCTGTCGAGGCTTCCTGCCATTTCGTGGGCGATAACTGCCGAGCTTGTTGACACGGCATCAACCAGCCCGGCCCGGATGAGTTCGGCTATGAGGGTCGTAACGCCTTCGTGTATGTTGGGGCCTGAGCCTGTTACGACCATGATTCTGCGGCCATGTTTCTTTGCGTCTGTGATGCGCTCAACGGCTGATAAAAGAGCTTCCCTCGAGCGAACGTCAAGGGAGTCCCTGAAGTAACCAAGCTGTGATAGTCCGAATAATTCTGCCATAAGATAAAGCCTCCTTCATGAGAAATTATCACAAACTTAGCGGATAATGTCGCGCTCATATATAATAGCCGCCATGAAAATACCCCCAGTTCACGGAGCTAATCCCGAAAATTTATGCCGCGTCTTTGGGCTTCCTGTCCCGGAAAATATCGCTGACTTCAGCACGAACGCAAATATCCTCACATGGCCGGGCTATACTCTTGATGTTGGGAGGCTTGCCCGCTGTTACCCTGACCCGGAATGTATGAGGCTCCGCGGAATCATCTCGGAACGTGAGGGAGTCCCGATGTCCAAGATAATCTTCACGAACGGAATCAATGAGGCAATCTTCATCCTTGCCGGGATTTTTGCTGACGGTACGGCGATACTTCAGCCATGTTACACGGAATACCGCCGGGCATTCTTGAAGGCACATGACATATTCACGCTGGATGATGCGGGGAAATTTTCCAGTGTCATAATCTGCAGCCCAGCCAATCCCACCGGGAAATTCATTCCTGACTTGCCGCGCATAATCGTCCGGAATCCTCGTACCGTGTTCATCGTCGACGAGGCATATATAGATTTCCTGCGGGGGTATGAGCCTGAGAAGCTGTGTGATTTTCCGAACGCGGTAATACTGCGCTCACTCACGAAGATATTTCCGCTTTCAGGCGCGAGGATAGGCTATGTTATCGCGGGGGAAAATGTGATTGAGGCCATGAAGTCCCGTCTTCCTTCATGGAGCGTGAATGCTTTTGCGCAGGAACTGGCGTTGAAGTTTCTTGCTGACGGGGGATTTCTGCGGAGGACGCGGGAATTTTACCGGGTGAACGCGCCTGCTTTCATGGCCGGGTTCAGGGAGGCGGGCTTTGAGGTCATGGACTCGGACGCTCATTATTTCCTCGTGAGGGTTGATGATGATGTGGGGACTGTGAGGCGTTTGCTTGCGCGGGGAATGGCTGTGAGGCACACGCGGAATTTTGCGGGGCTTGGCGGAAGGTATGTGCGTGTTGCGACGAGATACCCGGAGGAGAACATGAGGCTGATTGCGGCCATGAAGAAATCTGAATTGAGGAGGTAATGACTGTGAAGTACACAGTGATTGTTCACAGAGACATTCAGGAAGGGGGGGTCTGGGGTGAATGCCCTGAACTTCCGGGGTGTTACAGTCAGGGGGAGTCTGTAGGCGAGCTTATGCGCAACATGAGAGAAGCTGCGGAATTATATCTTGACGAGCCGGAGAATGCTTACGTTTTCCCTGTTCCCGTTCACTCCGGGCGCAATATCAAGCCTGGCCTGCTGCTCAGCATACTGAACCGGGCAGGAATTGACGTAAACAGCATAAGGCGTTGATCATGAACGGCATAATGATTCAGGGAACATCCAGCGGCGCGGGAAAAAGTTTTCTTGTTGCGGGATTATGCCGCCTCCTGTCAGACATGGGACTCAACATTTGCCCGTTCAAGTCCCAAAACATGAGCAGCAATTCCACATTCACCCCTGACGGCCTCGAAATCTCCCTAGCCCAAGCCCTCCAAGCCCAAGCCGCCCGACTGACTCCCCAAGCCTTCATGAATCCCATCCTCCTCAAGCCCCGTCATGATTGCTCGTCCGAAATCATCCTCAATGGCCGGAAATTTGCCGACACAACAGCGGGCTACCGCCAGTTCACGCAGACAACGGGCATCAAGGCAGTCCGTGAGGCCCTCGCGCACATTGCCCGGAATTTCGAGGCCGTAATCATCGAGGGAGCAGGAAGCCCGGCAGAAGTCAACCTGAACGCTTGGGAGATCGTCAACATGAGGGTTGCGCGTGAGGCTGATGTACCTGTGATCCTTGTGGCTGATGTCGACAGGGGCGGGAGTCTTGCGGCGGTTGTGGGGACGCTTGAGCTGCTTGGTACTGACAGGGGGCGCGTGAAGGGGATAATCTACAACATGTTCCGCGGGGATATTGGGCTGTTCGCTGACGCTGTGAGGTGGACGGAAGATTACACGGGGGTGAAGGTTGCGGGGGTTGTGCCGTTCATGAAGCGGGCAAATCTCCCGGAAGAAGACAGCCTCATAACCGCAAGGCACGAAATCTCCGGGAGTCCCTTGAGTCTTGATGAGACTTTTGACGGAATGGCGCGGGTTTTGTCTGAATGCCTCGATGTACCTTACATTCTCGGACTAATGCACAGCTAATTCACCGTGAAGGCACCACGCTTCAGCCTCTGTGATTCTCACGTCCACGAACCGCCCAATCAATGACTCATCCCCCGCGAAGATTACCACCTTGTCCGACGGTGTCCGCCCCTGTAAGAGTCCTTCACCTTTGGGCGCAAAGTCATCCGCGAGAACCTCGAACACTTCACCCGTCAATGCCCGGTTAATCTCAAGCGTTATTGCGTCCTGAAGCCCGTTGAGTCGGTTAAGGCGTTCAAGTCTCAGGTCAACAGGCAAAGTACCCTCCATTGTCGCCGCCGGAGTGCCTTCACGCTCAGAATACGCCGCGCTGTGGACAAGGTCAAACCGAATTTCCCGCAACAAACTCATTGAGTCCGCAAAATCCTCCTCAGTCTCACCCGGAAATCCAACAATCAAATCCGTAGTCAGCCCCAAGCCCGGCACTTTCTCCCGTATCATTCTCACCTTGTCGATGTACTCCTCGCGGGTGTACTTGCGGTTCATCATTCGGAGAACTCGTGTACTTCCTGACTGCACTGGAAGATTCAGCGACGGACAAACTGTTTCATTCCCGGCCATGATATCGGCAATCTCGCTCGTGAAATCCTGAGGCAATGACGTTACGAATCTCACCCGCCGAATCCCGGCCATGTTCGCGACTCTCTCCAAGAGCCACGCGAAAGACAGGCCTATATCTTTTCCGTAACTGTTGACGTTCTGGCCGAGCAATGTGATTTCCTTCACGCCGTCATCAATGAGCATCCGGCATTCGTCGAGGACATCTTCCGGCTTCCTCGACACGAAACGCCCCCTGACATACGGCACAATACAGTACGTGCAGAAGTTATCGCAGCCGTGTGCTATTGTTACGTAGGCTTTGTGCTTGTTGGCGCGCTTGATGGTGATATTGTCCGGGTCAAATTCGAGACTGTGAAATTCCCGCGGGTCATCATCGAGAAGGTTAATCCGGGATTTCGGGTGTGAGCGCAGCTGTTCGACAGCGTCCGGGAGGAGTCCAATATGCCGGGGGCCTGCTACAAGCCTGACATATGGGAAGCGGTTAAGGGCGTTGAGTCCGATTCTCTGGGCAATGCATCCTGTGAGGGCGACTAAGGGACGCTGAGACTTCTTCCACGAGGAGTCATAGAGTCCCAGCTCGCTCCAGACTTTCTGCTCGGCCTTCGCCCTGACACTGCACCCGGTAATCATGATGATTTCGGCTTCAGACTCCGGGACTTCCTGCCACCCCCGCGAACATAACACAGTCCTGACGCGGTCGGCATCGTAGACGTTCATCTGACAGCCGTAGACTTTGACGCAGAATTTCTTGCTGGCCTCCATTATTCCCCGAAGAACCTCGCGAAGACTTCATCCACATACCGCAGGTAAAACTCGTTCTCGAACAAAGCCTTAAGCCTCGCCGGGTCAACATCCTTCAGCCTCTCATCCGTCAGCAGCAGATCCAAGAACGCTACACCGCTTGAGGCCGTCTTCATTGCGTTTTCCTGAACGATAGCATAGGCATCTTCACGCGACAATTTCAGCTCATCAAGAAGGAACGTCAGCACCCTCTGAGAGTACACAAGCCCGTTTGTTTGGTTGACGTTGTGGCGAACCCTGGACTCGTCGACAACAAGACCCCGCAGTATCTTCGTCATGCTCCGTGTCATGAAGGCGGCGATGTTGAACGCGTCAGGCCAGATTACCCGCTCGGTTGATGAGTGAGAAATATCCCGCTCGTGCCACAGTGCAATATTCTCCATCCCCGTCAGCGCATAGCCCCTGAGAAGCCGGGACATCCCGCAGATCCTCTCACACTTCACGGGGTTGCGCTTGTGAGGCATGGCCGAGGAACCTTTCTGACCGACACCGAAAGGCTCGAAGGCTTCACGTACTTCCGTGCGCTGAAGGTTGCGGATTTCCAGTGCCATACGCTCAAGGGTTGACCCCATCACGGCAAGGGCATTGAGGACTCCCGCGTGCCTGTCGCGCTGTAATATCTGGTTGGAGACCTTGGCGGGTTCGAGGCCAAGAAGCTCGCACACTCTTGCTTCGAGTTTGGGGTTGCACATGGCGTAAGTCCCGACAGCCCCGGATATTTTCCCGGCTGATACGTCCTTGCGGGCATATTCGAGCCTTCCTTTGTCGCGGAGAAGCTCGGCGTGCCAGTTGAGGAACTTGAGGCCTAAAGATGTCGGCTCTGCGTGGATTCCGTGAGTCCTTCCGATTGTGGGAAGGTGCTTGTACTTCTTCGCCAGGTCAGCAACAACACCGTCAAGCTCATCAAGGGCAGCAATGATTATGTCGAGCGAGTCCCGGAGCATTATCGAACTTGCCGTGTCGAGAATGTCGCTTGATGTCATCCCTAAGTGAAGGTAACGGCCGTTTGCCCCGATATTTTCGGCGACCGCGCTCACGAACGCTACAACATCGTGCTGTGTCTTCTTCTCGATTTCCTGGACTCTCTCAACCGTAAAGCTGGCATGTTCCGTGATGTCTTCGAGGGCTTCCTGCGGGATTCTTCCCTGCTCGCACCACGCCTCACACACCGCAAGCTCAACATCAAGCATGACCTTAAGCCTGTTGTACTCGTCCCACAAGGCCGCAATATCACGCTCTGAATATCTGTCTATCATGGGTGATTGTCTCCATTGCTATGTGAATTTTGTGATGTGAATGATTTTAGTTGCACGTCAAATCCCCGTCAAGGTTGCATGATTCAGTGTGATTTAGTGTAAAATAAGCAAAAAATTTCAGAAGGAGAGATTAATTTTGCGGAGGGTAATTCTTTGCTGTCTCGTCTTTGTCTTGGCGTTCTGTCTTTGCGGCATATCCTCAGCATCAACAGGAGGCAACACAGGACTGACGGGGTTATGGGAGTACCCTACTGCTGAAATGCCGGAGGACGGCGCAGGACGCTTCGGCTTCACTCACGCTTCACCTTACCAGTTTTACTTTCTCGATCTCGCTTGGCTTCCCTGGCTGGAAATCAACACGAGGCTCACAACTTTTGACACTCTTTTTGTCGACCGCTTCAACACAATAGGCGAGAATGTCCCGGGACGCAGGTACATGGACAAGGCAATAGACCTGAAGCTGATGCTGTGGCACACAAAAGACCCGCAAAACTGGTTTGTTCCGTCTCTTGCACTTGGAGTTGTCGACATGATGGGTACGGAACTCATGAAAGCATATTACGGCGCGGCAACATGGAGATTCGGGAAAGTCTCGGCGACAATCGGCTACGGTTCTGACAGGCTCAACGGTCTTTACGGCGGGATTGAATGGGACGTGACAAGCTGGCTGACGTTCAAGGCCGAGTATTCCCCGCTGGATTACAACAAGGACTCTGTCGCCGGGCATAAGGTGCTGAAAGACTCCCCGTCAAGCAAGTACAACGCCGGAATAGTCATCAAAGCCCCGTGGGGAATGGAGGGGTCAGTGAGTTATCAGCGCGGAGATGAATGGGCGTTCACGATCTCGCAGAAGATTCATCTAGGCGGCCCGATAATCGGCAATGGCTACAAGAAATTCAACGTACCCGGCGGCTTTAGGTGCGCGAACTGGGACGACGCGGAATCACATGATCTTATACTCCGCATAAAGTCAGGCCTCGAAAAATTCACGCGTGTAAGGGACGTTGACATAAAACTTGAGGAGACAGAGGACAACATCCGCAGGCTTTCACTGTCATACGAGAATTACGGCTACGCTTCCCACGCTGAGGCCATGACGAGGGTACTTGTCATTCTCTCTTCCGTGATGCCTGAGACTGACTCACTCCTTCTCATCGCGAAGAACGCATCTGTTCCTATAGTGAAGGCTGAGTTTCCCGGTCGCCTTCTTTTCGACATACGCGCTCGTTCTCTGAGGGGTGATGACCCTATAAGCGCGGCTGTGTTCTCTTGGGCAAGCGGGGACATACAGGGGCCGGACGCGAACGTTCTTCACTCAAAGGGAGAGCATGAGGCGAAGGCTGTGCTTGTCTACGAGCCCAGGATAGACCAGACCCTTGACCGTGCTTATATGGACAGGCTGAACATTGACGCGGTTTATACGGGGCGTTACTCCAACGGCTGGGGAGCGGCGGCTGATATACGCTTCCCTATCTACAACGACATAGACAACGACAGCAATTTTGGCCTTTGGTGGGAGCCTGACATGAACAGCAACATCCGTCTTCAGCAGGCGGCTATGACGTACGCAAACAAGATAGGAGGGAGCGGCCGGGCTTGGTTCTTCGGCGAAGGGGGCTATCTCAATGAGGAATGGATGGGCGCGAATTTCTGGGCGAGGTATTACGGTTCTTCCGGTCTCTGGTGGATAGGCGCGAGGTACGCGGCTCTTCATGACCGTGATCCCTGGTCATTCGCGGGACTCACTGAGGGCAGGCTCACGTACAGGGGCGGGCGTGTTCATGACGACGAGGACGCTTCACCCTGGCATAATCTGTGGCAGCTTCAGGCGGGCTTGCATATATCTGATTTGAATCTCGACATTGAGGCGGATTACGGTGCTTTTGCTGACGATGACAGGGGCTGGAAGTTTTCTGCCACGAGGCATTGGGATGACACCGCCCTTGGCTTCTGGTACATTGACACTGACATAAACGCTCCGGGAAAGGACTTCACCAGGGCGGGCGTTCACATGGAGATTCCGGCGGATAAATGGTTCGGGACTTTGTTCGGAAACTCAAGCTCTCACATCTGGGAGCAGGACACGAACATAATATCCGCGTGGCGCATGCATTCCGGGCGCGAGGGAGGAATGATCCGCTCGCCTGAGAGATTCATGAACCAGCTTCGTCCGTCCGCTCTCAGGAAAAACGTCGAGAGGATGCTCCGCGAGTACTGTTCATACGCGGACGATGACACAGAACAGGAGGCTGACAGCAGCGTAACCAGCATACTTGAGTACATATTCCATTAATTTTTTGGGGTGATAATATTGAGACAAATGAAATTTTCCGCAGCAGTATTGATATTTTTCTTTGCGTTATGCCCGGCAGTATATGCCGCCGACGCATCAGGCCCGGCAGTTCTTGTAGCTCCTTCCGCGCCTGTTGCCATGCCTGCGACTCCTGCGACTCCTTCCACACCGTCGACTCCTTCAACGCCTTCTACAGGAACAGTCCCGACAATCCCGACTCCCGGGCTCGATCTCTCAGGCCTTGACCCTACACAGCCCGCCACGTCAACCAGAACAGAGAACGTTGACCTGACACAGGGCGACAACCCGGCTCCCCCGCAGGAAGGCCCCGGAGCAACAGAAGCGACTGCGCCGGAAGCTGCTGAGGAGCGCATCACAGAAGCTGAGGTTGAGGCGTATTTTGACGAGATACTTTCTTCGAGGACAACGGGCAACCCTATGGGGAATCTGTTCAGGAGGCTTCCACGCTACGGGATGTCATTCTTCCGCCGCCCCCCGTCAACATATGCCCCTATGGACGCGTCGCCGGTAACGCAGGGCTACCGTATCAGCGTGGGCGATGAGATGACGCTCACAATCTGGGGAATCCCGGAGGAAGGAAATTTTCGCTTCAGCATCAACCGCGACGGAATGGCCGCTATCCCCCACATTGGAACGGTGAGGCTTGCGGGCTACACTCTTGCTGAGGCTGAGAGGGTCATAAGCGCGAGATTGAGTCAGTACTACACAGGCTTCCAGATGAATTTGGCGATGGGCAGGCTGAGTTCGATTATGGTCTACGTTACGGGAAATGCCGTGCGTCCCGGAGCATACACAATCTCCTCCTTCTCGACCCTCGTGAACGCCCTCATGGCATCTGGCGGGCCGACGCTCAACGGAACGCTGAGAAACATCGAGCTTAAGCGCAACGGAAGGACTGTTACAGTCTTCGACATGTACGCGATGCTGATGCAGGGCGACAAGACGCAGGATGTCAGGCTTCAGGCGGGGGACGTTATACACATTCCGGGCGTGGGGCCTCTGGTGGGCATAGCAGGCGAGGTTCACAGGCCGGGAATCTATGAGCTTAACGGGGCTACGAGGGTTCAGGATCTCGTGTATATAGCGGGCGGTCTCAACGCCAGGACGTTCAAGGGGCGCGTGCAGTATTACAGGATACAGAACAACACTTACGCGAGCGCGGCGGAAGGCACCCTGTCGGAAATCGAGAATAACGAGCTCAAGGACGGCGACATAATCAGGCTCTACCCTATCTACAACCTTGCATCGACGGTGCTTATCACTGGTCCGCTCGTGAGGCCGGGAACGTTCGCGATAACTCCGGGCGTAACGAGGCTGTCAGAAATCATCAGCCGTGCGGGAGGAACGACAGTAACAGCTTCAGACATTGCGGAAGTCTCACGCGTAACTCCGTCGGCAGAAGGCCCGGTGAACCAGCGTTTCACTGTCAGCCTCGCCCAGGTCATGGCCGGAGACCCTGTTCATGACATAACGCTTGAGAACATGGATCAGATTACAGTGCTGATTGTCCCGGACTGGAAGCAGCAGATACGCGTAACAATCGCCGGAGAAGTGAGAAGGCCGGGAAGCTACTCGATGTTTGTGGGCGAAAAACTTTCTGACCTCATCGACAGGGCGGGGGGCTTCACTCCCAAGGCGTTCCTGAGAGGGGCTGTCTTCACGAGAAGAAGTGTCGCGGAAGACCAGCGCAGGTCTATCAACCAGATGGCCGACAGGATGGAGCGAGAGCTTCTGGAGGCCTCGCAGAACACGGCAGGCACTGAAAGCACCGGGGCACTGAGCCAGGAGTTCCAGCGCAGGAGACAGCTCATCAACAACTTGCGGCACATGGACATAATGGGAAGGGTAGTAACGAAAGTAGACACCCCCGCCAACATCCGCGGCACTGTGTGGGACTACGAGCTTCAGAACGGCGACTATCTCGGAGTCCCTACAACGCCCCTCACGGTCAACGTACTCGGAGCAGTCTACTCGTCGACGACCCAGGTCTACCGCCCCGACATGGGCATAAACGCCTACATAAGCGCGGCAGGAGGAGCCTTGAGGAGCGCGCACAAGAGAATGGTCTACCTGATAAAGTCTGACGGAACAACTCTCAGGCTGACGAGGAACACGGCCATGCTCGCAAGCAAGAAATGGACACCCCCGCGCGGTTTTTCTGCCACAGTAGAACCCGGCGACACAATCGTAGTCCCTGTGAAGTACCTCGACAGGCAGGCGATTGATTCCTTCAAGGATACCGTCGACGTGATATACAGGGTTGCAGTGGCTACGGGCGTGGTCATCAACGCGACGAGATAGCGGGGCCGGGACATGAGGAAATTTCTTGCCGCACTGTGCGTTGTTCTTGCCTTAGCGTGCTGTTCTTGGGCTGAAGGGCGCGTGAAATATGAGTACAAGATAGTCCCGCTTGGTTCTCTCACGTCTCTCCAGAAGAGCAAGGGAGCTTCACAGAAGACGGCTGAAGTTGAAGGCCTCCTGAACGCGCAGGGTCTTGAAGGCTGGGAGATAGCCGAGATTTTCGCTGTGAGGACGACATTTGACCCCAATGTTTTCTTCGCGGTGATGAAGCGTCCTGTCGAATGAAGGCTTGACGGTGCGGGAATTTGCGGTAAAATAGCGGGTGTTTTCGGGACGTAGCGCAGTCTGGCTTAGCGCATCTGCATGGGGTGCAGGGGGTCGGAGGTTCGAATCCTCTCGTCCCGACCAAATACCAGAAAATAACAGTGAGGCTCTTGCAGGAATGCGGGGGTCTCATTTTTTGCGTTTTGGCGTGTCGTGTGCTATCATCATGCGCGTTTTTCCAGACAACAACCCTGCCTCTCGTGTTTGCCGCGCTGGAACGGGAGGCCGATTAGTCCACAGGGAGGAGGTGCAGAGAAGTGCGGAAGTATGAGATGCTTACCATTCTTGACGCTGGCAATGAGTCCCAGAATGAGGAGGTCGCGAAGATTCAGGAAGTGATAACCAATCTGGGCGGGACTGTGTCAAAGTCAGATGTGTGGGGGAAAAAGACCCTCGCTTATCCCATCAACAAGAAGACAGAAGGATACTATGTGCTGTTCACGTTTGAGCTTGAGCCGTCGCAGACGTTCGAGCTGAGGCGTATACTTGGCTTGAGGGCGAATGTTTACCGTCAGCTGATGACAGTTGTTGAGGGCTAGGAGGCTTTGAGCGATGAGAGGATTCAACCGTGCGATTATTGCCGGAAATCTGACGCGGGACCCGGAAGTCAGGTACACAGTCAACAAGAAAGCCTTTGCGAGATTTGGAGTTGCCGTAAATTCCAGATGGAGGAATGCTAACGGAGAACTTCAGGAGAATACCGAATATATCAATGTTGTCGCATGGGGCAGCACAGCTGAGACCGCGGGGAAATATCTCAAGAAGGGAAGCCCCGTGCTTGTTGAAGGCCGTATACGCACAGGAAGCTATGACGCGAAGGACGGCTCAGGCAAAAGGTACACGACGGAAATATGGGTTGACAGCATGGTTATGCTCGGTTCGCGCGAGGGCGGTTCAGGCTCTCAGGTATCATCCGGGACAGATTACGGCTCATCAGGCGGGTATACCCCAAGCGATGACGATTTCGGCAAGAGCATAGGCGAGAGCGGATTCGGCGGAGGAGGATTTTCCGGCGGGTTCACGGACGACAGCGGCGGAAATTCTGACAGCGGCGACAGCGGGATTCCGTTCTGAGGAGATTTCAGCAAAGAAGGAGGAATATACACAGAATGAACGAGCGCGAAAACACAGAAAGCGGAAGCAGGACACCAGCCCCTGCGAGGAACGGCGCACAGGGAGGCGGACTCAGGCGCGGGTCATCAAGACGCAGGCCTAAGTTCTGCTATTACTGCGTGGAGAAACAGGAACATGTTGACTATAAGGACGTTGAGAAGCTCCGCAAGTACATCAGCGAGAGAGGCAAAATCATTCCCCGCCGCGTGACAGGAAACTGCGCCAAGCATCAGCGTCTTCTCACCGAGGCAATCAAGCGCGCAAGATACATGGCCTTGCTGCCCTACTCACTCGACTAACTGCAATGAAGCGGATAATTCCCTGCGTACTCATCACGCTTGCACTGATTCTCGCGGGGAGTTACCTTCCCCTTTTCGGATTCTTGGGGCTGATGTTATGTCCCGTTCCCCTTAGCATATTAGGCTGTCTTGAAGGCAGAAGGAATATGAGCGTTGCCGAGCTGATGATTGAGGCGACGTTGTTCCTCGCGATTTCCCCGTCGTTGGCGGTGTACTTCTTGATCGGGTGCGCGCCTGTCTCTGCTGTGGTGTTCATGCTCTCGCAGGAAAGCTTCAGGGACGTGAAGAAGCTCACGGGCGGAGAGAGCTACGTTATATGCGCGGGGGCAAGCATCCTGTTCAAGACGCTTCTTATCTGGCTATTCTGGTACTTCACGGGGAAAAATATTCTCTTTCCTGATGCGGGGCAGATGAGCGATGTATTGTCCGGCCTTTACGGCGACAGTCCCGAACTTATGGCGGCACTCAGGCAGGTTATGGCTGTCTTGCCGAAGCTTCTTCCGTCAATGCTGGTGATTTACGCCGGGATTGAAGCCTTCCTGAGCTACTCGCTGTGTTATTCCCTCACAAGAAAACTTTTCCCGGACTGCAAGAATTATCCCCCGGAGCTTCCTTCTTTCACCATGTGGAAATTCCCGGTCTCAATCCTTATTGTGTCGGCCTCGGCTTTCGTTGTCAGCTGGCTTGTTGACGCTGGGGAGGACATGGCTGTCGCTGCTTTCATCTTGAATTTGCAGATTGCCGCCAACGTGATTATGTTCGTTGAAGGGGTGTCGCTTGCGTTCTGGATCATGGAGGGCTTCAGGCTCAGGAGGGGTGCGAAAATAGCTGTATGCGCCGTGATGATGCTGCCGTTATTCTGGGCGTGGCTCATTGTGATGGGGATGTGTGACATGGCTCTTGACATGCGCTCGCGTATCAAGTTCGGCGAAAGAAAGAAGGGGCAGTGAAGGCCTGCCCGGAAAATCCCTGAGCGTTATTCCAGCCTGTAGCCCCTCGGTGTAATCATTTTCCCGTCAAGAATATATGTCTTGGAGTTCCCCACAATCACAGTACAAAACATGTCAATATCATTGCATTCCCTGAGCTGTCCGAGCGTCATTATCCTGCTGGCCTCATTCCCCCGCCCTGCGTTGCGGACATACCCGGCGGGTGTCTCAGAGTCCCGGCGGCGCATGATAACATCGCAGGCTTTCTTGAGGTTGTCAGGCCTGAGACTGCTTGCGGGGTTGTACAGGCATATCACGAAATCGCCGGAGCTGGCCGCAAGAAGCCTCTTCTCGATAAGCTGCCATTCTGTGAGCCTGTCGCTGAGAGAGATTGCCGCGTAGTCATTCATGAGCGGTGCGCCCAGTATTGCCGCGCAGGAATTTGCCGCCGTTATTCCCGGAATTATTCTCACTTCAACGCTTGAACCTGAAGCTGTCTCCAGCATAAGCCCGGCCATTCCGTAGACTCCAGGGTCTCCGCTTGAGACCAGTGCGACATTCAGCCCGAAATCTTTTGCCAGAAAGAGGACGTAACCGCATCTTTCAGCTTCATGTGTCATCCCTGAAGTGTACAGGATTTTTCCCGGCACCAAGTCTTTCACCAAGTCAACATACTTCTCATAGCCTGCGATTACATCACATGACTGCAATATCTTCATGGCCTGGGGCGTGATTGTCTCAGCTCCTCCGGGTCCGATGCCCACGACGTATATCACAGCCATTCTTTGAACGCCTCCATTGCGCGGAGTGCCCTGTTTCTGTGAAATTCGGCGCGTTCCTTCTTGCCGCGAATCCCGGCAATCTCAGGGAATATTCCCAAGTTCATGTTCATGGGCTGGAAGTGCTTTGGGTCAGCCGTCATGAGATAGTGAAGGAGCGAGCCTGTTGCTGACTCACGCGGCCATGAGGGGAAATTTTTCCCGGCCATGAGGCACGAGGCATTGATCCCGGCAACGAGTCCCATTGCTGTGCTTTCCATGTAGCCTTCGACACCTGTAATCTGTCCGGCAAGAAAGACATTCTCACGAGCCTTCATGCGCAAGTGTGAGTCCAAGACGGCGGGGGCATTGACTGAAGTGTTCCTGTGCATGACACCGAGACGGGCAAATTCTGCGTGTTCAAGTCCCGGTATCATGGAGAATACGCGCTTTTGTTCCGGCCATTTCAGCCCCGTCTGGAAGCCAACTAGGTTGTACATTGTCCCTTCTGAGTTGTCCTGCCTGAGCTGAACGGCGGCGAATGGCTCGCGTCCTGTACTGGGGTCAATGAGTCCCCGCGGCTTCATAGGGCCGAATCTCAGAGTGTCATAGCCTCTTTCTGCCAGTGCCTCGACAGGCATGCAGCCCTCGAAATATTTTCCCTTCTCGAAATCATGGGGGATGTTGCGCTCCGCGTGCTTGAGAGCGTCATAGAAGGCTGAATACTCGTCCTTCGTCATAGGGCAGTTGATATAGTCATCGCCGCGCCCGTAACGCCCGGAAATGAACACGCGCCCCATGTCGATTGACTCCTTCATGACAACGGGGGCCACTGCGTCGTAGAAATATATGCGCTCGCCGGCGATTTCACGGAGGCTTTCTGCGAGTTTGTCGGACGTGAGAGGCCCGGAGGCTATTATTGCCGTCATGGCCGGGATGTCAGTATATTCGTCCCGTATCAGCGTGATATTTTGGCCGCCCGTTATGCGTTCTGTTACGCGCCGTGAAAATTTCTCCCTGTCAACAGCAAGCGCGCCCCCTGCCGGGACTCTTGACGCCTCAGCGCATGAGAGTATCAGCGAGTCCATGAGGGCAAGCTCTTCCTTGAGGATGCCCGCCGCTGAGACTCTGCCGTCCTTGTTCTCAGAGCCTAGGGAGTTACTGCACACGATTTCAGCAAGAAGCCCTGTTTTGTGGGCAGGAGTGAGAATACCCGGCCTCATCTCGTGAAGCTCAACGCTGAAGCCCCGCCTTGAAACCTGATAAGCCGCCTCACATCCTGCAAGCCCCGCCCCGATTATGATAATGTCCGGCATGTTTCAGCCTCCCAGCTTGCGCCTGATAGATTCTATGTCGTCCGATGATACTCCCATGCCAAGCAAATACCCACGCGCCGCCGCCGGAAGATTCGCAGTCTCAGGAGTCTTAATGCCGAAATTCTCCGCGATGAACCGCCGTATTTCTTTCCTCACGATAAAATCATATTCCCTTGTGCCGGGCAATATCCCGAAATAATTTCTGAACGAGGCCATGTAATCACGCTCGACTTCATCCCATGACGCGCCGTTGAGGCACTCAATCACCGCGCAGACAAAGCCCGCCCTGTCTTTGCCCAGGCTGCAATGTATCAGGTAAGGAGGCTCATTCACGGCCATGAAGTGAAACCCTCCTGCAAGTTTGCGCCTGAAATCCGCGCTCCCGTATTTCATGCCGAGATTAAGCCCGGTGAATTTCCGCGTGCTGTAATAACTTCCCGTGTAGCCCTTGTGAGATTTTATGCCCTCGTCTGTGTCAGCAAGGTTGATGAACGTCTTTATGTCTGCTGACGCGGCGAATTTGTCGGCTATGATGTTCCTGTTTCCCCATGTGCTTATAGGGGACGATGAACGGTAAAGTTTTCCCGGGGCGATTCCTGACGTTGTTACCATGCGGAAATTTGCGAACTCTGCATCATTGAGGCCGGGATAATCGGCGCGTTCTCTTCCGAGTTTTGCGGACAACGAGCGGTATAGAGTTTTGCCGAAAGAGTCCGGGTAACACGGAACGGAGCATAATATCACGGCGGTGATTGCCAGAATCAGCGAGAACCTCAAACGCTTCATGTGAATCATCCTTCTTCCTGCGTTCTACTTGCAGACTGAATCTATCCAGCTGAACAAGTCTTCAGTGTCATAGTAGCCGCCATGGCCCTGACCCCAGACTACTCCGAAATCAGAGCTGAGTCCGGCGTTTTCGAGCCTCAGAGCCAGAACAGCCGGGATTGTCAGCGGAATATCCCTGTCATTGATACCCTGCCTTATGCGCCAGCACTGCGCGTTGTCGGCGTTCTCTATGTACTCCATAGGGTTCATCGCCCATATAATGTCATCAGTTGCTTTTGCCCCGCCTGATGTGCTGTGTTCGTATGAGTATTGCGTGAAGTGCTTGTAGCCGAACTCGCTGTTTTCCGGCGAACTTAGGTCGAGCTTGTCGAAAGCAGGAACGCTTTTCTGCCTCACCGCGAAGCTGTCAGCATACTTCCTGATGTCCGCGCTAAGTGCCTTGTCCCCGCTCACAGTTACCCAGTCCGCGCTGATCACAGTCCCGGCGTCAAGAGCTTCCTGCGCAGCCTGGACTAACAGCCCCTCGATATACCGCCGGAATGTCGTGTTTTCCTCGTATTCCTCTTCTGTACCGTCGTCAGCTATTATGTCCCTGCTGTCCTTCACGAGGCCGAGCGATGTAACATATGACGCGAAATCACTTGCCAGCTCAAGCGATATGCTGCCGTATTTCTCACCGCCGAAGACCCATTCATACGCGCCGTCAGCATTCTCAAGGTTGGTGACGGGGCAGTAGCTCACAGCAGCGAAAATATTATCCTCAGTTTCAGCCGCTCCAAGCTCCTCAAGCCACGTGTCATAGTCCGGTGAATTTCCCGACGCTCCCACAATGGCCGCCAATGCCCCCCCTGAGCTCACGCCGCTGACTATGATTCTGTCAGTATTGCCGGCAGGAAGCCTGTTTTTGTTCGCACGTATGTACCTTATTGCCGCCTTGTAATCGACAACCGCCGCGGGTGCTGACCCTCCGGCAGTATTGCGCCCCCTGAGAGCTGGTGAGACAACAACAAGCCCATTCGACAGCGCGAGGCCGACGGGGTTTGTGTCAGAAGGAGAAACTATGCTTGCGGCCATGTACCCGGCTGAATTGTTCGGGATGAATATAGGAGCTGTCCACGCCTGATAACCGTTCACGGGCCTGCTGCTGTAGTAAGGCTCAGGAATGTATATGCTGAGTTTCTGGCAGTCTGATATTACAGGGGAGGACACGTAGACTATATCATTATATGCCCTGTAAGCCACACCGTTCACCGTCCCGGTAGTGTACACAAGCGCGTCAAATGAAAGCCTGATGAGTTCGATTTCCGGCGTGGTCGTGTCATTATCACCGCTGTTGTCACCGCCCGTGCTGTCATCGCCTGTGCTGTCACCGCCCGTATTGTCATCGCCGCCGGTGTCTTCGCTGACGGTCTTTATCATCCTGTCTGACGCGAAATCTATTGCTGTTCCTGTGCTTTCTGTTCCGGCCGTGTAAGCCTTGCCGTCCACGTATAGGGTGTAACCGTTGAGGGTGATGCTGTTTTCCTCGCATGAAAGGCTGTCAATGTGGGAGTCTCCTGTGAGCTTCCATTTTGAGTTGAAGACGCTGACGAAGATTCTTGCGCTCGTGCCGTCTTTGTTGACCGTGCCCTCGAAGTATGACTCCTCGGCGAGGTACAAATTCAGGTCAGACACGCCGTCTGCGTATATATCGCCGTTTGCCTGCTGGTTGGTCAGCTTCAGGTCAACCTGTCCTCCGTTGCTCCCTGCCGTGCCGAATTCTGACGCTTCAGCCCGGAGGAATGCCCCGCCGTCAAGAGCCGTTATTTCAGTCCCGTTGAGCTCGATAGTTGCCGCCGCGTTGGTTACGTAGAACAAATCTCCTCCGGCGCATGTGATTTCACCGTCTGTTGCGGAGAAAGCCCCTGTGTTGGTTACGGGATTTCCAGCGGATTGCCTGTAGAGCATGACGGCCGACTCTGAGTTTGATGAGACATTGCAGTTCACTAGTGCGACTGAGCTTTTGCCGTCCACAACAACAGCCTGTGATCTTGAGGCCTCAATTTTAGCGTCAGATATGGAAATAACGCCTTCAGAGAGAACCGCCGGAGAGTCCGTTCCTGATGTAGCGAATCTCCCTCGTTCTGCCATGATGTAGCCGCCCTTCTTAGTTACGTGAACCGCAGGCGATGACGCGCCGGAAGTCTCTGCTGTAATGTGGACGAGGGTCGCTGTTCCTCCGCCATATGTCATAACGCCGCTGGAATTTCCGCCCGCTGTCAGTATGACGCATTCAGACACGACAACAGATGTGCCTTCGCCGAGCGATAAAACGCCGTGTGCATGATCCCCGCTTGACAGGACTAAGGAATCCCTGAGCGTAAGCACTGCGGAATCATTTGCGAGAATGGCAGCGTTGCTCCCGTCAGAGTCAGAGTCCTCATCACCGCTGCCGCGCTTGTTGAACCTGTAGTACATGTACTCTTTTTCCTCGTGGCTGACCGCAAGCACGTTGTCGCCGTCCCTGTCAGTCGTAAGTTCTGCCCTCACGTCAATATCCGACGACTTCAGATATTGTATGCTGGCAAGCCTCGTATAGCTGTCATCGCCGCTTGAGCTGCCTCCTCCGTCATCCTTGCTTCTGTAATCCATGTTGCAGCCCGCGCCCATGAACAGCACGGCAAGCGCGGTAATCCCGAAAAAGTGTCTCAGTCTCAAAATCATAATCCCCTTTCTTTGCGTGTTACTTAAGATTGTCGGACAGAAGGCGCGTGATTGCCTCCTGAAGTTCATTGACAGAATGAGCCCTTGACCTTGCGCAGTCCTGAGCCTGTTTCCCGCAGATAAGGCACGTCCTGAAACCAGAGCGCGATAATTTCCGGCCATGCTCATCAATCACATCAATATCATAGAGCCTGCCGACTGGTGAAGAAGTCTCAATGCTTACGGCTAAATCCTTGAGATTTTCCGGAGGGATGTTGCTGACGGCTAGGAGCAGCTCGTCTCCTGTGTCTTCGTGGATTTCACTTGCAGCCAGAATTTCCGCGCCCGACCTTGCGAGACCGTCAAGTAATAATATCTCGCCTATGTCGAATGCCCGGCGTATAAGCCCGTTGGTTTTTACCGGGCCTGGTATGTTCATGGTGAAAGACACAAGCGTTGAATGATGCTCCTGAAGGAACGCGGCTTGCTGGTCAGCTCTTGCCTCACGTCTTGCGAGCATTTGGGGGAGAGAGATTTCTTTTCCTGTCATTTGGGGATGCCTCCTGTCTTCGTGAGATTATATCAGGGAGGAGGACAAAGTGAGGGATTATCTGTTGTGAGTTTAAGCGGGATAGCTCATGAGTTTAATCCGTAGGTAGATACATCAGGATTTTCCGGGTCATCGTAATAGTCATCAGGGGCATCATTCGTTCTTTCAGATTTTTTGCGGCGTAATTCCTGAAGTTTCCTGTGAAGCAGCTCAATGCGCGCATAAACGGCTTTAAATGGCTTGCGGGCGTGAGCTTGGAGTCCTACCGACCACCATTTTTTGCGGCCGGATGAAATGTTTGCGGGAATGGTTGAATACAATGGCAAATTTCCTATTGTGATATAGCCTTTGTCTGTGATTCTTTCACTGGCTAACCTTGATGCTATATTTCCGGCAAAACCAACCTTCACAAGCGGAAACTGGAATAGCTTTTTGTAGTCGCCCGCTGCCTGCCTGATTTGTGTGAGCATCATTGTTGAATACATATCTGGCCGAACAGGTATAACAATAAAATCGGAATTTCTGAGAGCCAATCTTGTACGTTCATTGAAGCTTGGAGGGCAGTCAATAATGATCCAGTCAGCAGAGGAATCAAAATCTTCTTTCTTGAGTACAGTTTTCAGAGTGAATAAGTCTTTGAATTTAGGTTCATCGCGAAGATAAGACATAGACACATTAAAACTATTTTGTTCATCCTGATCAAAAGCCGAGACAGTTTTATTATTCATGAGGGCGATTTGTGTCAATATTATTGCGAGGGTTGTTTTTCCGACTCCGCCTTTACGGTTGAATACGGCTACTTTTATTGCCATAATGCACAAAAAAAGAGGAAGCCCACCGAAATGGACTCCCTCTTGTCTAATCTAAACTGGCGACGGTCTGCTCTCCCATGAGTACCCCTCATAGTACCATCGACGCTCGCAGGCTTAACTTCCGGGTTCGGCATGTTACCGGGT
>JAFSKV010000038.1 GCA_017448795.1 Synergistaceae bacterium | reverse complement strand
TTGAGACGGCAAAACGGGCGGGCTTCATGACGTTCGGGGTTGAGGATGACGCAAGCAGGAATGACCGTGAGCGCATAAGGTCAGCGGCAGATTACTATATAGAGAGTTTCAGGGGAGGAATCACGGAATGAGGACAGCGGTAACAATAGCAGGCTCTGACTCTTCAGGAGGAGCGGGGATTCAGGCGGACATAAAGACGATGACGATGAACGGTGTCTACGCGATGAGCGCGGTGACGGCTCTGACAGCCCAGAACACGACGGGGGTATCAGGGATCGTTGAGGTCAGCCCGGAATTTCTCAGACAGCAGATAGATATGGTGTTCACGGACATATTCCCGGACGCGGTCAAGATCGGAATGGTCTCAAGCTCAGGACTCATTCACGCAATCGCCGACTCACTCAGGCACTACAAGGCGCGCAACATTGTGGCAGATCCCGTGATGGTCTCGACAAGCGGCGCAAAACTCATCAGTGATGACGCGGTGAAGACTCTTGCCGACGAGCTGCTTCCCCTCGCGACAGTGGCGACACCCAACATCCCGGAGGCCGAAATCCTGTCCGGCATGAAAATTCTCACGCGTGATGACATGGAGAAGGCCGCGGCGAAAATCAGCGGTGATTACGGGTGCGCTGTCCTCGTGAAGGGCGGGCATTCCGTGAATGATGCTGACGATGTCCTGTGCGAGGGCGGAAATCTCACGTGGTTTCACGGCGCAAGGATTGACACAACCAACACTCACGGCACGGGCTGTACGCTGTCGAGCGCAATCGCGGCGAATCTGGCGAAAGGGTCAACGCTTGCTGACTCGGTGAGGCTGGCGAAGGAGTATATTTCCGGGGCATTGGGGGCTATGCTCGACTTGGGCAAAGGAAGCGGACCGATGATGCACAATTTCTGCCTGACCGGGAAATTCGCGCAGAAGAGAGACTTGCGGGGGATTCTCATGGCCTCGGTGTCTGACATGTGGCCGGAGTACAACAATCACCCGTTCGTGAGGGGGCTTGAAACAGGGACGCTTGACCCTCAGAAATTTCGCCGCTACATCATTCAGGACTACCTTTATCTCAACGAGTACGCAAAAGTTTTCGCAGTGGGAATCGCGAAGGCAAAATCCCTCGATACGATGCAGCTATTCTCGAAGGTCATTGACGCGATCGCCAACGTTGAAATGAACGTACACAAGGGCTACATGGCTAGGCTCGGCGTAACTCAGGAGGAACTAGACTCGGCCTCGCGCAAGCTCCCCAACCTGTCCTACACGTCCTACATGCTCCGTGTCGCCTACGAGGAAGGTGAACCTGAAGTGCTGGCGGCGATACTCTCCTGCGCTCTGAGCTACGAGGACATCGCGAAGGAAATCGTCAGGCGCAACCCTGAGTCCGTCAACCACGAACTATATGGCACATGGATACGGACATACTCAGGCGAGGACTACTGCGGCTTGAACAACGTGCTGGCCTCATTCCTGGAGAGGGCGGCGGAAGATTACTCGGCCTCACAGGTCGCGCATCTCGCTGAAATCTTCCGGGAATGCTCGCTCTACGAGATGGGATTCTGGGACATGGGGTTTGCTGATGAATAGGTGCGTGATTGTCGGCGGCGCGGAAATCCGGGACTATGCGCTCATGCGGTCATACTTCAGGCCGGGCGACTATGTCATCTACTGCGACTGCGGGCTGAAACATGAGTCATCCCTCGGCGTTCCTCCCTCGCTCATCATCGGCGATTTTGACTCGCACCCAAGACCTGACGACACGAGCAACGTCATCACCCTTCCCGTCATGAAGGATGACACTGACACAATATTTGCGGTGAAGGAGGCAATACGGCGGGGATTCGGCGGGGTGCTGATGATGGGTGTTACTGGCGGGCGTGAGGATATGACGCTTGGGAACATTTACGCGCTCTTGATGATGAGGAACGCGGGAGTCCCGGCCATGATCGCGGATGATTTCTCCGAGATGAGCATAGTAACGGCGGGGGAAACTGTGAGAGTCGCTGAGGGCTGGCGGTGTTTTTCGCTCCTGAACATCGCGGGCTGTGCGTCAGGAATCACCATCACGGGCGCGAAGTACCCCCTCAATGGCGGCACAATCTCCCCTGAATACCAGTACGGAATCAGCAACGAGACTTTACCCGGCAATGAGGCTGTAATTTCGCTGAAGGAAGGCTGTTTGTTACTTGTGTGCGTGAGGTGTTGAGAGTTTGATTTTTGCGGTCATGCTGGTAAAATTCTGGCATAATTTCACACAGGAGGATTTTCACACATGAAGAAGACAGCGTTAACCGTTCTCGTTCTGGTTATGGTCATGGGGATTTCTGCGTTCGTGGCATCAGCTGCACCCCTCGGTGAATCGGCAGTATCACTCAAGGCCTCGGCTGAATCTCTGGCGGCTTCAGCTGAATCATTGGCGGCTGCTGCGGCGGAGGCAGAGGCTGCGGCTTCGGCTGATGCTGCGGTGTCAGCTGACGTGAAGGCGGAAGAACCGGCAGAATTTGACTTCCTGAGATTCGCGAAGGAGAGGGTACTTCCTGATTTCCATCCTACAGTGAAGATTGAGGACGCGCAGGCAGATTTTGACGAGAGGCCTTTTGCTAAGGGAGACAGCATAACCCGCGCAAAAATCGGCATCTACTACAAGGGCTGGCTTCGTCAGCACTCAATGTTGATCGAGATGGATTACCGCGCAGAGGATAGGAAGGTCCGCGTAAACGTCCTCAAGGACACCAACGGCCTCAACCTTCAGGGAGCGCGTTTCTTCAAGGACGGCGAGTGGGTCAGCATTGCGGCAATGGGCTGGAAATAGTCAGCATAAACATGAACATTTGCGGGCATCAGTGAATTGCTGGTGTCCGTTTTTTTTTTGCGACAATGACAAGACAAGATTTCATTGACCTACTCAGACGCAAATTCTCATCCCTAATCATGATATTAGTCCCGGCGTTCGCAATCATGCTCATGATAGGCGGGCTTGTGTGGCTGTTACGGGGCGTAATCCCGGAGGAATGGACGGCGGAAATCTCCTACTACGTCGACAACCCCCAAGAACTCCGCAAACTCGGCGAGGGCTCGGAATGGCTGTTCGTTGCGATTCAGGTGCTGCAAGTCGTGATTGCCCCGATACCCGGTCAGGCGGCGGCATTCGCGGGAGGATTCATATTCGGCTTCTGGAAGGGCTGGGGGCTGACTACGCTGGGACTCGTAATCGGGAGCTTGATTGCTATGGTGCTTGCCCGGCTGCTGGGAATTTCACTCGTGCGCAAGATTGTCCCTGACTCAATCATTCAGCGTTTCGACTCTGTGATTTCTGACGGGGGATATATGACGTTCTTCATGATATTCCTGCTCCCTGCCCTGCCTGATGATGCCGTGTGTTTTCTTGCGGGATTGACCCGGCTGAAGCTGTTACCGTTGTCGGTTGTGTGTTTGCTGGGACGCGCTCCGGGAATGGCGGTGCTGTCGTTCACGGGGGCGGGGTTTGCTGACGGGCTGACGGTCTGGGCGGAAATTCTCTTTGCGGTCATGATGGTGTTATCCGTGATACTGTGGCTGTTCTGGGAGATTATCGAAAAATGGGTGTATGACTACCTGAAGATTAAGCGGTCATAATATCGGCGACAACAAGCGTCCGGCAAGCTCCTTGAGCCGCGTCATGGCCGGGCGTTTCCTTCTCTCACTGGCAGACTCCTCCGTGCAGTTCATGAGGTCGTCAGCAAAAACTTTCTCCAGCTCCCTCACAAGCCCCGTCGAGTACACGAACGCCTGAACCTCGTAGTTTATCCCTGAACTCAGAGCGTCAAGATTGGCCGTCCCGACAGAAGCCACATGTGAGTCGGCGATAAGAGTCTTCGCGTGGATGAACCTCTCACGGTATGTGAACACCCTCACGCCCCCAGCGATAAGCCCGTCGATGTATGACTGCGAGGCCCACGACACAAGCGGATGATTCGAGGATGACGGTATGATTATGCGCACGTCAACGCCCCTTCCCGCCGCAGTAACTAGAGCCGCCCGCAAGACCTTATCCGGCGCGAAATACGGGGTAGTGATCCACACGCGATGCCTTGCCGCAGAAATGACGCGTATATATTCGTCAGCAATAGCCCGGTAATCCTTCCCTGTCCCGCTCGCAATAACCCTCACAGGAACTCCCCCGCTGAAATCCGGCCATGACCCGGCAACATTCCCGCCGTCAAATTTCCCGCCTGCCTTAGTCCACATGTCCGCAAAAATCCCGTCAAGCTCACTCACAGCATCCCCCCTCAGCATCAGGTGAGTATCACGCCACTGACGCAAATAAACATCCCCAATGTTGAAGCCGCCGAGAAACCCGGTCATTCCGTCAACCGTGATGATCTTCCTGTGGTCATGGTGAAGGGTGAAAGGAGTGAACGTGCGGAACTCAATCCCTGAATCCCTGAGAGAGCGGACGAATTTCCGGGTCAGCCTCCAGCTTCCTACAGCGTCCGTGAGCATTCTGACCTTAACACCGTGCGAGGCTTTATGCACGAGTATGCGTGTGAGAGTCCGGCCTGTCTCGTCGTCGTGGAAGGCGAAATATTCGAGGTTGATACAAAATTCGGCGCGGGTAAGAGCGTCTTTCATGGCCGAAAGAGTTTCCCTGCCGTTGAGGAGGAGTCTTGTGTTACTGCTGAAAGTGATTGAGTTACGCATGAGGCTAATTATATGACATGCAAAGGGGCGCGGAAATATTGCAAATTGCCGGAATCGAACGTAAAATTTGCGGTTAAGATACACACGAAAGGATATGAATCACCCCATGCCCAAATTAAGCGACAGGGTAGGAACATTCACCGACTCCGTAATCCGCCGCATGACCAGAATCTGCAACAAGTACGGAGCAATAAACCTCTCACAGGGCTTCCCGAACTGGGACCCCCCAACTGAGATGATGGACTCCCTCGCCAAGACAGCACACACAGGCCCCCACCAGTACGCGATAACATTCGGAGCAAAAAACTTCCGCGAGGCAATCTGCGCGAAACAGAGCAAGGCAATCGGGCGCGAAATCAACCCTGAGACCGAGATAGTCATCACATGCGGGTCAACCGAGGCTATGATGGCGGCCATGATGACAATCTGCAACCCCGGCGACAAAGTCATGGTGTTTTCCCCGTTCTACGAGAATTACGGCGCGGACTCGATTCTGTCGGGCGCGTCCCCCATCTACATCCCCCTCGTCCCTCCAACGTATGACTATGACATCAAGCTCATCGAGGACGGCTTCAAGCAGGGAGCAAAAGCAATCGTAATCTGCAACCCCTCCAACCCATGCGGAAAGGTCTTCACGGAGAAGGAGCTTACGGAGATAGGCGCGCTCGCGGTGAAGTATGACGCTTTCATCATCACGGATGAAGTGTACGAGCATATCATCTTCGACCCCTACAAGCACGTGTACGCTTCAGGGTTGCCGGGGCTGTTCGACCACGTAATCACCTGTAACTCCCTGTCAAAAACGTACTCAATCACGGGCTGGAGACTGGGCTACCTCATCGGGCCTGCTGATGTTGTCGACGGTGCGAGGAAGGTTCACGATTTCCTGACGGTAGGAGCCGCCGCGCCGCTGCAGGAGGCCGCCGTTCATGCGTTCCAGCTTCCGCCGGAGTACTATGACGCACTGAAGGCGAAGTACACGAAGCTACGCAACATGTTCCTTGAGGGTCTTGACGCGGCCGGGCTGAAGCACAATGTTCCACAGGGCTCGTATTTCGTCATGGTCGACATCTCGGACTTCCTAGAGCTTGACCAGTTCAAGGGCTGGCAGGATTTGGACTTCTGCGAGTGGGTCATCAAGAACATCGGGGTCGCCGCGGTGCCGGGTTCGAGCTTCTTCCGTGAGCCTATCAACAACCTGATACGCTTCCATTTCGCACGTACTGAGGACATACTTTCTGAGGCAATCACGAGGCTTCAGAAGCTGGGCGCGATGGTGAAGTAAGGCTGAATGAGCATACTTGTAGCGATGAGCGGGGGCGTTGACAGCAGCGTCTCCGCTTTTCTTATGCGCGAGAAACACGGCGTGTGCGTGGGGGCTACGATGCTTCTTGCTGACGATGGCGGGAATAACATCAATGATGCGCGGTCAGTCTGTGAGGCTCTCGGAATCGGCCATGAAGTTATCGACTTGCGCGGGATGTTCCGGGACGAGGTCATACGCAGGTTCGTTGAGGTCTACGAGTCAGGAGGCACGCCTAATCCCTGCATAGACTGCAACAGGTTCATGAAGTTCGGCGAGTTCGTGGGACATGCGCGGGCGGCTGGCCATGACATGATTGCGACCGGGCATTACGCGAGGATTGAGCGGGACAGTTCGGGGCGGTGGCTTCTGCGTAAGGCTGCCGACACCTCACGGGATCAATCCTACGTGCTGTACATGATGACGCAGGATGTTCTTGCCCACACTGAATTTCCGCTCGGAGGAATGCTGAAGTCTGACGTTAGGGACATGGCAGCGTCTCTCGGCTTCACGAACGCACGCAAGCACGACTCGCAGGATATATGCTTCGTGCCTGACGGTGATTACGCGGGGTTCATCGAGTCATACACCGGGAAGGTTTACCCGCCCGGTGATTTCGTGGACACTAACGGGAATATCCTCGGCACTCACAGGGGCATCATACATTACACGGCAGGCCAGCGCAGGGGCCTGGGTGTCGCGGCAAAATCCCGGCTCTATGTCTCGCGGATTGACCCGGCCATGAACACGGTAACTCTTGCGCCTGAGACTGACGCGGGGCTTCTTGCGCGTGGCGTTGTCGTGAGGGATGTGAATCTTGTGGCGTGTGAGACTTTGCCGGGAAATTTCCGGGCGGGGGTGAAGGTGCGCTACCGTCAGCGGGAGATTCCGTGCGTGGCGAACCAGGCCGGGCCGGGGGAAATCGTGATTGAGTTTACGGAGGCTGTGAGGAGTCCGGCGGTTGGCCAGGCGGCTGTGATGTATGACGGGGAATATGTCATCGGCGGGGGGACGGTTTCGGGGGTTATGGGCTGACGTTCGCAAGATACCTGGTGTACATGTAATCGCAGGGATTAGCATACTCCTTCACCCTCCGGAAATTTTCTAGGACATGAGGCAGCCTCCTTTCATATTCCTTTGGCGTGCACTGCCTCAGCACCCTCCCTATGTCATCAGCCTCCTTCTCAGTGAACGTTATCACCCCGCCCATGTCGAAGAAATCCCCAAGCCTCGTAGCCCCCAAGTAAACAGGAATACATTGCGCCGCAAAACAGTTCGTTACCTTCTCCGTGAAGAAATACGGCGTTATGTCATTCTCAATTATCACAGAATACCTGTAATCCCTGAGCGTCAATTCAGGCTTGACCCATCCGCCCCCGTCAAAAGTCCCGTAAGCATCAGCAAGCCCCTCATCCCTGCACTTTCTGGCAACAGCCTTCCTCACGCGGTGAAGACGGCACGAATTTTTGTTCGACGAAAGAACAGACACTCCCCTTGTCTTGCGCGCGTAATTCTCAGCGTCAAGCCTCACTTCCGGGTCGACAGCACCGTACCAGTAGCCAGCGCAGAAAGGCACGAACTCCGCGTTCCCGAATGAGCCGAGTATCTCGTCGTCGTACGTGAAGACTCTCTCGAACTCGCCCTCGATATAACGCCGCTCACGGATGAACTTTGCGTAGCTTTTGGGGCTGACCGCCCGCGACTCTATCAGCATCGCATAGCGCCTGTCAGGCTTCCCGACTGTCCTGAACGTCTCATAATGGCTGTAGAAGTGAGTCTTAAGGCCGAAGTTGTACCTGTCCCACAAGATATACCTGTTCTCTGTCCTTCCCGGCCAGTAGGGAGTGTGCGCGAATTCCCGGTCGGAGATGAAATATATCCTCATGCGCTCGCCGAACTTGTTGTAGATTTCTGGCTCTTCTGGACTCAGCCCGGCCTTCCTGCTGTAATACGGCGTGAAGTATGCATACTTTCTCATGAGCTGCTCAAATTTTCCCGTCAAAGACATATTCATTCCCCCCAAAAAAACAGCACCCCCCATTCCTGAGAGATGCTGCTATGATTTCATGCCACGGGCCTTTAGCCCATTGTGTCCCAGCTCTGGCCTTCCTCGATTGTGTCGCTTCCGGTCAGATAAAGCTCCTTCGGCACTCCCGCGACAACGATTCCTGACTTCGGGTCGACGTAGTAGCTCTTCGCGTCAGCGTCCGGGTCCTCGCCGATCACCGTCCCGTCCGGGATGATGTTGTGGCCGTCAATGATTGCCCGCTTAATCCGGCAGTTGCGCCCTATCACGACATCATGGCCGATGATGCTCTCCTCTACGACGCTCCCGGCCTGGATGAGGCAGTTGCGCGCGAGAACCGAGTTCGACACGTCAGCACCGAATATCCTGCTTCCCTCTGAGAGCATGACCCTGTTGATGTTGCAGGGATGGCCGCTGTCAGGGTAGCAGTATGAGGGGGGGTCACCGTAGGACACCGTGCGTATCGGCCACATCGGGTTGTAGAGCGTCATTTCTGACTCGTGGCCTATCAGCTCCATATGTGCCTGCCAGTATGCTTTGAGCGTCCCTACATCGCGCCAATAAGGTTTGTCCGTCCTCCACTGGTGGATTAGCTCTGTCTCCGCTGACGGATGGGGCAGGACGTTCGTCGAGAAGTCATAAGCGCAGACCTTCATACCGTGTTCGACAAGGTCGGGGATTATGTCCTTCCCGAAATCGTGGTGCGTCTCCTCCTTCATCGCGTCGTCGTCAAGGGCTTCCTCAAGGACTTTGCGGTCAAATATGTAGTTGCCCATTGAGACATAAGAGAAGCCGGGCTTTCCGGGAATCTCAGGCGGGTTCTTGGGCTTCTCCTGGAACTCGATAATGCGCCCGTTCTTGTCAGTCTTGATGCACCCGAACTCCGTAGCGTCCGCGACTGGAACGACATTCGCCGCTATCGTCACGTCGGCGTGCTGCGCGTCATGGTAGGCTAGCATCTGCTCAACGTCCATCTTGTAGATGTGATCCGCCGCGAAGATACATACCTTGTCCGCCCTGAAGCGCGTAATCATGTGCTTTGCCTGGTACACTGCGTCCGCTGTCCCCTGGAACCAGTGCTCGCCGCTCCACATCTGCGCAGGAATTGTTGTTACGAAGAAGTCCCGGCCTCTCATAGCTCCGCCGAACTGCCAGCCGCGCTCTATATGCTCGTTCAGTGATTGGCTCTTGAACTGTGTCAGCACGTATACCGAGTAGATTCCGCTGTTGATGAGGTTGGACAGCGCGAAGTCTATTATTCGGTACTTTGCGGCGAAGTAGACGGCAGGCTTTGCGCGGTAACTTGTGAGGGGCATCAATCGTTCGCCTTTTCCGCCGGCGAGCACAATACCTAACACTCTTCCGTGTTTGCCTGTGTACATGTGAAAACTTGCCTCCTTTATCTATAACAATGCCCCGAATGACAGTGGCTAGTGGTCAGCGGCCAATGGTTAGCATAAACACGAAATACTAAGCACTAACCACTGCACACTATTCACTTGGCATCAAAGGCAATGATTCCTACTGCATCAAATCCTCGTACATGTCTTTGTACAGACCGGCCGACTTGTCCCACGTGAAATCCTCACTCATTCCCTCAACCATGATTTTCTTCCACGCGTTCTTGTCGCTGTTGTACCTGTCAACCGCTCGGCGTAGTGCCCACATCATCCCGTCAGCGTCGCACGTCTGGAACGTGAAGCCGTTTCCTCCCTCCGGCCTGTCAACGTCAAACACAGTATCACGAAGCCCGCCGACCTCGCGCACCACAGGAACAGTCCCGTAACGCATCGAGATCATCTGCGACAATCCGCAAGGCTCGAACACCGACGGCATCAGGAATATATCACCGCCCGCGTACATCAGGTGCGACAATGGTTCATCATAGCCCTTGAAGAGTTTTATGCTCTGGGGGTAAGTCTCCGCCGCCTGCATGATTCCGTTCTCTATCCAGTCGTTGCCGGAGCCGAGAATGACGAGCTTCGCCCCTGTCTCCGCAATCTGGTTCGCCGCTGTGAAGACCATATCAAAGCCCTTCTGCTCAACAAGACGGCTAACGCACACGATCACAGGAGCGTCAGTGTTGGGGTCAAGCCCTGCCCTTGTCAGAAGCTCGCGTTTGCAGGCCTGCTTGCCCTTGAGGTCCTTTGCGCTGAATTTCGCGGGAAGCTCTTTGTCTCCTGCCGGGTCCCAGAATTTCACATCAAGCCCGTTGAGGATGCCGCGGAGTTTGCTCCTCTGCTGGTAGAGTATCCCGGAAAGCTCGCGTGTTGACTCGTAGGTCTGAATCTCGTTCGCGTACGTCGGTGATACTGTGCTGACAGCTGAGGCCGCCACAATTCCGCCCTTGAGAAGGTTGACCTGCCCGTAGAACTCCATCGTCGACGAGCTGAAGCTCCAAGGCTCAAGCCCGGATGCCTCAAGGAACGGCGACGGCTCGAATATTCCCTGATAGGCGACGTTGTGGAGGGTCATGATTGACTTCTGCCCGGTCTGCCGGTAGTGCCTGTGCCACGCGAGCGCGCAGGGGAGGAATGCTGATGTCCAGTCGTGGCAGTGGTATATATCCGGCTCCCAGTCTATAGCGTCCTTCAGCTCAAGAGCCTGCATGCAGAACACGGCAAACGGTGAGGCAGTCCAGAAGTTGAGCTGTGAAGGGTACATGTCTCCCGTGTAATCCTCAGCTTTCAGGAAGTATGTCGGGACACCTTTCACTTCAGCCTTGATGACCTCGGCCTTGTGGATGCGCCAGTCATAAGCCGCGTAAACTTTGGTCTTAACCGTTGTGGTCTTGAGGCCTGAAGCCGCTGCCCTCTCAAGAACGCCCGGCCATGCAGGAGTTACGACTCTCACATCAACGCCTGCCTGTCTTAACGCCTTCGGGAGAGAACCCGCGACATCACCAAGCCCGCCGACTTTCGAGAATGGAGCGAGCTCTGTCGTTACGAACAACACTTTTACAGCACTACCGCTTTTTGTCATTGCTGATTTACTGCATTCCTTTCACTGCTGAATTTTGCTACATTCCCCTGAAATCGATTGAGTATGCCTTCGACGCGTACTCGTGGACTACCCTGTGCGTGTTGAAGAAGCTCGCGTCAAGGGCTATTGTGTGCCTCATCATGTCAACCCACTTGTCGCGGTTCTCGTAGTATGTGGGGATTACCTTTTCTTCCAGCTTCTTGTAGAGGTCGACAGCGTCAAGTTTCTCGTCATAGTGAGAGCTTGAATTAGCGTCCTTTGTCTCAGCCTCTGAAGCCTCCGGGCCGATTGACCAGCCTGTTACGTCCTCAATCCATCCTTCAATCCACCAGCCGTCAAGCACCGAGAAATTCATGATGCCGTTCATCGCGCACTTCATGCCGGATGTTCCTGACGCTTCACGCGGCCTTATAGGGTTGTTCAGCCAGACATCAACACCCTGTGTCAGCAGCGATGCTATCTCCATGTTGTAGTTGTCCATGAAGACGATCTTAATGTTGCCGTTGAACTCGTGGGAGGCTCTGCGGATTCTCTGGAGGAGAGTTTTTCCGCCGTTGTCAGCAGGGTGTGATTTCCCCGCGAAAACGAATTGTATCTTGTGCTTCTCGGCGATTCTCTTGAGGCGTTCAACGTCAGTAAGGAGCAAGTCAGCCCTCTTGTACGTTGCTGCCCTTCTTGCGAATCCCAGCGTGAGAACATCGGGGTCAAGCTGCACTCCGTTTGTCTCCATTATGCGCGCAAACAGCCTCAGCTTTGAAGCCTGATGAGCCGCCCAGATTTCATTTGCCGGAATCGTGAGAGCCTGCACGAGCCTTCCGGGGTCAAGCTCCCAGCCCGGTATGTGCTTGTTGTACAGCTTGCGCATTCCTGAGCTGACCCAAGTTGTAGGATGAACGCCGTTAGTGATCCAGTCAACCGTTTCCATGTGGAACATTGCGTTGCTGACTTCGGCGTGTTTCTTTGCGACACCGTTCACGTAGCGGCTGTACCTGAGTCCGAGTTCTGTCATTGAGACACCGGGCTTGTCAGGAATCATCTTGTGGATCGTGGTCTTTGCGTCATCGGGGAAAACCTGGTCGATTTCGCCGAACGTGAAATAGTCGTGTCCTGCCGGGACTGGTGTGTGTGTCGTGAAAACTACCTGCTCGCGTATCCTGTCGGGGTCATAGTAGCCAAGCTCGCGCATAAGCTCGAGAGTGAGGAAGCCCGCGTGTCCCTCGTTGAGGTGGAATGTGTCAATGTTCATGTAGCCGAGAGCACGGAGCATTCTCAGGCCGCCGACTCCAAGAATGAACTCTTGGCACAGCCTGTAGTGATTATCTCCGCCGTAGAGATACCAGCAGAGTTTGCGGTCATCGGGGTGGTTGCCGTCAAAATCAGTGTCGAGGAAGTATATCGGGAGCGGGTAACCTGTTGCGCCTATGCACTCGTAGACCCACACGCCTACCTTGATTTCACGGCCTCTGATTGTTACGGAAATCTTGTTTGGGAGAAGGGTTAACTCCTTTGACGGATCCCAGACAACGGGCTTTTCTAGCTGCCAGTCGTCGCCGTTGAACTCCTGGACAAAGTAGCCCTTGCGGTAGAGAAGCGTGACTCCCGCCATGGGAACGCCAAGGTCAGCCGCGCTCTTGAGGATGTCGCCCGCCAGCACTCCTAGGCCCCCTGAATATGTGGGGATTGACTCCTTGAGGCCGACTTCCATGGAGAAGTAGGCTACGGGGCGGAAGGCGGGATCGTTTTCCATCAGCGTCCTAAGAGAGTTGCCTAGGTCGCTTCGGTGCAGTCGTTGAATCATGTGTGTATGCTGACTCCTTTCCGGCTATAAGCAGACGGGCGAATAGAATCTGGCCACCTGCAAGAATTTGTTGTTGTTGGATTTGTTGCCGTGCATTATCTCACAAAACAGGATTTTTTGCAGTACGCTCCGTGATTCTGACATTCCCCACAAAATAGCTTACCTGTAAAATTCCCTCATCCACATTCACAAAAAGGGGTGCATTCTCTCATGAAACGCTACACTTTCACGCGCTTGTTCATGGCCGCATTTCTCGTTATGGCCTTCCCGCCGGCAGTCCTTGCCGACGCTCCTAAGTATGAGGCCTCAATCACACAGCCCACGCTCAACGGAACGCTCCGGGGTTTCGAGCGCGACGGAATACTTCACTGGTTCGGTGTATCTTACGCACAGCCCCCGGTAGGCTCACTCAGATGGAAGACCCCCGCGCCTGTAGAGGACTGGGACGGAGTCCAGGACGCAACCGAGTCCCTCGCCGCCACTCAGTCAGCATACGGGAACGAAAACGGAGCATTGACCCTCGACATCTACCGCCCCAACGATGACAGGACAGGCCTCCCGGTTTTCTTCTACATTCACGGCGGCAACAACCAGACCGGACGAAGCTCCGCGCTCCCCGCCGACCAGCTCACGAAGGATGTAGACAGCATAGTTATCTCCATCAACCACAGGCTGGGACTCTTGGGGTTCTGCGCATTGCCTGCCCTCAAGCACGGAACACCAGAAGAGAACTCCGGGAATTTCGCGATGCTGGATTTCGCGGCGGCTCTGGACTGGGTCAGGGAGAACATAGAGTCTTTCGGCGGAAATCCCGGCAACATCACAATATCAGGCTCATCATCAGGCGGGCGCGACGTTATGGCCATGCTGATATCCCCCATGTTCAAGGGCAAGTTCCAGAAAGCTATATCCTTCAGCGGAGGAATGACCACGTCAGACCCGGACGAGGCCGCAAAGGTTGACGCAAAACATTTAGCACCCTTGACAGTCAGCAAAGGCATCAAGGCTACGGAGGATGAGGCGTATTCTTGGCTTCTGACGGATTCGGATGATGTCAGGGAGTTCCTTTATTCTCTCACGGACAAGGAGCTTGCTGACTCATTCGGGGGCGCGGCGATAAGGATGGCGGCATTCCCCCACCACTACAGGGACGGGGTAGTCATCCCGAAGGAAGGCTACAATTCCGGCTACTACAACGATGTTCCCGTGATGATGGTCAACGGAGACCGGGAATTTTCCCTCTTCTGCAAAGGGTCAGCACCCTTCAACAAGCTCAAGAACGCGGAACTGTTTGCTGACGAAAAATTGTTGCCTCTCTACAGGTTCACGGACAAATACGGCTCGCTCATGTACACGTTCTTCAACGGCGAGGAGTCGGCCATGAAGATGCTGCCTGACTACAAGTCGCCTATCTACACCTGCACGATACGATGGGGCGACAACCCGGACGTAACCAGCCCGGAATATGCCGCAATCGTAGGCTCGTACCACTGCATGACGACTCCCTTAATGACCGGGATAACCGCGAGCTTCTCTGTCGGCTACGAAGACATTTACGCCCGTCAGAGCCGCAGGAATGTTACAGCCCTCCTCAACGCGTATTACCGCAATTTCTTCTACACTGACGACCCCAACGGCGAAGGACTCCCAAGGTGGGACAAGTGGACAAAGGAAGGCACAACTACACAGCTCATTGTTGACGGGAATGATGAGAAGGCTGACGCTTTCATGTCTGAGGAGCATATATCTTACGGGCAGATTCTGGACATGATGGACGCTGACAAGTCAGTTTCTGAGGGGGACAAAGCTTGGATGATCCGGACGGTGCTTAACGGACGCTGGTTCAGCGCGGAGCTTGATGCGCGTTACGGCAATGCGAGCCTTTGGGTGAAGTAGAAGGCACAAAAAGAGTCCCTCACAAATTCCGGGGGACTCGTTCTTTATCTGCCTAACATGATTTCTGCTATGTCATTCATTCCGATAAGGCTTGTGGCTTTTATGCAGGGATTGATTCCGGCCTTCTCTGCGGCGTGCGCCAGCCTCTCACGTGATAATTCCCCTAACACAAAACCGTTGCGCTTAGGTTCGTAACCCTTGGCATAAATCTTCATGAGAGCGTCATAGAGTCCGCGCGGATTGTACCGTGCCTTCCTGAGAAGCTCTGTCCCGAAATCGTCAGCTTCTTCCTCCTGCCTGTCAGTGAATGAGCCTTCATCAAAAGCCGCCCCGCTGTTCAACGCCGTAATGTCGCTGTTTATGCCGAGTACTGTTCTGACCACCGGGAGATTTCCTGCCTCGTGATGCCCAAGCCTGATATGCCCGATTTCATGGCCGAGTACTCCCGCTATTTCGTCCTCAGTCTCAAGAACGCGCATTAACCCTCTTGTTACGTGAACAGAAAACTTCCCGCCGTCCTCAACCTTCACCCAAGCATTAGGCTCTTTGTCTTTCTCGTATGTGATGGGAATCCGTGTGAAGCTGTCCGCCTTTGTGATTCTCTTCCATGCTTTGCAGACGGTTACCTTGCTGATTTCGGCTGATGATGTCCCGCAGAATGTCAGAAGGAGGATTAATGCTATGGTCTTCATGATGACACCTTCCTAACGTAGAATTACGTAGACAATATAGCGCATATTACGTAAAAACGCAAAGTACCGCCCTCATTGCCCCATAAGAATATCGGCGATGTCATTGACAGAGTCGCGCCGGGATTCTCTTTCTTCTTCTTCTCTTCGTGTGCGGAAACTCCCGGCTTTTTCTGCGAGGTGTGAGAGTCTTTCACGCGTGGCAGGATGAGAGCTGAAGCCGCTGTGTTCCGTAACGCCGAGCCGTCTCATTGCGTGATACAGCCCCCAAGGGTCATATCCGGCTTTCACGAGAAGCTCTACCCCGTAATCATCCGCAGATGTCTCATCTTTACGGCTGAATGCGCTCTCTTGGAGTTCCTGATTCATGCCGCCTACTGCCCGCGAAATGTCGTCAGCACGCTCACTGTTCACGCCTATCATTGCCCTTGCCGCGTCATCAGCCACCATCCCCCCGTAATGCCCAAGCCTTATGTGTCCCAGCTCATGGCCAAGCACCCCGGCTATTTCGTCCTCAGTCCCAAGAAGATCCATCAGCCCCGCCGTAACATGAAGCGTGAAATTATCCTCGTCCTGAAACGCAACCCACGCATTAGGCTCTGACTCGTTCTCGTAATTTATCGGGATGACCCTGAAACCGTCCGCCTCACAAATCTTCCTCCATGCCCTTCCGGCTGTCTCACGCGAGATTTCCGCCCATGACACACCGCACAGCATGACCGCAAGAACCGCGCTAATCGTCCCAGTCAAGAGAGTCGACAATCGCATCAATCTCACCTTGAAGCTCCTCGTTTTCGTAGCCTGTTACCGACATGAGGATATACCGCCCTTCCCCGCTGTCCGTGATGATCGCCATTCCCACCGCGCCTGAAGTGTTCGTGTAAATGAAGGAATAATCACCGTCAGAGTCCCGCTCAAGATTGCTGCCTCCCATCTGGGTATAGAGACGCTCGGCTATGTCAGTGAGAGAGGCTTCACCGAGTGAGTTCACAGCTACTGCTACAGATGCGTTCTTCGTGAGGGACTTTATGACGAACACAGAGCCCTGTTTTTCCAGCGTCCAGCCCGGTGGAACGTCAGCAGTAAGTGAACCGTAACGCTGGATTTCTCCCATTGCCGGGACGACTGACACAATGATTGCCGCAACTGTGAGGAAAATTTTACGCATGATTTCTGCCTCCTGTGCAAAAAAAAACCCCCGCGCCGAAACGCAAGGGGCATGAATGCTTGATGTCTCTGCTACTTGTTCTTGAAGGAGTTTTGCACCGTGCCGAGAATCTGGCCGAGTCCTTCACCGCCTGCATCAGCACCAGTTATCACGAACAGGGCATAATCGCTGTCCGTACCAGTGAGAAGCACAACACTCTTCACGTCCTGCGCATTGGTCATCTCGAACATGTAGTCCCCGTCCTCGTCAACCTGGGGGGCCGTCACGTCCTTAAATGACTTCTTGAACTCAGTGACGAACGCGTCCGCAAGATCCTTGAGGGAAGCTCCCTCTGTCTTGGCTACTGTGATGCTCGCTGATGACGTGTTGTCGTCCTTCGTGAAGATGACAGTCTCGCCATCCTTGTTCGCTGACCAGCCTTCGGGTACGTAGGCCTTGAACAGTCCGAAATCCTGCTCGCCCGCCGCGAATGCCATTGATGAGAGAACGAGTGCCAATATTGTCGCCAATATGATGGTACGTTTCATGTTGAATGAACGCCTCCCGTTAAGTTTGTGCAGAGCATTATACCAGCAGTTGCCGCTATTTCTCCTTGATGCTCTCCATCATCGCGACGATCTCGTCAGGAGCCGCCTCAAGGTTTGTGATGACTACCAGCTTGCACTTGTCATCCTCAACGCCGAGCATAACGTTTGACTTCACGCCGTTAGCCGCCGCCATCTCCCACTCGTACGAGCCGTCATCCTGTGCCTCAGGTGTCCCGACTGTAGCAAACGACTTCTTGAACTCCTCAACGAACGCATCCGCGAATGTCTTTGCGTTGTTGCCCTCAGCAGGCATTACGGTGATGGAGAGTGAGGCTGACTTGTCGTCTTTTGTTACGACTGCTGTCGGGCCTTCCTGTGATGCTGTCCAGCCGCCCGCAACGTCCATCGTGAACGCTCCGAAATCCTGTGCGAATGCTACCGCTGTGAGTGCGAGTACTGCTAATGTTGCCAATGCGATTGTGCGTTTCATGATTGTTGTTCCTCCTGTAATTTACTGCTTGATTGAACTCAGAATCTGAGCTACTTCTTCGGGAGCGTTCTCCCTGCCTGTTACGACGATGAGGGCATACTTCCCGCTGTCCGTAACGATCACTGCATCGCTGTTCACACCGTTTCCGTTGTCGAAGGTGAACGTGTAGGCTTCCCCGTCCTTCTTGAGGTTCTTGCCCTTCAGTTCTGCGACGAAAGCGTTGGCTATTTCCTCAAGTGATGCGCCGTCAGTCGAGTCCACAGTTACGCTCATCGACGCTGTGTTGTCGTTCTTGACGATGCCGACAGTCTCGCCGTCCTTTGTTGCCGTCCACCCCGCGGGGATGTCAGCCTTGAACTCGCCGAAGTCCTGAACTCCCGCGAATGCCGCCGACGTTAGCGCGAGTGCCAATGTTGCCGCCAATACTAAACGTTTCACGATATGCTGCCTCCTGTAATGTATTAATACCAGACGGGAGATTTCCCCCCCCCCCCGCCGTGATATTCATGTGTTGCAGTAGAGTATTATGCTGACGGAGAAGACGTTCCCCGCCGTATTGATGTCCATGTTCCCGCCGTAATGGTTCACGGTGTTCATGACTGAGAGAAGCCCCAGCCCGTGGCCCTCACGCGCCGGGACCGGAAGCCCGTTCCTGCCGAGCGTGATATTGCCCGCAAAATTGTTGTCGACCGACAAGCCCAGCATTGCATCACTCAGCATCGAGGATATGACCTTCACCTGCCGCGACTCAGCCGGAAGCACCCTCACAGCCTCAAGAGCATTCTCCAACAAGTTGCCGAGCATTGCGCAGTATTCCGGCTCAGTGATGGGAAGCTCATGGGGAAGCTCAAGCCTCCATGAGACACTTGCACCCTGAGACTCTGCCAGCCTGTCGTAGTGCGAGGCCACAGCGTCAACAGCACCGTTTGCGCAGAATGACCTGTAACTTTTCACCGAGTTCTCCGCGAGCTGTGAGACGTACGCCCGAAGCTCAGGGATTTTCCCACCGTCAGCAAGAGAAGCTATCACGAATACATGCTGACGGAAATCGTGCCTCATCTCCCGCGTCTCGTCCATGTACTTCCGAAGCTCCGTGTAACGTTTCGACTCCATGCTGAGGAGGGTATTCTCCTGCTGAAGCTCCGCCCTCTCAGTGAGCCTTGAGACCGCCCACCAGAACACATGAAGGAGAAGGAATATCCCCCCCGCAACCAGAGTAACAAGAGCCAGCAGGACAGGCCTGACTCTCCCGGTCATGACGACGGCCGGGCTTACCGGTGTCATCCAGTAAATCAGCCCCGACATCCCAAGCGGGACAAGGAACATGCAGCGCCATATGTCGCGGATTGAGTCTTCCTTGAGGAGCGTGGGGATCTTCACGGTGAGAGTCCTGAAGAAGATTGCGCCGAGCAGTATTGAGACTGACAGGCTGATTATCCCGGAAGAGAACGTGAACACTCCGTAAGCGTTGCCGAGTTCGCTGGGGGCGTTGAGGGTTATGGTGTACATTGGACATATCACGCATATCATGAGGGCGTTGGAGAAGCAGAAGAGTTTTTTTCCGGCCTCAGCGTCAACAGTCAGCATGTACAGCATGAAGACAGCGGCGGCTAAAGGCACAGCGATAATCCTGACTCTGATTCTGTTGTGGACACCAAAATATGACCCGGCAAGAATCATCACGGCCATGATTAGGGCTGACGAACAGAGCGCAACAGACTGCCTCACTCGCAAATACCCCGCAACAGGAATCACCGCGAACATCACCGCAGGAATGAACAGTGAAAGCTCAACTGCGTATCTCAGTGCCAGCTCATGGGTCATGCTCATGCTCGTGCCTCCCGCCTTATCCGCGAGATCTGGTACTGTGTGAACACCCGCAGAACTTCAGCGCGTCCCCTGACCTTGAGGGCGTACTGCTTTCCGTCTGACATGATTACCGATGACTTGTCGCGTGAAAGTGATGATACTCGATCCATGTTGATGATGAGTCCCCTGTTGCAGGTGAGGAATCTCCTGTCTCCCATGAGTTCCGCCTCAACTTCGCAGAACGTCATCGAGCAAAGCAGACAGTTTCCGTCCGACATTACGATTTCGACGAAGTGATTGTTGGAGAGGACAGCCGAAATTTTCCGCAGGGGAATCTTGTAGACGCTCCGGGAGACCCTGACGGTGAGGCATTCTTCCGGGACATCGATAACCTTCACTGCCTCGCTGAGTACATGGCCGAGCTTTTCCGGGGTGCATGGCTTCATGACGTAATCGAACGGGTGAAGGGGGAACGCCTCAAACACAAACTCGTCTGACGTTGTGGTGAAGACAAGGAGGGCTTTGCGGTCGGAGTCCCTGAGAGTCCGGGCAGTGTCTATTCCGCTCATTGAGTCCATGATTATATCCATGAATATTATGTGGAACATTTCCGGCTCAAAGACTCTGAGGAGTGATGCGCCGTCAGGAAAGCGGGTTACGTTTCTTCTTGCCGGGAAATTCTCGTCGAACCATCCCTGGATGCCGCGCTGAAGACTCACGCCGTCCGTAAGTTTGTCGTCAACCACAGCAATATTGTAGCCTGTACCCTGAAGCATCACCTAGCCTCCTTCCGTGTCAGCAATTATTTCACTTCCTGTTTCCATGCGCAATGTGTGAAAGATGACGTTTACGCGTGGAAGATGACGTTCACGAAAAGTGAGGCAGTCCCGGAATTGTAAACATGGCTGATTTTCTCACGGCTGATTTCTGGTAAACTTGCCGCATTCCATAAGAGTCAAAATTCTCACAGCAAGGGTTGCGGTTAATGTTACAGCTCATAATCATAGCGGATGATTTCACGGGCGCGCTTGACGCGGGAGTCCAGTTTTCCTCACTTGGCGCGAAGTCTCTTGTAGTTACGGAAAGCGGTTACGACCTAGCGGAATCAGAAGGCCTTGACGTGTTGATATTTGACGCTGAGACGAGGCACGTCAGCCCGGAGGAAGCCTACCACAAAGTTTACACCATCACGAAGAAAGCAAAGGATTACGGAGTTCCCTACGTCTACAAGAAGACGGACTCAGGATTGCGCGGAAATATCGGCAGTGAGTTATCCGGGGCAATGGATGCGCTTGGGCTTGAGGAGATGGCATTTATCCCGGCGTTCCCGGCCATGAGGAGAGTAACGAGGAACGGAGTGCATTATGTTGACGGAGTCCCAGTAGCAGAGAGCATGTTCGGCAAAGACCCGTTTGAGCCTGTGAGGTATTCGGACGTGAACGAGATTATAGCCTCTCAGACCGACAAGAAGGGAATCCGTGTGTATGACGCTGAGACTGACGCTGACATGATGAGAATCGCGGAGGGACTCGGCCATGAGGGATTGAGACTGACGGCGGGGTGTGCCGGGTTCGCGGGAATTCTGGCGCATGTCTTGGGATTTCACGGTAAGAGTCCTGATGTCCCGGAGATGCCTGGAAAATTCTTCATGGTCTGCGGCTCGGTCAACCCTGTAACACGCAGACAGGTAGCTTACGCGAGGGATAACGGCTTCAAGTATGTGTGTCTCAGCGTGGAACAGAAATTATCGCCGACATGGCCGGGCAGTCCTGAATGTGAGAGTGCCGGGCGTGAATGGCTGGCAGAAATCGGAGGCTCTCACGCGGTACTTGACGCTAACAACCCAGATGATTCCGCAAGGACTGACGACTACATACGCTCTCACGGGATAGATATTGAGACTGTGAGGGTGAATATCTCGCGGGCTGTAACTGGTGCTGCGAAGGCGGTTATTGATGCCGGACTTGATGCGCGGTTAATGTGCGTCGGCGGTGACACTCTGCTTGCGCTGATGGGGGCTGTTGGTGTGAATGAGCTTGTGCCTGTGTGTGAGATTGAGCGGGGAGTCGTGCTGACGAGTTTCACGTACAGGGGGAAGAAGTATCACATCATGACGAAGTCGGGCGGGTTCGGGGAGGAAGACTTGCTCTTGAAGCTGGCAGGGGGAATGAGGGCATGAGGAAGGCGTTATTGTGCGCGGTATTGGTGCTGGCGTGTGTGTCGTCAGCGTTTGGCGATGCGACGGAGGAACTGTTCAAAGCGGTAGGACGCAGTAAAACAACCCCGAAAATGATTGAGGATCTCATCAAAGCAGGTGCTGATGTCAACGTTAAGAACAATAACGGTCAAACGGCCTTCATTATGGTGATTATGCGCAATCGCAATATGGATCTCGAAGTAGTGAATGCATTCATCAAAGCAGGTGCTGATGTCAACGCTAAGAACAATAACGGTCAAACGGCCTTAATATGGGCAGTTGCTACAAATCGCAATCCTGAAGTAGTAAAGGCTCTCATCGAGGCTGGAGCTGATGTTTTAGCAAAAGACACGGGGGGAAAAACCGCTCTCTATTACGCGCGGAACGACGAAATCGAACACATCTTACGCACAAAGAGCGACGAAATAAAACGCACCTTACTCGAGGAAGCAGCGAAAACGCTATCAGTGACTAAGGAACTTTTTAAGGCGATAAATGACAACAACGCAACTCCTGAAACGATTGAAAGACTCATCAAGGTAGGGGCAGATGTCAACCTTAAGAACGATGACGGCAAGACGGCCTTAATGGTGGCGGCTGAAAAAAATCAACCTGAAACGATTGAAAGACTCATCAAGGTGGGAGCAGATGTAAACGCTAAGAACGATGACGGCAAGACGGCCTTAATGGTGGCGGCTATGAGCAACAGCAATCCAGAAGTCGTAAATGCTCTCATCAGGGTAGGTGCTGATGTGAACGCTAAAGACAGCTTCGGCATGACAGCCTTAATGCAGGCGGTTAGATCGAATCCCGAAGTGGTAAAGGTTCTCATTAATGCAGGGGCTAGTATCAACGCTAAGGACAAAATCGGCAGGACGGCTTTAATGTTGGCGGCCAGCTGGAACAATCCCGAAGTAGTGAATACACTCATCAAGGTTGGGGCTGATGTCAATGCTAAGGACAATGAAGGCATAACGGCTTTGATGTTGGCGGCTAACTCAAATGACAACTCTAAAGTAGTGAAAGCTCTCATCAATGCAGGGGCTGATGTCAACGCTACGGGTAGAGGCATAACGGTCTTAATGTGGGCGGTTAGATCTGGCAATCCTGAAATAGTGAAAGCTCTCATCACGGAAAGCTCTCATCACGTCAGGAGCTGATGTTTTAGCCAAAGACTACAAGGGCAAAACCGCTCTCGATTACGCAGAGAACGACGAAATAAAACGCATGATCCTAAATGCGGCAAAATAGAAAGGCAGGTAATAACATGCTCACAAAGTACACACTAGGTATGCCCGGAAACGTATTCGGCGGAGAAGACTCACTGTCGAACATTCCGGGCGTTCTCGCGGCAGAAGGCGTGAAGAAGCTCGCGGTCTTCACCGACAAAGGCATTCAGGGCGCGGGACTCCTCGATTTCCCGATGGAGTACGTCAAGAAGTCAGGGGTCGATTACACGATACTCAACGACCTTCCCCCTGAACCGAGCTACGAGCAGGCGCAGAAGCTCGTCGACCAGTGCAGGAGTTACGGCGCGGACTTCATTCTCGCTGTCGGCGGCGGCTCCGTCATGGACACAGCAAAGCTCGCAAGCGTCCTCATGACCGACGATTACGGCATCAAGGATCTCCTCGACGACCCCAAGAAAGCCCGCAAGTACGTAAAGACACTCGTCATTCCCACGACAGCAGGCACAGGAAGCGAGGCCACAATCAACGCGATAGTCGCAGTCCCGGAAAAGCAGCTCAAAGTCGGAATCGTCAACACCGCGATGATGCCCGACTACGTGATTCTCGACGCGGTCATGATAAAGAAGCTCCCACGCAAAATCGCCGCCGCAACAGGGATTGACGCGCTCGCACACTGCATAGAGTGCTTCACCAGCAACAAGGCTAACCCCTTCAGCGACACTTTCGCGATGGCCGGGCTTGAACTCATCATGAACAACCTGATACCCGCCTGTGATGACCCCGAAGCCATGTCCGCGAAACTCGCAATGCAGATCGGCAGCTTCTATGGCGGAGTCGCAATCACAGCATCAGGAACTACAGCCGTCCACGCACTGAGCTACCCTCTAGGCGGAAAATACCACATCGCTCACGGTGTCTCCAACGCGATATTGCTCGTCCCGGTCATGAGGTTCAACGAGCCGGAAATCCGCCCGGAACTCGCGCAGGTCTACGACAGGTGCATGAAGGGCAGCGCGTCAACAGAGGAAGCCAAGAGCAAGGCCGTCATTGACCGTCTGGGCGAAATGGTTGAGCATCTCGACATCCCCAAGAGCCTCAAAGAATGGAACGTCCCGGAGTCAGACCTTGAATCACTCGTAGCGTCAGGAATGGAAGTAACGCGCCTCCTCGTCAACAACCGCAGGAAGGTTACAGCCGATGACGCACGCGCGATATACAGCCAGATAATGTAGCCGACAAGAAAGGAGATAACGACATGCCGGAAATCAAGGGAATAATCCCCCCAATCTTAACGCCTATGAACGATGACGAGTCAATCAACGAGGCCGAATTACGCCACCAGGTCAACAGGATGATTGACGCGGGAGTCTCAGGAGTGTTTGCGCTTGGGACTAACGGAGAAGCCTACGCACTCAGCCACAAGGAGAAAGTGCAGGTGCTGAAGGTTGTTGTTGACGAGACGAAGGGAAGAGTGCCCGTTTACGCCGGAACAGGCTGTGTTACCACGAAGGAGACTATCACACTCAGCAAGGAAGCGGAGGAAATCGGAGCAGATATTCTGTCGGTGATAGTTCCGTATTTCGCGGCGGCATCACAAGATGAACTGTACGCGCACTATGAGGCGGTTGCAGGAGCGGTGAAGATTCCTGTCGTCCTCTACAACATCCCCGCAAGGACAGGAAACGCCCTCGCCCCGTCAACAGTCGCAAAACTCGCAAGGGACATCCCGAACGTACTCGGCGCGAAGGACTCAAGCGGCAACTTCGACAACATGAAGCAGTACATCGAGCTCACGGCGGACATTCCGGGAAAGGATTTCGCCGTCCTCTCCGGGAATGACAGCCTCATTCTCCCGGCCATGATGTTTGGCGGCAAGGGAGGAATAGCGGGGTGCGCGAACGTTTTCCCGCGGACGATGGTCGAGATATACGAGGCGTTCAAGGCTGGCGACATTGAGCGGGCGAAGAAGGTTCAGGACAGCATCAGGCTCTTCCGCAACTGCTTCAAGTACGGCAACCCGAACAGTATCGTGAAGATGGCGGCGGGACTCTTGGGCGACCCGGTCGGGCCATGCAGAAGACCGTTCAGCAAGATTACCCCCGAAGGCCTCGAGGCACTCAAGAAGACGCTGGAGCAGTGCAAGGCTAACGGACTTCACTGATAGTGATTAGTGAATAGTGGCTAGTGATTAGGAGGCAGAAAATATGAGTAAGCCAATACTAGGTATCAGCATGGGTGATCCTTTCGGGAGCGGCCCGGAAATCACCGTCAAGGCTCTCGCGGACAAGTCAGTTTACGACCGCTGCAGGCCTCTCGTTGTGGGTGATGTCCCTGTGATGGAATACGCCGCGAAAGTCGCAAAGAAAGTCTCAGGAATTGACGTGAAAATCAACCCTGTCCATGACGTGAAGGAAGCAAAATTTGAGTTCGGCACGATTGATGTCTACGATATGGGAATCGTGAAGGCCTCAGACATTCCCGGCAACCCCGACGACCCCAAGCCCTTCAACATTGGCCCGACAAAACTCGGAGGCGAGGCGGCCTATCAGTACGTCGTGAAAGTCATCCGCATGGCACTTGCGCACGAGGTTGACGCGACAATCACAAACGCAATCAGCAAGGAAGCCATCAACATGGCCGGGCATCACTATTCGGGACACACGGAGATTTACGCGGACGAGACAAAGACCAAGAAATACGCGATGATGTTAGCCCACGAGAATTTGCGGGTAATCCACGTTTCGACTCACGTATCACTCCGCGAGGCCTGCGACCGTGTCAAGAAAGAGAGAGTCCTCGACTGCATCAGGCTGGGCAACGAAACCTGCAAGGCACTCGGCATCAACAACCCCAAAATCGGCGTGGCAGGTCTCAATCCACATTGCGGCGAAAACGGAATGTTCGGGCGCGAGGAAATCGACGAGATTCAGCCGGCAATCGACGAGGCACTCAAGGAAGGCATCAACATTCCCGACAAGAAGCCGACTCCCCCTGATACAGTCTTCAGCAAGGCACTCGGAGGGTGGTATGACATTGTCGTAGTCATGTACCACGACCAGGGTCATATCCCGCTGAAGGTCAAAGGCTTCGTCTACAACAAGGACGAGCATCACTGGGAAGCGGTCGCGGGAATCAACGTAACACTCGGACTA
>JAFSKV010000037.1 GCA_017448795.1 Synergistaceae bacterium | reverse complement strand
TTACTGGAACGAGGCAATGCAGGATGACGTTTTCGTGATACGGGCTGACGGCTGGGAGGCAGGGCGCGGAATATCCTGCCAGCGCGACAAGAAGGGGAAACTCACAGGCTTTGACGGCGAATTAATCCCGCGTGAAATCATAGAGAGGGAATATTTCCAGAGGGAAGCCAGCGAGCTCGAAGCATTAGCGGACGAAACAGAATGCCTCCGTTCTGAGATTGAAGACCTACGAGGAGAGTCAGACCCTGACGGAGAACTGCCGCCTGAGACACAGGAGTCCATATCACGCAAGGAGGACGAAGCCAGAGAGCTATCACGGAAGGCCTGGCGACTCCGCAAAGAGCTTGACGATGCGGTCATGAAGAAATACGCTGAGTTGAGCGTCGGGGAAATCAAGCGGCTTCTGTTCGAGTCGAAATGGTCGGCGAGGCTGAGGCGGGATATTCTGGGCGAGGTTGAGAGCGTCCTGAATGCCAGTCTGTCGCGTCTGATGATGATTGCGGAGAGGTACGGGCGGACTCTCGGTGAGATTGAGAGTGATGCGGACGGGGCGCGGGAAGCTGTGCGTGATGCATTGGGGAGGATGGGCTACAGATGGTGAGTTATCCGGCTGATTGGGAGGTTATTTTGCTTGGCTCTAAGTGTGAAATAACATCAAGCAAACGAGTCTTTGAATCCGAGTGGAAAAAATCGGGCATTCCTTTTTTGAGGACGCGAGATATTGCAAATTTCCATGCCGGAATAGAACAAAGAGACAAGTTATTTATTTCTGAGGATACTTACAGGAAAAAAATAGCTGTATCAGGAGAAGTGAAGAAGGGCGATTTATTGGTAACAGGAGTCGGCACTATAGGACTTCCGTTTATCGTAGAGACGGATGAAAAATTGTACTTCAAAGATGGTAATATAATTTGGGTGAAGCAAAGCAAGGATATCAATCCCAAATTTTTGTACTATCTATTTTTGTCGGCAACTGTTCAAGCTCAAATAGTTAGCTTTTGCGATTTTACAACGGTGGGAACATTCACGATAAAAAACGCAAAGAAAATCAAAATCCCCCTGCCCCCCCTCGAAGAACAAACCGCCATAGCCGACACCCTCGCAGTGTTCGACAGGCACATCACCAACCTCACGGAGCTCATCGCCAAGAAGAAAGCCATCCGGGACGGCGCGCTTGATGACCTGATGAGCGGGCGCACGAGGCTGGAGGGGTTTTGCGGTGAGTGGGAGGTGAGGAGGTTGGGGGAAATTGGAACGTTCACTAAGGGAGCACCATTCTCAAAGGCTGATATTTCCGCTTCAGGTACACCAATGATTTTGTACGGGGAACTATATACAACCTACAAGGAAGTTACGTACAGTGTTCAGAAACATACACAGCGCAAAGCAAAGGCTCAATGTTACAGCACTGTTGGGGATGTGATTATCCCTGCGTCAGGTGAGACAGCTGAAGACATCTCAAGAGCTACGTGCGTTATGATACCTGGCGTTGTTCTTGCTGGAGATTTGCACATTTTCAGAACGGACAAACTTGACGGTAGATTTCTGAGCTATGCAATAAATCATGTCATCAACAGGCAAATTTCGGAGATTGCTCAAGGAATTTCTATCATGCACATTAACGCAAAAGGTCTCTCGAAAATCGCAGTACATTACCCCACGCTCCAGGAACAAACAGCAATCGCCGACACACTCACAGCCCTCGACACCGAAATATCTTCCCTCGAAGCCGAACGCCTCAAAATCTCACAGATACGCGACGGCGCAATGAATGACCTACTCACAGGAAAGGTGCGACTCACACATGGAAACTGAACGCCAGCTACAGCAACGCGTGAAACACTGGCTGATCGATGACCTGCATTATCACTTCCTCGGCAGCCGCGAAAATTTCAGCAACAAGCCCGTCATTGATGCCCTCCTGCGCGAATATCTCACCTCACACGGATATACCCCCTCCGCAATCACACGCGCAATTGACGACCTCAACAGCTCCGCCGGGAATCAGAGCCTCTCACTCTACCAGCTCAACAGGAAAGTCTACGAGCTCCTGCGTTACGGCGACCAGGGCGTGAGGGACAAAGCCGGCCATGACGTTACAGTGAAATATATCGACTGGGAACACCCCGGCAGGAATAACTTTCAGCTTGCCGAAGAAGTTACCATCTCCATGAACGCAACTAAACGCCCGGATCTTGTGCTTTACGTGAACGGTATAGCATTGGGGATGATTGAGCTGAAAAATTCCCGCGTGTCTGTCGGCGAGGGCATAAGGCAGATGATACGCAACCAGAGCCGCGACTGCATACAGGGCTTCTTCAGCACGGTGCAGATTCTCATGGCCGGGAATGGCTCTCAGGGTTTGCGCTACGGAGTGATTGAGACCCCGGAGAAATATTATCTGGCGTGGCGCGAGGATGATAACGCTGAAGACTCACTGTCGAAGAGAGTCCGCCGTGAGCAGGCACGAGAGAGGGATATTCTGCGGGACGGAATCATATCGTTGTGCCAGCCTGAGAGATTCCTCAACCTGATTCATGACTTCATCATCTTTGACGCGGGACGGAAGAAGATTGCGAGGCATAACCAGTATTTTGCGGTGAGGGCTGCGCAGACCCGGATACTTCAGGGCGAGGGCGGGATAATCTGGAACACTCAAGGCTCCGGGAAATCGCTCATCATGGTGTGGCTTGCCCGGTGGATACGCGAGCACATCGATGACGGGAGGGTCGTAATCATAACTGACCGTGAGGAGCTGGACAAGCAGATTGCGGGAGTGTTCCATGACGCTGGGGAAAAACACGTGAGGCGTGCGAAAAGCGGGGCTGATTTGCGCGGCATCCTGAACAATCACACAGACTTCATCATCTGCTCGCTGATACACAAGTACGGACACAACGCAGGAAGCCAGTCTGACATCGAGCTTTACACACGCCAGCTTCTTGACGGCCTCCCGAAGGATTACGCGGCAAAAGGAAACATCATCGCCTTCATTGACGAGTGCCACAGGACTCAGTCGGGGAAACTTCACCAGGCCATGAAAAGGTTGATGCCTCACGCAAAGTTGATCGGCTTCACCGGGACTCCCCTGCTGAAATCCGACAAGCCCACGAGCCTCGCTACATTCGGGGCGTATATTCACACGTACAAGTTCAACGAGGCGGTGAATGACGGCGTTGTTGTTGATTTGCGTTATGAGGCACGGGATGTTGAGCAGTACATGACGAATCCGGGGAAGATTGATGCGTTCTTCGACATAAAGACTCGCGGGCTGACCGAACACGCACGTAACAAGCTCAAACTCAGCTGGGCGACTCTCAGCAAGTTATACAGCGCACGTGAACGCCTTGAAGTCATCGCGACAGACATAATATTTGACATGGCCACAAAGCCGAGGCTCTCGAACGACAGTGGGAACGCTATTCTTGTCGCCGGTAGCATATACGAGGCTTGCAGGTACTGGGAGATATTCCAGGCAAGGGGCTTCACGAAATGCGCGGTGGTTACGTCCTATGAGCCGTCAGAAAGAAGCGTGAGAACGTCAGCGTCAGACACCAGCCAGACCAGCGAGGAAGAGTACAAGAAGCGAATCTATGAGCGTATGCTGGACGGACAAAGCCCGGAAAAATTCGAGGAGTCCGCAAAGAGAGCCTTCAAGGAAACGCCCGCGCAGATGAAGCTGCTGATAGTTGTAGACAAGCTGCTTACCGGCTTCGATGCTCCCCACGCGACATATTTATACATCGACAAGAGCATGAGGGATCACGACCTGTTTCAGGCAATATGCAGGGTCAACAGGACAGACGGCGATGATAAGGATTACGGCTACATTGTGGACTACATGGACTTGTTCAGGAACATAGAGTCGGCGGTGAGGGATTACACCTCGTGCGCGTTTGACATGTACGACAAGGAGGATGTCGAGGGCTTCCTGAGAGGCGCGTATGATGAGGCTGAAGCTGAGATGCGCGGGAGCCTCAGGGGGCTTGAGGATTTGCTGTCTCAGGTGAGGGATTCCCGGAATGACTCGGGCTACATAGAGTATTTCTGCTGTGATGAGAGGCAGACGGAGCGCGCTAACCTGTACAAGCTGACGGCCTGCGCTGTGCGTTCGTTCTCACATTGCAGCGACAGGTTAGAGTCTCATTACGGCTACACGGCGGATGAGGTTGACGGAATCAGGCGGGACATCCGGGAGTACAGCAGGATAAAGCACTTGGTCATGCTGGCGAGCTGTGATTACGCTGACCTGAAAGCGTACGAGGCTGACATGCGCTATATTCTGAACACGTACATTCACGCGGAAGAGTCGAGAAAAATTAGCGGGCTGTCTGAAATGTCGCTTGTTGAGCTTCTTGCTGACGGGAAAAGTCCAGCGCCTTCCGAAATCCTGAGCGGGATAAATTGCGATGACTCAGCAAAGCCTGAAGTGATCGAGAATAATATCAAGTACGAGATAGCCCGGAGGATGAACACGAACGCGGTATATTACGGGAGATTGTCCGCGATGCTTGCCGCCCTGATTGAACGCCGGAAGAATGAGGCTGTCGGTTACGCGGAATATCTCGCTGAAGTTACCGAGCTGGCGCGGAAAGTCCTCCACCCTGAAAGGGGCCGCCCTGAATCCATAGAGGGGAGTCCTGCCCGCTGTGCCATATATGATTACTTTGACGGGGACGAGGATTTGACGCTGAAGGTTGACGGGGCAATATGGGCGAGCAAAGAGTCAGGCTTCCGGGAAAATCAGCAGAAATCACAGCAGATACGTCAAAGCATTTACGGCGTGTTGATGGCATCAGGAAGGAAACGAGACACGGCGATAAAGGAGACGAAAGCAATATTTGAGATCGTGAAGGTACAGCCTGAGTATGACAGCTGAGAAAATAATCATGGCCGGAGATTTCGCAGTACACGTAACGGAACACCGCGGCCAGAAGAATATGTACATCAGGGTAAGCCCTCCTGACGGTGATATAACAGTGAGCGCGCCCGCCGGGACTCCCGACCAGCTCATCAAGAACTTCATCCTCCGCAAGATTCCAGAGATCACAAAAGCACGCGAGCGTATGCGCAGACAGTTCCGCCAGTCAGAACGTGAATATGTGTCGGGCGAGACCTGCTATTTCTGGGGAGTGCCTCATATGCTGCAAGTTGTCTGCGGGGGCAGAAGGAGCGAAATTCAGACCGTCCCCAACAGAATCATCATGACAGTGCCGGAAGGGACTCCCGTTGAGAGACGCAAGCACCTTCTCACAGAATGGTATCGTAGTGAGCTGAAGAGGATGCTGTGTGTACTGCTGCCGGAATGCGAGGCGAGGGTCGGCGTGAGGTCAAGTGCCTGCAATGTGAGGAACATGAAAACGCGCTGGGGTTCGTGCAACATCTCAAGAAGAAGCATACTGATAAACCTTCAGCTCGTGAAGAAGCCTGTTGAGTGCCTCGAATATGTGCTGACGCATGAGCTTGTTCACCTGCTGGAAAAGAATCACACAAACCGTTTCAGGAGTCTTCTGGACAAATATTATCCTTCTTGGAGGCAGGCGAAACAGATTTTGACGGATATGCCCTTGGAGCATTTGGGGAAGTGATGATGCCGGATTTGCCTGAAGTCCTCCGCCGTCCTTTCATGTGCAATACTAGCGCGCAGGATCATATCAGCCCGTTTTCATCAATGAGTCCCTTGTTCATTCCGAGACATTCCAGGCAGGCATAATTCTTGAAGTGCCAGATGTAGAATAATACACTGTCTTCTGCCTCATCAATTGTTTTGCCCAGCTCACGCTTCAATAATTTGAGCTTTCCCGGTGTAATCTCGCCTTCAAAAACGCTGTTCTGCACCCACGAACGATAACGCCGTGAAACCTTCAGCACTTTTGCGGCACGCTTTATGTTCACATCGTAGACCATAATCACGAACATGTTATCCCCCCTACCACCTGTGAATGAATGGCTCATACGGCAGGCCCTCAGTGATATATTTCTGGACGTTGAGAGCTTCCGTTCGTATGATTCTGCGCCAGCCCATTTTATGACCCTCAGAAGGATACGTGATCACACCGCGCAAAGATTTTTCCCACTCAGTGATAATTATCCTGCGGGCGTTCTCTGAAGCGTAAATGCCTTCTCCTGCCTGCTCAAAACCGGACGACTTTATCATCTTCCTGTTGACCAGCGAGAATATTAACCGGTCAGCGAGAACGGGCTTGAAGATTTCTGAGATGTCAAGGTTGAGGCTTATGCGTCTGTCTGACGGTGAATGAAGGAAGCTGATACGCGGGTCAAGGTGAGTGTGATAAATCTGCGTCAAGACCGCCGAGTAACATAAAGAGTTCACGAAACTTATCATGGCATTCATTATGTTATTGGGAGGTCTTCTGACTCTCTTGCCGATTCTGAAGTCTTGATCCGTAATCATCATGTCGAAAAACTTGTAGTACATATTTCTTGCTGCCCCCTCAATTCCCATCAGAGCCTGAACATCCGGCGTATCTGGAGCTTGAGCGAGACATTGCTTCAGGTAACCGAGAATTTCCCCCGCGTCTATATGCTCATGTCTGCGTCCGTAATATTTTATCAGGCGTATCATGTTGCCTATTGCCCCGATGACGAAAGCCGCAGCAAGCTCATGACGTTTCCGTTCGTCCAGCCAATGAGCCGCCTGAGCAAGGAATACCTGCCCTGAGTTTCTGCTTTCCGGCGGGCTGTAAGTGCCTGTGTATTTCCCGAAATGATCGAAGAAGTGAAGGACGATTCCCTTTCCGCTGAGGAGTCCGAGAAGGCTCTTGTTGATTTCCGCTTCACCCATCACGAGAATCTCATCAACAGTTTCAACAGGAAGGTAGCTAGTTCCGTGAGTCTTTGTCTGCAGCATCAATGTGTTGTCCTTGCGCTTGAGCGTGGCCGAGCTGAAAACGTACAAAGTTTTTCCCATGATGAAAGACTCCTTTGTGTGTGAAGAATGGAGGCGGGGAGAATCGAACTCCCGTCCGGTTTTGGCAGATAATGACGCTGCTACAGGCTTAGTTTTCGCTTTCGTTGTCGTCGGGACTGCGGCGGAAAACGGCCTCATCCCTCCCAAGACCCTTGTTATTTCCGCGCACTTCAAGGCCTAAAGTTTGCGCGTATCCGCCTGGAATATGACAGCAGTAGACCGACGGAAAATCTTCCCGCTGACGTTTACGGCACTAAGCCGCGATCTGGTAAGTGTTGACTGTTATTTTTCGCCCGGAATGTTTACGGAATTTACGGGCGTAATCCGGCCTGCTCGTTAGTATCCTCCGTGAGCCGTCGAAATCCTGTCGCCCCCGTGATATATAGCTGCTATTTGGGTGATATGTCCTCGATGAATTTCCAGGCATCGGCCAGCCTGTAATGACTCATCCAGCTTATTACGTAATGCCGGGCTTTTTCCCCGTCGCCGGAAAATGAGGAGACCCTCTGCTTCATCCTCGCTATAGAATCCTCATGTATCTTTATCTTGTAACCGTCCTCACTCCTGAAGAAGCCGTAACCCAGAAACTTTATGCTGTCAGCGCGGGCTATAATCGTTTTGCCGCCGTTGATTCTCAGCAGCAAACTTTTCCCAATGAACGGGGTAATATGCTTCAGTGCCTGATATGCTGATGCCCTGTTACGGCAGAATATCATCATGTCGTCAGCATAGCGCACGAAGTTTTCCCGCCTCATGAGAAGCTCCTTGTCCAGCTCGTTGAGCATGATATTAGCCAGAAGCGGAGATAACGGCCCGCCCTGATGAATCCCGGCTGAAGAGTGAACAGGCCTTCCGTTGTCGACAATCCCGGAATTTATGTAGGCTCCCAGAAGGTACAGCACCCGCTCATCATGAATATCACGGAAAAGAAGCCGCAACAATTTTTCGCGGCACACGGAGTCAAAGAACTTCTCCAGATCCATATCGACCGCCCAATCGTAACCGCTGTTGAAGTATTGCAGACATTTCTTCACGGCATCCTCGACTCCTCTTTCAGGCCTGAAGCCGTAGCTGTTCTCCGAGAACACAGCCTCATACAGCGGCATAAGCACCTGAACGATTGCCCGCTGAATGAACCTGTCAATTGCCGTTGGGATTCCGAGAGTCCTGAACTTGCCGTTGCCTTTGGGGATTTTGACGGCTCTGACGGGCTGAGGAATATATGTTCCGTCAAGGAGGGACTGCCTGAGAGACTCGCCGTGAGCTTCGAGGAATGGCAGGAGCTGTTCAGTGGTCATGCCGTCGATGCCGTAAGTGCCTTTGTTGCGGGCTACTTTTGCGTAAGCTGTGTTGAGATTGTCGGGTGAAAGTATAGCTTCAAGCATGAGAGTGTGCCTCCTTTCGTGAGAGGGTGAAGCTCCCCGGGCTAATAAGCAGCCTGGAGAGCAGCCTCCGTACCCTTCTCGATCAGCTCAGCCGCAGCAAGCCCGGCAGTAGTCCCCCAAACGCCAGCCGCAACCGTATTCTCGACATCCTTCTTGAGGGTCTTGTCCGAATCAGTCGCGCCATACCAGCCGAGATACGCGCCGCCGACAACCGCAGCACTGACGATCGCCGCAGGAGGGCAGGCCACGCTGAAGAGCCACATGACCGCCGCACACGCACCGCCGCCAACGACCGCGCCCCCGGCACCATAAGCCGCAGCATCACCGGCCGCCGAGCCAGTACGGTAGACAGCAAGGGCAGGGGCAGCCAGAGCAAAGACCATGACGAACACCAACAGAGCCGCAATCTTCTTCATAGCAACAACCTCCGTAAGTGTATTGTGTCCATAATGTATAACGGGTATTTTGGTGAAGGACAAGAAAAAACCCTCCGCGGTATTTTCCGGGAGGGCAAAACCCTAAGTAGGAAGGTTCGTAACCGTGAAAGTAGTCAACGCAGATCTCATGCTCGAGTTTCAATCCCTTATAGGAAGGTTCGTAACGACGCGAGGCTTGTCGGGTTTTACAGGTGTAAAGAAGTTTCAATCCCTTATAGGAAGGTTCGTAACGTACAGAAGGCCTGGTAGCCAGAACTAGAAATAGTTTCAATCCCTTATAGGAAGGTTCGTAATCCTCAGCACCCCTCATGATTACTATGTTGCGGATTTTACCACGCTTGCAGGGATTACGCAATGTTTCATCTAACGAACTCATAAACAGTTGCAATCTCTGGAAAGTGCAAAATCAACCTACTGCGACAATCTGCCAAAGAATCCCCATTTTTCCGCACCAAAAATCGCTTTGGTCAGAGCCAAATTTTTCACGCATCACAAGTTCCCATTACGACAGAAGTTATGACCCGCAAAAAGTTTAACCATTATGCGACACAAATCGTCTGACAATTCTGTTTCTCACATGCCCAAGCCCCCCTCAAAGCGTAAATTATTGCCTCAAATCCTCCGCTCACCACGTTTCAGCCAGCAAAACGCCCAGTTAGTACTAAAAAACTTTTCCCCTAATCCCCGCACAACCCCCACAGCACCGCAGCAACAAGCCACAGCATGACCTATCACCCCCCTTCACGCTCCCAGTCACCGGCATTCTAGTCCTTCACGATCTCCTTGACGGCCTCAGTGATCACAGCCGCCGCCGCCTTCTTCGCAACAGCAACAATAATGGAAGCAATCGCCATAATTTTCCCTCCTTCCTGATACTAGCCCTTGAGGATGTCCCCGATAAGAACAAGGATGTCGATGATGATGTCCTCAGTGTCAAGAACAGGCTTCTTCATGGTCATGATAATATCCCCTTTCGTGTTCTGTCGTTCCACATATAATATTGGGTATTTGGGTGAAATATTTTCTGCGTACAACAAAAGCGGACTCCGTAAGCCAGAATCCGCCCTTGCCGTTATTGCCCTGAGCTAGAGTGCCTGAAGTATGTATGCTTTGTTCTTGCTGTCTATTCTTACTATCCTTGCCATGAGTGAGTCGCCCTCGCCTGTCTTGGGAGCTGGCTCAAATCTCACGGCGTTCTTGTCCCCGCTGCCGTTCCTGAACGCAAATTCACGTTTCTCCTTGCCCCTGTGGACTTTGACCTTCACGCAGACCGCTTCGACTTCATCGCCCTCACTGAACATGTAGCCAGATGCGATATTCTCTGCGCGTTTCTTCTCCCTTGCTCGCCGCTGAATCTCTTCGGGTAAAAGCACTCGTTCCATTTTCCCGTAGCCAGAACGAATTTTCCCCCCGATTCCGTAACTGCTCAGTGCCGCTTCTGTCAGCGAAAACGCAAAGTCTACCCATCCTCTGTCGGCCTCAAGATTCCCGCACCCTATCCAGAGCTCGAACTTGCCGCTTACCGTCATGAAGTTTATCGGCGTTGGGTCAGCAAAATCGCTCCCATGATGAGGGGTCATCACGTCCGTCACAAAGCATTCACTCACGCTTTCAGGCATTATCCACGCGTCATAGAAGCGCAGAAGCCCGGCTTCCTGTTCTTTTTCCGGCGCAATTTTCCCGAAAAGTGCCTCGTAGATTCTCCCGGCTGGTTCAAGCGGGGCATCAGGATTTGGGCCTCTGTAGTCAGGATCGTCCAGCCCGAAAATCTCAGAACAGTAATGAGCCGTTATCCCCTTGAGTGATGAGCCGGGCAAAACAGGCATTCCGTACACAGGATTGAGCGCGAGACCTGACTCTATCACGTTGCTGTTGCCGAGACCGACCACAAGCGGCTGAATTGTCGTGAAATAACCCGGCGCTGCTGCCGCGGCTAAAGCGTCATGTCTCATCCTGAATGCCTGCGAGTATAAATCCATGGCGTTCATTGCGGCTTGAGGCATTGCGGAAAACAGTGCGTGCTTCGACTCGTTCTTGTCGTCAAGATTCTTGATGTACCGGGTCATGATTAATGACGCATTTTCGCCCGTCTCAAGTTTCAGACCCTCCAGAACACTACGGCATCCCGGCAATTTATTCACCTTCTTCTGAGCCGCTTGCCTGGCAGTAACGCTTTATCCAGCTCGCGGCGGAAATAGCATGTCTCGTTATCCTCATGTACTCCATCACTTTGGCTTCACGGCTTCTTGTCGCCAAATCCCCGGCGTTGTCGGTTTCGTTGAAGACTGCCTGAAGGTCATCTATATATTCTCCCTTGTCTTTTGCCATCGCGAATGCTACGGCCTGAACAAGCCCGCATGTGTGTATCAATGACGGGAAAGAAAGCGCAAAGCTCTTGTAGTCCTTGAAGCCCGGTTCTGTCTGGCGGCTGTTCACTATGCTGTATGCTTTCTCCGCCATAGACTGCTCTTTTGTCCTGAAGTCCAGCATGTTATCACCTGCTCCCGAATACACAGCGCACGAGGCCTTTTCCCGTTGAAGCCTTCCCGCCGATCTGAAGCGTGAGATTTTTCCCGCAAAAACGCTCGAACAGGTCAGCAGCAGTTACACCGTCAACAAAAACTTTATCGCACCATACGCGCCCGGTTAATACCGTCTCAACAGGCAGAGACTCTTCGTACCACAATGCTCCGGTGTCGACTATTCCAGTCTTGCTGTTTATGCGTATATGCGCGTTCACTTCAGTCCCGGACTCACAGAGGAACGTGAACAGGTCATCACTCACAATCACGAAGCGTTCAGCAAAAATTTTCCGCCACTCCTGATTGTCCCCGAAAACTGATGCGGCTATTTCGTCGGCAATTCTCCCGGCCTGGCTGATTTTCTGTGCGCTTATGTCGAGATCCTCAAGGTAAATTTTCCCGTCATCACCCGCCAGCTTGGAGTCATCCGTGATGAATGCGTCAGAGTCCTGCGGGAACCCCGGAAGGTTTTCGGCAGTTCCCGTGCGTTTCAGGCAGAAAGGAGACGTAACCCACGCGAATGTTCCGTAGAAGCTGCGGATTGGGATGCACAGGATATTTGCGTCCGTGAAGACCAGTGCGCCCGCCGCGCAGTCGTTATCGCTCCCGGAAGTCCCGAACGCCGCCTTGAGGACTCTGTTCTCCTCCTTCCTGCGCGTGTCCTCGTCAGATGCCCCGAAGTGATCCGCTATGACTCCCTTGATGCTGCTTCCGGGGATGTACGGCCATGCGGTCACTTTCTCGCGCGCTATAGGCATGTCAATATAGCCCAGTCCGCGCCCTGCTCCGGCGTGAATCGGCGTGATTGCGTGAAGCCAGTATTTTATCTCGTTCATTATGTCGTCTCCTCGTCTACCATTTTCCGGCCAGAACAAGCCCGAAGCCGTCATTGATGTTCTGTTTGTCGATGCATATTGACTTGAGCCACAAAGATTTTGCGTCTGCATTCCCGCTGATTACCTCGAAGAAATACACGCTCCCGGCAGGTACAGCCCGGCGCATAGGTTTCGGGCCGCTATTCCCGCGCTCATAGTACCATCCTGATACGGGCTGCCATCTGTCTGTTACCGCTGATACCAGTTTCACAGCCGCGTTTGTGCCGGGTATAGTGCCTGTGAGCGTCTCAGTGTCTATCCAGTCAGGAAGCCAGCCGTTCCCGAATATGGCCGGAGATGCCAGCACCAGCCGTAAATTTCCGCCGGTAACGTCAACTTCTCCGGGGCATTCCCACAAAGCAGCGTCGTCATCATGTCGCGAAAACTCAGCAAGCCTCCTCTCACCGCCTACAGGTGCAACGAAACGTGAAGGCAGATTCAGCGTCCCAATGTCAACGCTGATTTCCCCGCGCAAAAGTCCCTTGTCCGGATCTCTGCGGATGAAGTCCAGCCCGGTTGTTGAGAATAGATTTCCGTCCTTAGCGGCTCCTGCTGACGGGTCAATCTTAGCGTGGACTCTCTCATCATGTGCAGGGGCTGGAAGCGTGTTCTTCTCGCCGGGGCTGAAATTCTCCCGGCCATGCATCAGCCAGTGAAGCATCATGTCTTTCTCCCAGAAGGCATTGAGCTTTTCGGGCTTGAAGTCTTCCTCAGCGTCAGGGAACGAGGGCATTAATCCTTCAATCGGCATATTTGCTCCGCTGCCATCGGGAAATTCTCCGGGCTTTATCTGGTATATGTCATTCGCGCTTTTGATGATGTCTAGGGGGCGGGGGAAATATATTTTTCCGTCAAGAATGGGGAAGTTTCCTGTTACTGGTATATTCTTCAGTGCATCAAGAGTTTCTTTGCTGCCGGGGTTGTCGCTGGTCTTCCATAAAACTGTTCTCACTGCTCCTGCTATGACCGTGTTTGTGATCCAGCTGAAGGAATGCATCGGACTTCCCGCGCCGAACTGCCGGGCATCACGCGAGATTAACGGGTCAAGAGGAGTAATCCTGTACTTCAAGCATCATCATCTCCCTGTGTCATTCCTGATGAAATCCATTGCGCTAAAATTAACTCGTCAGCAAACTCCTTCATTGTCTCAGCGTCCTTAACTTTTACCTGTGTGTAATCTGCAAATGCTTTCTTGTCGTCATCGTTGAGGGTAATATCTTTGCGGCTGAATATCCGTATGACATCGCTTTTTACTGCCTCAGCCAGCGTTGATGCTTCCTTCCAGTTCGTGTAAAATTTTGCGTTCTCTCTCAGCTCATAGGGGAATTTTGCGGGTATCTCACCATTAATGAAGCGTTCAGCGAAAAACTTTATGCGCTGTTCTATGGACATTTCCGCAAGAACGTGCGAGTCAGTCTTTGCTTTCCATTGCTCGCGGACAGTGAAGGGGATATTGCCGCGTGAACGCACAGAAATTGCCAGCCCGTTGCGGTCGTTTCCTTGTGTTACAGCCTTGTTGTTGACTCCCTTCTTGGCGATGCTCTCAGCTTCACGGCCGAAATTGAACAGGTATTCTAGATTCTCCATTGCGTGGGCGGCTGCTATTCCTACGGACAAAGACACATCCGGGTAATCACTCATGGTTTCCTTGAAGAGGTCATACAGAGACCGTGCGCAGTCTAAAGCATTTCCTAGGGGGATAAACGCCATAACATCATCGCCGCCGGTGTAAACGCATATTCCGTGATTGTCGCTGATTATGTCTCGTGCCTTCAGCGCAAAACGTGATAAGCTCTGAGAAAACTTCCTGTGTTCGTCAGGCGTGTTCATGGCCGAGAGTGCCGCGCCCATCTTGTCGCCGTCAGCGCATATAAACGCGAGGTAGGGTTCAGGCGGCTTCTTGTGTTCAAGGTAGCGGGCTATGTTGCTGCAAAGAGTTTTCGCCCTGCCCTTGTCCCTGCTGTCCTCGATGATTGATGCGTGTCTGTCAGGCAGGAATATCACTCCGTCATAAGGGAATGAGTCATACACGCCTCCCGGAAGCCTGGCCCTGCTCAACGCGCCGAGGTCAGCAAGCTCCTCACACATTCCCATGAAGTATGAGTCATCGCAAAATTCTTTTCCCTCAGTCCTTATCCATGCATCGAGGGCAACACGTGAGACTGACGGAAATACCCAGTCTCCCCCGGCCGGAACGCGCTTGATGAGTCCGATTGCGTCAAGTGCTTCATTGGGCTTTATGCTGACACCGCGGGGAAGATCCGATAATGTTTCGTCTGACTCGTTGCGGATAAGCACGCTTTCACGGAGGCCGTCGAGGGAGCTTTTCGGGACTCTGTCTTTGCAGTCGTTTGCGTTGAAGTCCCTGATATTCTTTCTTGCCGCCAAGAGCCTGCCCACATTCCTGCGCGCTGAATGATAATCCCCGTCAGCAGGAACCCACGCGCTGTAGAACTCTATTATGTCGTCAAGCTGTGAGTCCCACCTGTCTTTGACGATATATTTCCCCATAATCTTGCAGACTTTATCGGCGTAAACTTTCAGGCGTGATTTTGCGGCCTCAAGTGCTTTGTCTGAGACTGCCCTTAACGTTTCACCGTCAGAATCTCCGAACTCAGCGAGAATCACATTAGCCACGCTCAAATCTGAACCGGGCGACAAATCTTCGTCCTTTTCGGGGGCTGGGAAGATGAGCTTTCCGCCGGAGTCCTTCACACTTTTCGCCGCTGCTTTAGCGATTTCCGAGAGCATGTTAGACCCGAACCACAAATCACGTGTCCTTCTTGCCGCCGCAATAAAATCCTGAACAGGCCCGACTGAAATCTGAAGCAGATAGTTCACCTTATCGCCTCCCTTGTGAAGTCCCTCGAAATATATTCTTCGAAGCCTGATATTGCGTCAGTCTGTCCTAACATGGGCTGAGTGTTCCTGTAGATTGCTCCTCTGCGTGAAGGGATATTGTATGCTCTGCTCATGCCGTCAAGTTTAAGCGGCACGTCAAAAACATCATCATGAGGAAGGATTATCACTGCTGAATACCACTTGCCATTGTCATAAAGTGCCTTCGTGATTACGGGGCTGGCCATTCTGCTTGAGCCTTCTGCTTTGGGTACTACTGTTGCGTCTTTAGGGTCGTCCCTGTCCTTGAAGTGAAAGATTATCGGCATACCCAGAGCGGCGCGGGGAAATGAGGGAAGGGGGGAAGTTATCGGGATGCTGTGCCTGTGGTCGGCTCTTCCTGTTATCTGCCTGAGTGAATCTGCTTCCGGCCATCTCGACCGTCCCGGCCTTGTACCCTGCCCCTTGTTGCGAGTCTGCCTGTAATCCTTGTAGCGTTTCACGGCGTAAGACCATGCCGACAAAGGATTATTTGCTTCCTTGCGCCACAAAGTGATATTCGGAGCAGCCCTGAGAATTTCGCCCAAGTCAGCAGGAGTCTCATCACACGACAGGCTTCCGCAGCCCCGCCGGGTTCTTGAGCCTATTCCGCCGAAATAAATCCACGCAGACAAAGCGAGTCTCACATCATCATGATATTCCTGGGGGTAAGTCAGCTTGAGGGTGAACGAAAAATTTTCGCGGGCTATGTTGTTGCCGGGCTTGTCTCTTGTCGGGAGGGATGAGAAGAGCGCGTAATTTTCCGGGCCGTACTTGTCGAACTCGAAACTGTTATCGCAGTAACGCAGTGAAACGCTCGGCTGTTCGGGAATGGAGACGTAAACCTTTCCGGGCTTCTCAGTGCTTCCCCATATATCACTCTCCTTTTCCGGGCTGTCCGGGTGCATCATCCGCCACCAGTAACGCAGATGACCTTTGACTGACGGGACTCGGATCGGCCTGCGCTCATCAACTTTTCCGGCCTCGACTCCTCCTCCGGCCATTGGGGTTGAGACTGTGATATTGAGACTCAGCTCACGGATTGACGGAGGACTTTTCGCGTAAGGCAAAACAGGAGGCGCACCAAGTTTGTCGGTTATGCTCTGCAAATATGAATCCCCCTTTGCGAGTAGGAATGTTTGTTCATGGAATGTTGCTGATTATACTAGACAACAGCGTCCGCAACAAGAAGGACTGTATCGTTAATCCTTCTGTCTCATGATGTATATTGCGTTTTTCCCGCCCCAAATTTGGCATTGGTCAGACCGCAAAACTTATCGGGCCACAAACTCTCATCACAGCAAAGTTCATGACCAGGAAAATGTTTGACCTTCGCACGGCACTAATTGTCTGAATATTCCGCTGGCCTAGTGCCTGTTATGTCCTAGCCCCATATCCGTATCATCAATAATCAGCTCGTCCCCCTCGAAGTGGCAGAACCCACGCCATCCCCCCATATCAGGCCACAGGTTGAACTCGTGAGTCGACGGCGGCACAGGATCGCTCTTGAGCTTGCGCAGGTTGCAGCTGTTGAGATTGTCTTTCATTCCCGAATCTATGTAGCGCGAAAGTTTGTCCACCGCCTGATTGAACCGCGTTATCCTGTCAGAAGGCAGGCCGCTCACAATATCCCTCGCCCTGCTGCTGATTATCACACGTTCTGAAAGCGGAGGCAGAATTTCCTTGCTGTATGCCTCGTGCTGTACGTCCTCCCAGATCACATGACCCCAAGCCGATATACTGCATCTGCCGTCAAGAATATCAAGCATAGTCTCAGGTATCCCGGCGCATTCTGAGACAGGAATACAGCCGCGCTCCATTTTCCGGAATGCCCCGAAATTATTGAGTACCGCCTGCTTTGCGTTCGCGGAGAAGTCCACGGGCATCTTGGGGATTCTCAGTAACTCCCCGCCAGTCTCGAAGATATACACGGTCTCGTCAGCGTAAAACATTCCCAGCGTCTGCATATAACCCTGCAATGACTTGAAGCCCCCCACAAGGTTGAAGATCACGCTGTAGCCCTGCGAGCGGTAACCCGGAAGAGTCCACGCGCACCACTCAACGAGATTGTTCACGCCGAGACGGAACTCGTCAACGCTGCCCGTGTTGAGGTCGTCAATCTTCACTGCCTGCATGTTGATACCGTTGTGCTTACCCCAAGCCTGTATCAATTCCGCCGCCTTCACTCCCTGATACGTGTCCGTGTGAATCAGGTAATGCATGTTCTTCCGGGCCTCGTCAAGTTTTGCCCCGTTGCCGTAGAAGCTAATGAAGCCGTTCAATTCCGCAGAGAGAACCTGCACTTCCTTCGGGCCCGCTGAGGTCAGCATATCCATCTTCATACCGATAAGCTCGTCTATCTTCCTGAGCTCGTCAGCCGTGTACTCTGACTCCTTCTTGTTCGCATTCTCGCGCAGAAAATTCACGTCCACGCGGGCTGTACCGTTCGTGAAAATACTCGTCCCGCATGTCGATACCGTAACCTGCATCATGATTGTGTTATCCCCTTTCCAGTGTTATGCATCCCCAGCCGGAACTATTCTTTGAGCCTAGTCCGCAGTCAAGAGCCGTCTGCAAAATTTCCCTGTTACCCTCAAGCCTGAATTTACCCCACCAGCCTTTGACCGGGAATAATCCCCCCTTCTCGAACATTGATACACGCTCTTTCACATGGCCGACTGGCGTTATCGTGAAGCCGTCTTCAGGCTCGTCCTTTTCCGGGTGAAGAAGCCTGAATTTCCGCAGAAGGTTGAAGCGTATACCCTCCTGAAATTCTCCGTCATATGGAGTGAAATATTTTGTGTACTGTCTTCCGCTGCGCTCAGTCGAGTCATAGCACGTTACCGGTGAGAGCGTCCTTACTGTGATGGAGTCCGAGTCTGCTTTGTACTCCTTCTTGTCGATGCCGCTGCATGTCAGATGATTGTTCCCGATTCTTATGTCGTCCCTGCTCATCGCTCCGGCCGTGAAGCCCGTGATAAGTTCGCCTAGAGGAGTCGACACAGTGAGCTTTATAGGCAGAGGAAAAATTATCGTGTTCTCCCCGAACTGAGGACGCGCAGAAGAAACAGGCCAGCTCATCGCAAAGAGCTTCATTTTCCGACCGTCAGAATCAAAACCTTCATCGTGAATCTTTGCGGCCATGTCAGAAGGAAGAAGTGAATATAGCATAGACTGGAACAAATGAAGGTTTGCTGAAGGAAGACGCACAGACGAAATTTCAGGCGACGTGAACGAAAACGTTATGTGCATTCGAGCATAAAGCCTCCGAGTAAAATTTGTGTGAATGAAGCCATTATATCAGCCGCAGAATTTACAGCTCCGTTTTCACCTCCAGAAATAACAACATGCATTTGAGTGTGAATTTTCACGTGTGATGCTGTAAAATATTTCATCAATCCCAATCAATCAAGGAAGTGTATTTATGGGAAGGCATGTCCTTATGATATGTACTTCAGGCACGTCTGCTATAGGACCGTTCCCTAAACTTCAAGCACTTATCGGAGAACGTTTGACAAGAGAGCAGGAAAAGAATCCTGAAATTGTTGCCGCTCAGATAAAGAAAGTTACCAGTCTGACGGACGAACAAATACTTGAAGCCGTGCTGAACTCTGAAGTCAAAGATAAAGAAAGACAGAATGCTGCCGATGTCATAAGAGTCCCTGAGAAATATGAAGATGTCCTGAAAGCAGCCGATTTCGTAGGGTCGTATATATTTCCGAGTGCTGAAATGCAGACTATATTGCGCTGGTTAAGCAATGTGATAAAGGGTAAGGCAGAAGAAGTTGACGAAGTAAGAGTCGTAATGCTCCCTACGAAGACTGCAGCGTCCGTACTCACAGCACATGTAGGCATAGTATGTCTGAATCATCTGAAGGCTTTGTACGGGAAAATCAAGGTGCATTGCAGCCGGGACAGTTCAGGAATTATCCCCCTCCCGATAAAGGTAGACACACGAGAAGAAATTCTGCCGTCGATAGCAAATTTATTCGCGAAACTTGACGAGCTTGCTGACGGGAAAAAACCCGGCGAGGAAGTGATAATCTGTTCAACAGGCGGCTACAAGGCTGTATCAGGCTTCGCTATGGTTTATGCACAGCTTCATTCATTGCCCTGTCTCTATTCTTTCGAGAAAACTTCAGATGCCTACGAGCTCATGAGTATGCCGCTGGGTTACGCCTATTCGTCGCTCGATGAGGAAATCAACATGCTGAAGGCCGTCCGTGAAAATGCACAGGTCAGCAAAGACTCCCTTCCTCAATGGGTGAAAGACTCTGAGTTCATGGCCGGGACTCTCCTGAAGAGTTATGACGAGGCACGCGAAAAGCCTTACGGATTGGGTGAGGAAATTTTCCGCAGGCTCAGGAACTGCAAGGGCGGCAATGAATGGGCTGATTACCTGCAAAATTTGTTGACCCTCAGATGGGGCGAGTTATGGCTGGGCGACCAGATCCCCGAAACAGTCGAACACAGCAGGCGGCATTCAAAGCGGTTGATGGAGATGGCCGCAAACTTCTTCAGGTGCGCGGGAAAAAGCATCGGGAATATCGGCTTCACTGATGATGACCCCCTGCCCCTCGCGCTTCTCATTGCGTCAATATACCTTCACGACATAGGACACACCGCCCTGTCTTACCCGCCGGCAGTGAATAACGATGATGTGAACAATGAGGATCTGTTCCCGCTGGGATTGTTCCCCTCGGCAGTCCGTGAGCTTCATCACATTCTGACTGGTGAAGTCCTGAACAGCGGCTCTGAAAGATACTTCATGCGCAGTGAATATCCCGGCAAGGCTGACGTTCTGATGAAATGCATACCGCTTATCGCCGCGCATCACAGAGGGTATACAGCTCTCAGGCGGGGAGACTCGGCCAGTCCCAACGAAAGAATCATGAAGGCAGGAAATCTCATCTTAGGCACTGAACGATTCAGTGAGACACTTAAGCCCCTTGAGGAACGCGCGGAAAATACCGGCATCAATCCTGAGATACTCCTTAACGTTACGGCATTATTGCGTGTTCTTGACGGCTGTGATGTACAGTCTGACAGGGTAATCAGCCGCCGCTACCTGGAGTACAGGAATCAGCGCAGTGCTGACGAAGCCCGGCTCATTCAGGCGGAAATGATGAGCTGTATACGCCGGCTGCCTGAAAGACTGCAAGAGAATGTGAGAGCTGTCTTCATCGGCGGCAATATTTCCGGCAACGAGATAGAAGACTACTGCAAGATGATATACTCACAAGTTTTTGACGGTCTCGCAGGCCTGAAGGGACGACATGGGAACTGGCGCAATGTTCAGGGCTGTGCGCTCCCGGAATTTATCGCTTTGTCCCTCGCCAACAGGCTGGCCTTCAAGCGTGAGCAATATCTACATTTCCAGAAGCACCAGTGTACCGCGTTCGTCCTCCCCGTGATGAATGAAGAGGAAAATACCATCACAGTGAAAATCTTCCGCAGCAGTCTCATTGACGGCGATATTACCGGGACTCTTGAGGCTATTGCACATGACATTGACAGAGAATATGACGCAGTGAAAGATGTCCTGAAGAATTTTCCCGCCGTAAAAGCTGAGGTTGCAGGGGGAATATAGTTGAAGCTGGACAATAATGCGATAATTTCTGACGTAAAGAAATGGCTCAAGGGTACAGGAGTCGAAGTCAGCCTATATGACTCACGCGGGAGAAACAACGAATCCGGCCATGAAATCCTCATGCTTGAGCTTGGCGGTGAACCAGTGAAAGACCTTGCGGGGAAATACGGTGTTGACGGGCGTTTGATTCTCCGATGGATTATGCCGCGCAGGGAAGGCGGGAATTGTACGGTAACAGACTTTCTCAGCGGCGATCATTATTCATCAGGATATATTTTCCGCAGGCCGGAATTTGACAGAGGCAGGCATGACGACATTGCACCGCTCCATTTATGCCCGGACTTGGGCAAAGGCAGCGTGTTTCATGCTTGGTACAGGGACATACAACGCAAATGGACTTCTTTTGCCGCCAACATCAAGGGCAAATGTTACCTGGACAACTTCATACGTCTTGAGGCCGGGCTAAACGCAATTTTCACGAGTGCTTCAGCCCGAAATGCAGGACGATTCATCAAACAGCCAAGTGATGACACTAACCCCCTTCTTGCGCTCGAAACTCCACGGCAGGTTCTCATAGACTGGCCGTCTGAAACTCTCGGAAGACTCAGAATCCCCCACAGTTCACACGAGAATAAATTATGCCCCTTCCAGACACCAGAGTCAAAACGCATTGGGCTTCAGCTCCATCTTTCTGCCGGGTCAAAAGTCGAGGACGGCAAAATCACGGAAGGTGATGGACTTTTCTCCGTTGCCTGCGGACTTATCCCTTATCCCCACCACACTGACGGCCCGCGCCTCATGATGGGCGGAAAAAACATGAAGCAGGCAGAAACCGGGATTACTGGTGCTGAACCGCCTATAGTCCCGGGATATTATGAGGGTGATTATTCGTCTGACATTGAGATTCTCCGCTCTAACATGAGGGACAAAAGATTTTTCCCCCGGCTCGGTCTCAATGCACTCACAGTGATAATGCCCTTCAAGGGTTATACGTATGAGGACGGCCTCGTGATTTCCGAGTCTCTGGCTTCAAGGCTCTGCATCAAGGAAGGAAGTTACAGCATCTCCCGGACGTTTGAAGCTGTCATCAGAGAGTCAGAACTCAGGGAAAAGGGTATCAGTATTGATGATGTCTTCACGTTCAATCCTGGCGATAAATATGTTTACGGTGATGATCTGCCAAAGCCGACAGTGAATCTCTACAGCACAGATAACCCTGACAAGGCGGAAATCTGGCACAAGATATACGACCATCACGCGCCGGGAATCAGCAGGGGCATCACAGTACGAAGCATCGTCAGAAAAGTATCAGGCCCAAAGAATGATAAGCAGTATCACACAGAGTTCATAGTCTCGTGGAATTTTATCGTTGAGCGTCCAATGAGCTTAGGCGACAAACTCACAGGCAGGAACGGCAACAAGGGAGTAGTAACGAAAATCCTTCCTGATGAAGAAATGCCCGCGGTTCATTTTGCTGACGGTTCATTACCCGCCGAGCTGATAATCTCTCCGTGTTCCATTATAGGGCGCAAGAATCTCGGCCAGATATGGGAGATGACTCACTCTCTGCTCATCATGAAGGGCGGCCAAAAACTTCACGGACTCCTCGATGAGACAGGACTAGACATCAGCAGCATACGCCTTGACGGTATCAATGACCACATGAACGCCGACAATATCAAGCGGATCACTGACAGGCTCTGTGAATTTCTCGCTGAAACCGGCTGTGATGAATGGGGAACGTTTGATGTGAGCTTTGACGGTGAACACGTCCGGGCTTTTGCGGGGTGGCAATATTTCTGCCGTCTTCATCATCACGCGTGGAAGAAACTTCAGGCAAGAGGCATCCGCGCTCCTTATGACTCATACAACGGCCAGCCTGTGAGGTGCGGTGCTTTGACGGGTCAGCGTCTGGGGGAAATGGAGAACTGGGCATTCCTGAGCCACGGCGCAAACTCTGTGCTGTATGACATGCGCCTAAAGCAGACGGGAGATTACGGGAAGACACGGAATCTTTTCCGCAAAATTCTGCGCTCTCTGGGAATCGTAATGTCAGAAAACGAGTCAGGCCTCAATTTTTCCCCAAGACAAAATGACGATGACGGCCTCAAAAGGAAATCCCTGCGTAATTCTTTAGGCTCAGCTTCCGAAACGCTCCCATTCTGCGGAATAATAACAACAGGGAAAAGCCCCCGCGATTTGGCAGCAGATACGCTCGGAAAAATCTCAGAGAATCAAACTAGCCCCCGTGTCATGAAAGCCGCAAAGGAACTCAGCGGGATAATCAGCGGAGAATGTTTCTTCAACCCCGACGGAAGCATTCATGTTGAGCCGGAAATACTGAGCTGTTCCGCCGAATTGGGATACGGCATTCAGGAATACGGCTCCCTGATGCCCGACAAAAGCCCCCCGCTCAAGAAACTTCTGCTGAGATTCTGCACCGACAAAAATCCCCTTGGACGCGCTGAAGCTCTCATCTCTTACAGGGACGGCCTTGTGAAGATTCTCTCCGGCAAAACTGGAATCCCGCGCTGTTACATGTCAGGAAGACGCTACAACCATTCCGGGCGTGCTGTAATTGTCCCGGAACCCTCGCTTGATGTCGACTGCGTATATCTCCCGGCGGCCATGCTCGTTGAGATTCTTGAAGGCTATGATGATTCTTATGTCAGCAGAATACCTCACAGCCTCAGAGACTTTCACGGCCTCCGCAGAATCTTCAGCGACTGTCACAGCAGAAGGCACGAAGCCCACGAGCTCGCGGAAAGACTCGATGACTTCCTCATGTCTGAATGCGGCGAATTGTGGTGCTTCTTGATACGTCAGCCCAGCTTGCACCGCCACAGTGTGCAGGCATTCCGCGCAAGGTGCTGGGAATTTCCCGTTATCGGCCTTCCTCCGTTCGTTACGCCCGGCTTCAACGCTGATTTTGACGGTGATACTATGGCCGTCTTCATTCCGCCTTACGAACACGCAAAAGATTTGAGCCGCTATTCTATCCTCAGCAGCCCCGGATTAATCGGCAGCGGGAAAATTGCCTTTGCTGACTCTCTTGACCTCGCTTTAGGCTGGTGGAACATGCAGAACGGGGAAAAGCGCGTAAAACTTTCACGGCATCTTCAGGACATCCTGAGAGAAACTCCCCGTGATGAACTGCGCGGGATTCTCAGGAAACTTCAGGCAGATATTGCTGAACGTTCGAGCGGGGCGGCCACGCTTACCCCGATTGAGTTCGAACGCTTGTCGGCTGATATGTCGGACAATAATTTTGCTCACGGTTTGAACGTCCTGATAGATTCCGGCGCAAAAGGCAGCCTTGACGACGTGAAGAAAATCGTTAAGGAACTCGGCAGTATTGACGTGATGCAAGATACTGACCCGGAGAAAACAAAAGAAGAGTCAATCAAGGGCTGTTTCTGGCGCGGCCTGAGCGATGAAGAATTGTTCAGGTACAGTTATCCTTCACGTTTCTCGATGGCTCAGAAGAAATTATCTGTTGCTGAGGCCGGGTATCTTTCACGGCTTCTTGCCGAAAAATTGTACGAGTACACTGTGAGCGTTCACGACTGCGGAACGTCTGAAGGGCTGGAAGTCTCATACTCACATGAAGCTGACAGGCTCATTGTTGACGGGGAAATTCTGCCCACACTCGGAAATACTCACGATGATGCCAGGCGCGTATTATGGGGGAGGGTTGTTCTCGGTGAAACAGACTGCCTTGACTCTGACGGCGTGGAGCGCGTGTTACAGTCCCTCAAAGAAGGCGGAAAAGTTATAGTGCGTTCCCCCCTTCACTGTCATGAGAGGAAAAACGGCCATGTCTGCGCGTTGTGTTACGGGGCTGACGCGGCCTCGATGCCTTACGACAAGCCAGAACCAGCAACGGAAGGATTCTCTGCGGGCCTCACAGCGGCAGAAGCTATAGGTGAACGCGGGACTCAGCTCGCAATGAAACGCTTTCACGATTCCAGCAGCAAGGCAGAAAGCCCGATAAAGGCAATCAGGAAAATACTTGCCGGGAAAAAAGCCGTGCCAATCTCAGACGTGATAGCAGAAATTCTCACCGCCGACATAGAAAATCATACGGCGAACAAAGAGCTGCCCCAGTCCCTCATACACTTTGAGACAGCCGCGTCATGTTCCCGCAATGATGGGGGAGAATACATTTCCGACATTTCCGGCGAAAAGATCGCGCGTCTTCTTGTGAGGAAACAGGGTGATGACTTCCGTTTTTCTGACTCTCTCAGGACAACAAAGAGCCGTCTTCTTTGGGAAGGAGGAGAAAATCATAATGTCAGAGATTTTCACGAATGAAGCAAGAACCGACAACAGGACGCTAAACAAGCAGGTTGAGACTGCCACAGCCTCATTCACGAATTACATAGACGACAGCACAGACCCGGAAGAACCCGAACCCACAGCGGAAGATTCTACAGACGCGCCTTTAGAGGCCAACGAAGAATCGGATGATGATGAGGGCGGCGAATATCACGTCGGGGCGGAGGCATTCAGTATCCAGCCGATATGGATATTGTACGAGGGACAAATATTGTGGGCGGCCTCACGTTACGGCTTCAATCTGGCATCAAAGGAGTATTTCAGGCGGAGGATACAGCTTCTTCTAGACTTCCTAGTGAGAAAATTTCCGGGCAAAAGTTACGGCGAGCTGCTGCTCAGTCTTCAGGGATTTTTTGTGAGGGACGGCGAAAGCTCTAAAGGCAGATGGCTCGACTCCCTGAAAAATTCCGGCATTCTGTTCTTTGACGAGAGGGCGAAGAAATACCGTGTCATTCCTCTTAGTGATTTCCGCGCGGACAAGGGACAGGGAAAAGGATTGCCCGGAAAAATGGAAGCTCTATGGCTTGAACACGAGTTCTCAAAGATAAATGCTTCCGTCAGCAGAAAAGATTTCGAGAAGTACAAAGCCGGGCTTTTCGCGGGCTTCAAGGATTTCTGCGCGGAGTTAAACGAACTGTGCAGCGTCTTTGACTCCCAAGAGGACGAAGGAGAAACAAAACAAAGCATCGGCCTGAAGAAAATAGATTTTGTCTACGACGAAAGCACGTTAGGCAATAAACTCACCAAGTGGAAAAAGTTATGGAGCAAAAGATGAACATCGACATTAACATCTGCTTTGCGTACAAGAACAACAAGGCTCAGGCTGAACATTTCGCAGACTGCAAAGATCTGGTGAATGGCGTTATATCGTCATTGACTGAGCAGGGCAGGAACGGAGGCAAACTTGAGTTTTCTCACCTAAGCGGGAAGATAAGGCCTTGCAGTGAGATTCATGAAGCTGATTTCATCATCGGTGATCCGTCTCATCCTAATTTTCACGAGGCTCACAATTCAGAGCTTGAACCGTCCTTGCGTCCTGTTCCTGCTGTGATTCTTCTGCCTGATGACACTTGGGGCGATGATGTGAACTCCGTCCTGAAGAATCCTGTGTATGACATACGCGGTATATTCAGAGCGTCGAAATTATATCCTGAAAGCCGGGACGCTGAAGAGTTCGCACGTTTATGTGAAGTCATGAAGACCATCATCCGCCGGATATTGAGGCATAAAGGACTCCGTGAAGAAGATTTCTCCAAGCCGGCCGAATGGAAGGTGAAAATTTCTGAAGGCTGTGAAATTGAGTTTGCGAGTCTTTTCTCTACACCGGCAATGCAGAGGATGTCAGCGAAATATAAAGATGCTCTTCTCGCGCTTGATGATAAATTTCTCCGTGAACTGCGTGAACGTTTGGGGGATTTCATGAATCTTGCCGAGCATTACAGGAAGATTCGTAACTTGCTGGATAACAAAGTTTCCTTTCATGTTCCGTCGCTGTTGATTCTCGGTGAGACTGGATGCGGGAAATCTCTTCTTGCCGGAGTTGCTGCCGGCGTGATTATGCCCGGCCGGAAATTAGCCCGCGTTAATATCTCCTCATATGACACGAACTCGATAGACGTTATGCTTTTCGGGGCAAAAGAAGGTTCTTTCACCAGCTCGAAAGAAGATATACCCGGCCTCTTCATCGGGCATTGCGGGGAAGCCGTGTTCCTTGATGAGATAGGCGACATGAATCCCGAAAGCCAAACCCGTCTGCTGACATACATGGACAACGCCCAAGTTCTCCCGCGGGGCATGGCCGACTCTGTCTGCGCTCCCTGCATTCTAATTGCCGCCACAAACAAGGACGTGAGAAATGATGCATCCTTCCGCAAGGATATTCTCAGCCGCTTTGACCACATCATAGAAATTCCGTCATTGCGTGAAAGAAAGCAGGATTTGCGGCTTCTTGTCAGCATGATACTTCAGGACGGCAAGATTAATCCTGTTGTTGGTGAACGCAGGAAGGCCGAAAGGATCAGCCTTGACGCTGTAAGTTACCTTGAAGGAAGAGATTATCCGGGAAATTTCCGGGAGCTCAAATTCTGCATAAGCCAGGCCGTGAACAATGCATTTTCTGAGGGCTGTAACTGTTTGTGCCTGAGACATTTTTATTCTCGCTGACATGACAAGCGGCTCATACTGTCGGCAAAATTCACCGTCATCCAAGAAATTCCCGGCATCACCGCGCTGTTTCTTCCCAAAAAAATACCCCGCAGGCTCATCACTTACGGGGCAGAATTTTTCCTGTTCCTACTTCAGGTACTCAGCAAAGAACGCCTCAATCTCCGCAAACGGTATCTTCTCCATGTTGTCGTACAGGTCGCAGTGTGAGGCTCCCGGAATTATCATGAGCTTCTTGTTGTCCCCCTTGAGGCGCTTGAACGTGTCCTCGCCCATGTAACGGGAGTGCGCCTTCTCGCCGTGAATGATGAGCACCGCGCTCCGGATGTCCTCAGCGTCTGTGAGCATTGGCATGTTTATCATCGGGAGTGCTCCTGTGGCGTTCCAGCCCTCGTTTGAGTTGAGGCTTCTGGCGTGGTAGCCCCTCGGTGTCTTGTAGTAGGCGTAATAGTCCTTCACGAACTGTGGCGCGTCTTCCGGCAGCGGGTCAACAACACCGCCAGCCCTCGCGTATGTCCCGGCCTTGTAGTCCTTAGTGCGCTGGTCATTCATGGCCTTCTTCATGGCGTAACGTACATCAGCTGAGTCGTTCGCGTCATTGTAGCCGTTGCGTGATACCCGGCTCATGTCGTACATTGTGGAGATAACGGACGCTTTGATTCTCGTGTCAGCCGCCGCCGCGTTGAGGCCAATTCCGCCCCAGCCGCAAACGCCTATGATCCCGATTCTCTCAGGGTCAACGTAATCCTGAACGCTCAAGAAGTCGACAGCCGCCGAGAAGTCTTCCGTGTTGATTTCGGGGGACGGGACATAGCGCGCGTTTCCTCCGCTCTCGCCGGTGAATGACGGGTCGAACGCCACAGCAACATAGCCAGCCTTGGCCATCTCCTGGGCGTAGAGTCCTGAGACTTGCTCCTTGACCGCTCCGAATGGCCCGCACACAGCTATTGCCGCGTACTTCTTGGACGGGTCGAAGCCTTTGGGGAAGTACATATCTCCCGTAAGCTCTATGCCGTAACGGTTGTGGAAGCGGACTTTGTCGGCTCTGATTTCGGGGTCAATCTTGAAGACTCTTGTGTCGTTTTCGAGGGCGAATGATGGCGAGGCCATGAACACCGCCAATGCTGACAGTAATATTGTACGCAACATGATGTGAACATCCTCCTGTGTGATTGTGATGGGGGTATTATCGCAGTCAACGCCGTAAATGTCTAAGACCTGTGATAGAATGTCAGGCATTCCGTGAAAATATAACATGAGGTGAAGGACATGCAGAGAGTCAGGAACAACATCCGCAAGGCGAGGAAGCACATCCAAAAAACGCGCAGGGACATCCGCAAGCTGGGCGGCCCGGAAAAAGCTAGGCTGATGAGGGAGATTGAGCTTTACGACGACTTCGGCAACAGGGTAACGAACCTCGCGACGCTGAGAGCCATTGCTGAATCGGACAGGATTGTAGCGGACTGGAAGAGACATCATGCCGGATAACAAGAGAACAGCAGACAGCAAACGAGCAAATCCTCCCCATGACGTAACGAAGTCCGACAAGTTCCGCAAGGACTGGGAGAGGCTTTCACGTTCCGGCAAACAGGACATGCACAGTCGCACTCACTCCGAGATTTTCGGCAGGTAATCACATGGAGCTCCACATTCTCCGCTACTTTCTCGAAGCCGCCAAAGAGCTCAACATCACCCGCACCGCCGCCAAGTTCCACGTTGCACAGCCCGCAATGTCGAAGCAGCTCGGCAAGCTCGAACGCGAATTAGGCCGCAAATTATACGTCCGCGAACAGCACGGAATACGCCTCACGCCCGACGGAATACTCTTCAGGAAACGCGCTCAGGAAATCGTTGACCTTGAGGAGAAAACACTAGCCGAGTTCGCGCAGGACGACACGCAAATCATCTCCGGGACTGTATACATTGGAGCAGGTGAGACCGCAGGAGTCCGCCGCATCGGAAGAGTCCTCCGGGAAATCCGCGCGGAATATCCCGGCATCAATTACAGGATGATCAGCGGGGACTATGAGGACGTTGCGGAGAAACTCGGAAAAGGATTAATCGATTTCGGCCTGTTCGTGGGAAAAGTCAGCCTCAAGGATTATGACTGTCTCATTCTCCCGGAGTCTGACAGATGGGGCGCAATCGTCAGGGTTGATGATGTTCTTGCTGACAGGGAATTTGTCTCACCGTCTGACCTAAGAGGCCGCGAGCTTCTCTTCTCACACCAAGCCTGCACACAGGGCGAGTTCTCCGAATGGCTCGGCTTCAGGGCTGACACACTAAACATCACAGGCACCCACAATCTGGCCTACAACGCCGCTGTAATGGTGCGCGAGGGACTCGGAATCCTAATCACGATTGACGGCATAATCAGCACAGGAAACGAAAGCGGACTCAGGTTCATTCCCCTCATGCCGGAAATACGCGCAGGACTCGTTCTCGCTTGGAAGAAGGACGCTATCCTCTCGAAAGCCGCGCAGAAATTCCGTCAGCAGTTCACCGCCTCATTCACCGAAGCATAGCCCTCACAGAGTTCATCACAGCCAGCACCATCACCCCAACGTCAGCAAAAACAGCGAGCCTCATCCCCGCCAGCCCGGCCGCTCCAAGTACCAAGCAAAGCAGCTTTATCCCGATTGAGCCGCAGACATTTTCACGCACAATCCTCATGCACCTGCGCGAGATTCTCACAGCCTCCGGGAGCTTCATCAGGTCGTCGTCCATAATCACGACATCAGCCGCTTCAATCGCCGCGTCGCTCCCAAGCCCCCACATTGCCACACCAACATCTACCCCCGCAAGAACAGGAGCATCATTTATACCGTCGCCGACAAACACACACACTCCTTCCACGCTCTCAGCAATCTTCACCTTGTCCGCAGGAAGAAGCCCGCTGTAGTACTCCGTTATTCCCGCCTTCACGGCCGCTTCTTTTGCTGATGACTCATTGTCCCCCGTCAGCATTATCACCCGCTGGACTCCTTCAGCCCTCAGAGCGTCAACGGCAGATTTTGCGCTGTCCTTGAGCGTGTCAGAAATCACTACATGGCCGGAATATTCCCCGTCAACAGAAACATGAACAACCGTTCCCGCTTCACTGCACGGCCTCACATCATCACCGACGACTCCGGAAATAAACGCCTCATTTCCCGCGCAGACTTCAGAGCCGTTTACCCTCGCACGGACTCCCATTCCCGCGATCTCTTGAGCGTCCTCAACGGTGCAGGAGTCAGACTCATCCGGGTAAGCCCGCCTCAGCGCAAGGCCTGCCGGGTGTGATGAGTACCTTTCTGCGTGCGCGGCCATGTGGAGAATCTCACGCGAGTCTGGATACACCTTGCTGACATCGAAAACTCCCCGCGTAAGTGTCCCGGTCTTGTCGAAAATTACTGCTGACAGCTCCGCAAGACGCTCAACGAATATTCCGCCTTTGATGAGAATACCCCGCCTTCCTGCCCCGCCTGCCGCCGCAAAAAACGCAAGAGGCACGCTCACCACCAGCGCACAGGGACAGCTCACAACAAGGAACGTCAAAGCCCTGTAGACCCAAACCCGGAAATTCCCGGCAAATATTGGAGGGATTAAGGCGAGAAGCAAGGCAGATATGCAGACAGCAGGAGTGTATATGCGGGCAAAACGTGCCGTGAAGTTTTCGGAACGTGATTTGTTCGCTGATGTGTTCTCGATAAGAGCCAGTATCTTTGACGCTGTTGACTGTGAGAATGTCTTTGTCGTCCTGACACGGAGGACTCCCGAAATGTTCACCGAGCCGCTGAGTATCTCATCACCGGGATTCGCGCTTCTTGGCAGGCTCTCACCAGTCAATGCCCGCGTGTCTATGCTCGATCTGCCGTCAAGAACGACACCGTCAGCCGGGACTTTCTCGCCCGGTTTCACGATGATGATTGTGTTTTCGGGGACTGATGACGGGTCAGCGCGCTCATATTTTCCCGGCCCGGTCTCAACGTTAGCATAGTCAGGCCGCAGATCCATCAACGCCGTTACATTCTCCCTCGTCCTGTCAGAAGCATAATCCGTGAAAAGCTCCCCGATTTGGTAGAACACCATCACAGCGCAGGCCTCCGTGTATTCTCCGAGTATTATTGCCCCGGTTGTCGCAGCACTCATCAGGAAGCATTCACCGAAAATTTCGCCCTCCCTTATGCCGTCCCAAGCCTCAAGTATCACGTCATAGCCCGCCGCAAGATATGCCGCCAAATACAGAATGACCGATAACGCTCCGTCAGTCCCGGAAAATTTCAGCCAGAAAAGAATCATCCCGGCCATGACAATACGCAGCACAGATTTCACACGCACGCTCATAATTTCCTCCCTCAACAAAACAGGGAAGCCCCCTCAAAGAAAGCTCCCCTGCCGTAATCTGCCCTACTCGCTGATTATCCCGGAAAATGTGTTGACCCTGCGCACAAGCCTGTAAACGTCCCCCTCAGACGGTATATCACGCGGCAAATACGCTTCCTCGTCAGTCTCAACAAAACTGAGATACGTCCCGCTTCCCATTGCGAAAGTCGTTGTTCCCCGCTCTGAATGAAACTCTGCGTACTCGTCTGCGTCATAAGGCTTTTCTTCAGGATGCCCCGCCCTGTCATCCGCTGTTGTTACGCTGTCTGTTAGGCTGAGCGTTCTGTAACGCATGAGTTTTCCGCCCGTGAAAGCGATGTTTCCGCCCGATATGAAACTCTCACTTGCTGACGAAGGGTCATAAGCGAAAACGACTCCTCCCGTGTGGCTCACATCATCAGGGGAATCGTTGACGATAATGAATGACTCGTTGGGGTCAATCTCCTGGCTGAAGCCGAGATTCAATGTTGACTGCACGGCCTCGCTTCCTGTGTTGGCGATGAAGTACCTTGCTCCGTTCATGCCTGAGAGTTTCGCGCCCGTGTAAATCTTGTAGCGTTTGTTGCGTTCGAAAGCAGGCGAGCTCAGGACTATTACATCCTTCACGTCTGGGCTTATGCGTTTGTCGTCTCCGAGTTTTGACGAGCCTCCGCCTCCGCAGCCCGACAAAATGAACACTGACATTGCCGCCAGCGCAAGATATGTTTTCCTCATTGGGTTAGCCTCCTGAAATTGTGGAATGAGATGCCATATTCTACACCAGAAATTGAGCGCAAAAAAAGAGAGCCTCCCCGGAAGGAAGCCCTCCTTGAATTTCCTGCGCTGTGATTCTACTTCACTGTGATGCCGCCGAAATCGTTGACTCTGTGGACAAGCTCGAATGTATCAGGCTCAGTTGTGGTGAAAACTCTTTCGCCTTCCGTGTCTGTCTCGATTATGGCACTGTCAGGGAAAAGTATGAACGTTGAGTCGCCGACTGTCGTTATCGTTTCAGTAACAGGAATAACGCTGTATGTTGTTGTGCCGCCATTCGTGTTCGTGTTTCCTGACTGATCGCCGCTTGTTGTTCCGTTCGTGTTCGTGTTCGTGTTTCCTGACTGGTCGCCGCTTGTCGTGCCGCCTGTACTTCCGCCTGTGTTTCCGCCAGTATTGCCGCCTGTGCTTGAGCCTGCTGCGCTCCATGTGTATGCGCTTGAGTCGTAAATGTAGACTCCGTTCTCTGCGTCAAGCCCTGCTTCTCCCGCTGAGTTCTGCCTCTGGCTTCCTGCTGTTATGCTGAGAGTCCCGCCGTTGAAGGCAATCCAGCCGTTGGAGTCGATGCCGTCAGCATTCGTTGATGACACTGTGAGAGTCCCGCTGTCCATCTGGAACACAGAAACGTAGTCCTCATTAACGTTGATACCGTCATCAGGTGCTGAGACTGTGATTATTCCGCCGTCAATCAGCATGTGCATTTCAGAGTCGAGCCCCTCGCAGGTTGTCGACGTGATTATGAGCCTGCCTGTTCCTGCCGTTCCTCCTCCGATTACCATTGTCCTGCGTGAATGGAACGCGCCGTCGAGCTTGTACATTTTCTCCTGCTGGCTTATGTCGGTCCCTATCTTGATGTCAGAGCCTGTGTACTTGGGGTTGTCATCGTCGTCAAGTTTCGGGCAGAGTTCAAGCAGCCTGTATGTGTTCGCGCCGGTGAAGGTGTTGGTTGTCCCGTCAGCAATCTCGACAATTGCGCCTACGTCATAGAAACCGTCTGAGCTTATCATCTTGCTTCCGAGATTCTTCCACAGGTCATTAGCCGCAAGGACTGACTGGGTGTCATAGCCCTGGCCTCCGTTTTCTGCCCACTTGTAGACCTTGTAGAACACGAGTGCGGGGGCAACATCACAGCTTACTTCAACGCCGTTGAGGATAAGTGCTACCTGATGCTGTGCCTTGGCTCCCACCTCAATCCATATCTGCCCGTGCCATTTCCCGGAAATTCTGTACGTTCCTGCTTTGGTGATGTGAAGAACGGGGTTGTTGTACGCGTCAGAAGCTGAGTGAGTCATGGTCGACATTGCCGCAATGCTTGTGTCAGCCGCCGCTGTTACGGAGCTTACTGTAGGCATCCTTGTGTCTCCGCTGGGAGGAGTGCCGCCGGGTGTGCCGCTTGGAGGTTCGCCGGGGAAATCACCGCTTGCCGTTCCGCCGTCAGGAGGAGTGCCGCCGCCGCCCATTCCGCCGTTGGACATCGGGAGAGTCGCAAATATGTATTTGTCCGTGCTGTACTCAGTGCCGTATGTCGTGCCTAATTTCGCGATTGCCGCCGCTACTGCCGACGATGAGGAGTCATAGTACACAACATATTCCGTATCTTCGTCCTTTGTGGCTGTCTGGGACGTGGTGAAGGCCAGCGTGTTTGGAGTGTAGCGCACGTCGCGGGCAATATAAAGGCCGTTGTTTGTGCTGGTGATTGCGTCCTCGTATGCGTCAGCGTCAAGCTCTGTTGTACCGTTGATGCCGAGCGTCCAATATTCCGCCGGGTGCTGGGGGTCTGCGTGCCATACGTAATCGTAAGAAGGCACTGTTTCACCGCTTGCTGTCGCCGTGCCGTCAGAGTTCAGGACAACATCAATTACATCGCTCTCGTCAAGCTCTACTGATGACCCGGAAAGAGCCAGGCTTGTGTACTTGAGCTTCTGCGTGCCGCCTCCCCAGCGTGTAACACCTGTTGACGTTGTGTCTGTGCCTGTGCCGTTTGGATTGTAAGCGAAAAGAACAGAAGAGCCGTCCTCCTCAGTAATGACGAAGGGAAGATCCTGGCTGACCGCTCCGGCAAACTCAAGGTTCATGGTTACGTCCTCAGTTCCGCGTGAGATTTCTGACGAAGGCGCAAGGTAGTATTTAGCGTTAGTCCCCTGCACTGTAACTTTGTCCCCGCGGAAAAGATTGTACTTTCCGTTCCTCTTGAGAGCCGACGAGGTGAATATCATCCTCTTGCTTTCACTTGACTCTGTGTAGCTCTGAAGCGGTCCGTCGCTGCTGCTTCCGCATCCTGACATGACGAACACAAGCCCTGCCATTGCGAGAAGATAAACAGTAACACAAAACTTCTTCATGTGTGTAGCCTCCTTATTGTATGGGAAATTTATTGTGAGAATTGTAGCACAACACTCACTTTACAGCGTATAATATCGGCATTCAGGGGAGCTGATTTTCGCTGAGAGGATGCAGAAGACGCATCGACCCTTTGAACCTGACGCGGGTAATTCCGACGAAGGAAGCCTCAGATTTCCCCTGCAAAATCACAATCACAGGAGGAATATTCATGCCGTCAAGACACACCAACACCGCCGCAATGATAGAGTGTGCACTTTGCGTTGCCCTTTCCTACGTCATGACAAAAATCAATCTCTTCACGATGCCGCAGGGAGGCTCGGTTGATTTCGAGCTTGTCCCGCTGATTCTCTTCACTTACCGCAGGGGCTGGAAATGGGGGCTTGCCGCCGGGACTCTTGCGGGAGTCATGCGCATACTTCTGGGGGGATATTTCCTCACGCCCGTGCAGGTCATACTTGATTACCCGCTCGCTTATTCTTTCGTCGGGCTGACGGATCTTCATCCTTTCTGGCTCGGACTCATTGCCGCTTGGGTCGGAATGACAGCGTCAAGCGTGGTGTCAGGAGCAATATTCTTCGCGCAGTACGCTCCTGAAGGACAGAACCCTTGGGTCTATTCCTTCTTCTACAACGCTCCTGTTCTCGGCGTGAAATATATAGTCTCAGGAATAGCGGCCTTCATCCTCTGGAAGATACTTGAGCGCGATTTGTCAGTGTGAAAAGAATAATCATCGCCGGAGCTTCAAGCCGTTCCGGGAAAACAACAGCAGCATGCGGCCTCCTTTCGTCTCTCAGGCGGAGGGGGCTTTGTGTATCAGCGTACAAGGCAGGCCCGGATTATATTGACCGCGAATATCTCAGCATGGCCGGGAAATGTCAGGCATATAACCTTGACACCTGGCTTATGTCTGAAGACAGGATGCTTGAGCTTTTCACCCTCACGTCAGCAGGAAAAGACATCGCCGTTATCGAGGGAGCAATGGGACTCTATGACGGCGGAATGAACAGCACGGCAGAAACTGCCCGTCTTCTTGATGCTCCTGTTGTCCTCGTAATCAACGCCCGTTCAATGGGAGAGTCAGCGGCGGCGGTAGCATTGGGTTTCCGGGAATTTGACCGCGGCATAAATCTTGCCGGGGTGATTCTGAACTTCACAGGCTCAGATTACCACGAGGAAATTATTGCTGAGGCTCTGAGTGAGAGGGGCATAAAATTTCTGGGAGCATTGAGACGGGACGAAGGGCTTGCGGTTCCTGAGAGGCACTTAGGGCTTTTGCAGGCGCGGGAAAATGAGGCCTTTGACATCGGGAGGCTTACGGCAAGATTCGAGTCGTCAGTGAATGTTGATGAGATTCTGAGGCTCGCCGGGAATGTCAGCGAGATTCGGCCATGCTGTGAGGCTGTCCCGTCAAAGAAGTATGATGTACGTGTGGGCGTTGCGTGTGATGAGGCGTTCACGTTCGTTTACCATGAGAGTCTCATGACGCTTGAGGGGCTGGGGGCGGAAATTGTTCCGTTCAGTCCGCTTCATGACAAGATGCTTCCTGATGCTGACGGGTACATATTCTGCGGGGGCTACCCTGAGATTTTCGCGGAAGGACTCGCCTTGAATGCCCCCATGCTTGAGAGCGTGAGGGAAGCTGCCGGGAAGAAGCCCGTTCTCGCTGAATGCGGGGGAATGATGTACTTGTGCCGGAAGATGCGTGATTCTTCCGGGAGGACTCACGACATGGCCGGGGTGATACCGTTTGACTCGTACATGGCCGGGCGGGCTGTGATGGGTTACATGACAGGGACAGCCTTAAGGGACAATCTGTTATGCCGGAAAGGTGAGAGTATCAGGGGACATGAACACCATTACGGGAGGATTGAGCCTGATTTCACGGAGGAGACCGGGGCGTTTGAGCTTGTACGGAAGAACGGGGGCGGGGCGCATTATGGCGGATATTCGCGGGGGAAGGTTCTTGCGTCTTGGCTTCATGTGAACTTCTGGGGATGCCCGGAATTTGCGCGGAGGTTTGCTGACGGGTTGACTTCAAGCGGGGATTAACGGGGTATACTGTCATCCATCATCCCAATAAGGAAGGAGAAGCAGAATGTCAGCAGCAATCGTATACTTTTCACGTGAGGGCAACAATTACGTCAACGGCTCAATAGTCAGCCTCAAGACAGGAAACACAGAGACCGCCGCAAATTTCATCCATGAGATCACGGGCGCGGAAATGTTCAGGCTTGACCCGGTGAAACCCTACTCATCAGACTACCACGAATGCACAAGGGAAGCACAGCAGGAACTCCGGGAAAAAGCCCGCCCTGCCGTCAGGAATCTCCCGGACATCTCAGGCTATGATGTGATATATCTGGGTTATCCCAACTGGTGGGGAACATGTCCCATGTGCGTATTCACGTTCCTTGAGTCTCAGGACTGGGACGGGAAAACCATCAAGCCTTTCTGCACACACGAGGGCAGCGGATTGGGACACAGCGAGTCAGACATAAAGAAGGCCTGTCCCGGTGCTAACGTCATGAAGGGACTCGCTATTCATGGGGCGGACGCGGCGAAATCGAAGCCGTTAATCGAGAACTGGACAAAATAAGGAGGAACATTCATGAAGAAAGCAGTATCAGCGTTGTTTGTCGTGCTGGCGGTAATAGGGTCAGCATTCGCGGCGGAAGCAAAGAGCCTCGTCATCGTCTACTCACGTGCTGATGAGAATTACGGCGTGGGCTATATCACAGTCGGAAACACAATGAAACTCGCGCAGATTATCGCGGAGAAAACAGGGGCAGAACTCTTCGAGGTCAAACCCGCCAAGCCCTACCCAGCGGACTACGAGTCATGCATCGACCTGGCCAAGAAGGAGCAGAACGCAAACGCCCGCCCGGCTTTCCTTGAGGACAAAGACATTTCCGGGTATGACACGGTGTATTTCGGCTATCCTGTGTGGTGGGGGGATATTCCCATGACGCTTTACACGTTCGTTGAGGCTCATGACTGGAACGGGAAAACTATAATCCCCTTCTGCACACATGAAGGCTCAGGGCCTGGCAGGACATTCCGCACATTGAAGACGCTCATGAAGGGCGCGGACGTGAGGAGTGTTACGGCAGTCAGAGGAGCAACAGCACAGAATGACCGTTCAGCTTCAGAGAGGGCACTTGCGGGATTGCTGAAGTAAGCGCGGGAATTAAGACGGAAAAATTCAGGGCAGGGTGTCTCAGTCAATGGGGCATCCTGTTTTTGTTTGACGGATTTCCGCTGAGTGTGATATAGTCTCACGAACGCTTACACATCACAACATTTCCATTCCACAAATTAAGCCAAATGTTTTCTTTGCTAGGAGGATTTGCGCTATGAAGAAATATTTTGCCGGGTCTCTTGCCGTATTTCTTTGCGTCCTGCTGATGTTTGCGGGGAAAAGTTACGGTGAAGTTTTCGGATGGCCTACGCCGGGATATACGAGCCTGAGTACCACATACTACTACCCTGACGGCACACGGCATGCATGCAGGTATTACTACGGGGGAAGAGCGGCGGGAGTAGACATCAGAGTCTCAACAGGCACAGAGATATTCGCCCCTGCTGCCGGAACAGTCCAGAGCCTGGAGGATCTCACAGTAACACACGGCCCCAAATACAGCTTCGGAAAATATTTCGAGATAAAGCACGACAACGGGACTGTAACACTTTATGCACACCTGAGCGAGTTCAAGGTCAGCAACGGCCAGCGCGTGAACAGGGGGGATCTTATTGCGCTGAGCGGGAATACCGGCAATACTACCGGGCCTCACCTTCACTATGAGATGTCAGACAGGGACACATACCAGTACTATCAGGAGAACGGCTACATAGACCCCAGGACAATAGACGACAGCCCTAAGCCTCCTGAACCTTCATCGATAACCATCACGACGGACTCAAATCTTCCCGGCACCACAAAGGGAACATACTTCTACAAACGCCTCGAATGCACCGGCGAGGGGTCAACAGCGTGGTCGAGGGTCAGCGGGGCATTCCCTCCTGGAATCGACATCAACCCCAACACAGGGGAAGTTCACGGATATTCCCAAGAGACAGGAAACTTCAGGTTCGTGATAAAGGCCGAGAACAGATCAGGCTCAGACATAAAGGAGTTCAGGATAACAGTCAGCGAAGGCAGAGATGATCCCCCAATCGAGGGCAGCAAGATCACAATAAAGACAGACAGCGAGATTACTGACGGCGAGGCAGGTTCGAAAGGCTACGATGTTCACTTCAGCTGCACAGGGAACGGAAATTCATGGTGGGAGAAGATTGACGGTGATTTTCCCCCAAATCTGGAATTTGACCGCTCAGGAAGATTATACGGGGAATTCAGCAGCCAGACAGGAACATACACATTCACACTGAGAGCGTCAAACGACTCCGGGAGCGCGGTGAAGAAATTCACACTGACAGTACGCGAGCACAGAGACCCCTTTGTGTTCGGGGGAAATGGATTCACTGACGGCAAAGAGGGCGGGAGTTACAGCAGGAGTGTGAGTGTCAGCGGAGGAGCATCACCCTACAAGCTGGAATACGGCGGGAATATCCCGGAAGGACTGATCATGACAGCTTCAGGGAATCAGTTCACACTTTCCGGGATACCGTCAAAGGCAGGGACATACAGCTTCAGCATCAAGGCCAGCGACAATGAAGGCAGGGTAATCACGAACAACTGCACCGTGAAAATTGAAGCTCCCGTGCAGTATAATGCGCCGTCAATCACTACCGGGAGCCTTCCCAAAGCCGCAAAGGACTCTGACTACTCCGCGTCAATCACGGCAGAGGGCGATAATATAGCGTGGTCTGTCTCAGGTCTGCCTGAAGGACTCGCGTTTGATGCCGGGAAAATTTCCGGGATACCGTCAGAATCCGGGACATTCACAGTAACCGTAACAGCATCAAACCAAGGCGGGACTGTCAGCAAAATGTTCACGCTGACGGTTGACGCGCCGGACCAGAAAGCACTTGAGACCGAGAAATGGGCAATAGAGAACGGAAAACTTACCGTTGAGACAAACGGGACTCCTACGCGCTGGGAATTTGACCCGTCTGACGGCACAAACGGACACGGCTTCAAGATACCCGGCGAATTTCCGGCAGGCCTCACGGTACACCTTCCCGAGAACTGGGAGCTTCACATATGGACGAGCAACGACGAGTCCAGAATAACAGTCTCAGATTCAAGCAGGGTAAGAAAGGGAGAAGAAGCAGGCCTGCCCGACGGAGCTGTGAGCGTAACAGGAAGCAATGACATAACGCTTAACGTTGAAGATATAGAGATGACGGCATGGAGTCTTGACGTTCTGCCCGGCGTAACAAAGACTGAGACCAAGAAATGGGCCCGCGAGGACGGCAAGCTCATAGTTGAGACTGACGGAACACCATCACGCTATGAGTTCAGCCCCATAACCAGCCCTGACACTAACGGCGACGGCTTCAGGATAAGCGGAGATTTCCCGGCAGGCCTCGTGATAAGTCTTCCCTATAAATGGGGCATAGACGTTGATACGTCATACGCTGTAACAGTCTCAGACGAAAGCAAGATTATTCCCGCCGACAAAATACCCGGCCTTCCTGAGACAGCTCACAGAATCATGGGCGGCAACACAATAACCCTCAGCGCCCCCGGAATCGTCATGACAGCGTTTATCTTCACATCACCCGCAATCACAACAGCAGAGAGTCTCGGAACGTTCAGCGCGGGCGGGGACATCTCACTTCAGCTTGAGGCGGAAGGCACAAAGTGGAGCATGAAGTGGACAGCTTCAGGACTCACGGAAGGCTTGAGTCTTAATGCTGACACGGGGCTTCTTTCCGGGAAAATATCATCGGCTGGAGATTACAGCTTCAAGGTTACAGCAACAAACTGCGCGGGGGAAGACACGCGTACTTTCACGCTCAAAGTTAAGGCTCATACTCCGGCGGCAAAAGCCCCCACAATAATGACAGCCAGGAATCTCCCGGACGGCTTCTATGGAATGGAGTACAAGTACCAGCTCAAAGCAGACGAACCCGTAACAGCTTGGACTCTCGCGCAGAACAGCAAGCCCCTTCCTGAAGGCCTCGAACTCGACCCTGAAACAGGCATAATCGAGGGTGAAACTACAGCGGCAGGCACATACAACTTCACAGTAACAGCTGCGAACGACGCAGGCACTTCCAATCCCAAAGCGTTCAAGATTACAGTGAAGCCGTCAAGCAGGCTGCCTCGCTTCAAGCCTGACACCCTCAAAGCCGCGAAATGGGGGAAGAGCTACAACGCCAGCATGAAGGCCGAGAACATGAGGGTAACAAGCTGGGACGTTGGCGGGTACATTCCCGAAGGCCTGACGTTCAGCAAGGGGAAATTCTCAGGCAGACCGATGCAGGCAGACGTTTTCGGCCTGACAATATCAGCGACAAACGGGGCTGTAACGATAACGCAGGATTACACGCTGACGGTCGACAACATTCCGCCAAGGCTGAAAGGCAGCCTCAAGCCAAGCGGAAAGGAAGGCACGTTCTACAAGTCAGTACTCAAGGCTTCAGGAACGACTCCAATGATCTGGCACTTCAGCGCGCTCCCGGAAGGAGTCAGCTATGACGTGAATGAAGACGGGACTGAATGCGTGGTTTCAGGAATACCAAGCGGCGAGTTCGACAAGAAGATTACAGTAACAGTCTCCAACGGCGAGGACAACGAGGATGAAATCACAAAACCCATGAGGCTCAAAATCAGCGCGGCAGCCCCCAAGTTCGAGACAAAGCCAAGCGATGCCCCTACGTGGACTGCGGGAGAATACAGCGAGTTTCAGGTGAAACTTTCCGTCAGCCCCTCGGAAGTTCTGTGGACACTCGGCGGGAATGTCCCAAACGGAATCGAGATTGACCCCGACAGCGGACTCATTTACGGCGTTCCTGCAACGGCGGGAAAGAACTACAAGCTCATAGTAACGGCGGCAAATGCGAAAAAGACAACCCTCAAGAAGACTCTCACTCTCTACATCACGGTGAACCCTGCGGAAAATTCAGAGCCGGGATCATCCGTGCCTTCTGACAGCGAAGCGGCTGGTGACTCTCCTGTTTCCGGCTTCAATGACGGAATTGCGTGCTATGAGCGCGGGGAGCTTACGGCGGAAATGATTTCGCGTGTCTATGACGCGGGCGAGATTATCGCTGCTGTTCTTCCTGCGGTTGAAGCTGACGATGAAGGATGGCATTACTTCACTGTGTCGCTCGATATATCAGCACCTGAAGGCGGACTCATGGTGTGGCATTCATTCCCTGACGACGGGGACGACAGCGAGGATGCTGACACTTATTTTGCCGACTGTGAGGACAACATCATAGAACGTGTTCCTGACAGCCTGAGCGTAAATGTGTGGGCGTGGCTCAAGCCCGGAAAAATCTATGAGCCTGTCATAACGGTAAGAGTCCGGGACTAGGCTCAACGGAAAATCAATGCTCTGCTCTCACTCATGGGGGCAGGGCTTTTTTTTTTTGCACTATAATAACCGTGAAGACCAGCACAAATTTACAGGAGGCAGGAAATTTTCACATGCACAAAGTCTCAGTTATAGGCGCGGGAATCAGCGGACAAGGCCTCGCGCTTCTGGCACATAATCTAGGCTATGAAGTCTTGGTGTCAGAAAAGAAATCCATCAATGACGAGGCTAAATCACTCTTTGCCCAGAATAATATTGCTTACGAGGAAGGGCATTCCCGGAAAGTTTTTGAGTGCGACGAGATTCTCATAAGCTCCGGCATCCCCCCCCAATCAGAAATCATCAGGGAGGCGGAGAAACGCGGCGCGAAAATGACGGGCGAGCTTGATTTTGTCATCCCGCGCATAAGGACTCAAAATCTCGTCTGCGTAACAGGCAGCAACGGCAAGAGCACAGTAACATCACTCATAGGCCACATACTCACTAGGGCGGGGCTGAAGGCAGGGGCAGGCGGCAACCTGGGTACGTCGTCAGCAAGATTCACACAGGAAGATTTTGATGCTGTAGTCTTGGAGCTGTCCAGCTTCCAGCTTGCGAGGGCGACAGAGAATCTCCGGGCAAAAGCCGCCGTAATCACCAACCTTGCGCCGGATCATATAGACTGGCACGGGAGCTATGACGCGTACGTCGAGGCAAAATCACGCGTGCTGAAACTCCGGGACCCGGAAGGCTGGGGCATCATCCAGGAAAGGGACTATGACACACTCAATCCGTCCGGGAAAATCATCACGCTGTCTTGGGACTCAAAGCCTGCCCATGACACAGCCGGGCATATCTTCATGGCCGGAGACCGGGCAACACTCACCATTAACGGCGAGTCATCACTCCTCTTCACGTACACTGACACGGCGCTAATCGGCACTCACAATCTGGAGAACGCCGCAATGTCTCTCTGTGCCGTGAAACTTTTGGGCGTTGAAGTTGCTGACCGGGCGAAATCACTGCTTGAGGGATTCAGGCCGTTACCCCACAGGTGCGAGGACGCGGGGACAATTGACGGCGTGAAGTATATCGACGACAGCAAGGGAACGAACGTAGCGGCCACAATCACGGCCATGAAGTCCATACCGGGGCACAAGATAATCATACTGGGAGGGCAGGGCAAGGGCGAGGATTACGCTCCTCTTGCTGAGGCTGTGAAGGATGAATGTGATTACGCTGTGCTTATAGGCGAGGAAGCCGGGAAGATTCAGGAGGCATTAGAGCGCGGGGGCTTCGTGAATTTCCGCAGGGCCGGGACAATGGAGGAAGCTGTTGACACTGCGCAGAGCCTGGCGGGTCCGGGAATGGTCGTGTTATTGTCTCCTGCCTGCACAAGCTGGGACATGTACAAGTCCTACAAGGCGCGGGGCGAACATTTCTGCCGAATAGTCCGCGAAAAAATCAACGCCCTGTGATGGAGATACTGATACCATTAATCATAAGCGGCAGCAGCTTGGTCATGATTTCGTCCCTCTCACTGCGCAACAGCATGGCCGGGGGGAATCCTTACTCCGCTCCTCTGAGACAGTTTCAGTTTCTTGGAATGGGGCTGACTCTCATGATGCTCTGCTTTGCGTGGCCGAGCCAGTCTGTCAGGAAGAACAGCGGAAAACTTTTCGCCCTTGCATTCTTTCTTCTTGTCATCACAGCGATACCCGGAATAGGCATCAAGGTAGGGGGGGCAAGAAGGTGGCTCAACCTTTTTGTGATCCGCTTCCAGCCGCTGGAGCTTGCGTTATTCGCAGTCCCAATTTTCATGGCAGACAGGCTCACGGACGAGGACAGCCAGACATCGCGGGGAGATTTTCACTCATTCGTACGCCCGACTCTTACTGTAGTCCTGATGATGGGAGTCCCTCTTATGCTTCAGCCGAATTTAGGGGGGACATTGATTGTAACGGCAATATGTTTCGTGATGCACATTGAGCGGCGGGGCTGGAAGTATCCCATGTGGGGAGTTGTTGCGGGCTTTGCGCTTGTTGCGGTGCTGATACTTGTTGCGCCCTACAGGCTGAGGAGGTTCAATGCCTTCTGGGATCCTTGGGAGGACCCTATGGGAAAGGGCTTCCAGATAATACAGGGGCTTGTTGCGTTCGCGAACGGCTCGCTGACAGGTGTCGGAATAGGCAAGGGGCTTCAGGAGGAAATATACCTTCCAGAGTCTGACACGGATTATATTTTCCCGGCGATAGGCGAGGAGTTCGGGCTTGTGGGCACGATGTTCCTGCTGATGCTTTATGCTTTGTGGACGTGGCGTGTGTACTACATATACCGGGACGCTAAGACTCCCTTCACGAGATCGCTTGCATTGGGTCTGACGGCCTCAGTGATATTCCCGATGTTCGTGAACGTGGCGGGTGTAACAAAGCTGATGCCTTTATCCGGGATTCCGATGCCTTTTCTGAGCGCGGGGGGAAGCTCGATGATGTTCATGTGGGCGAAAATAGGGCTGCTGATGTCAATAAAGACGGAGAACAGACAGGAACAATGAGCAGGATACTTATAGCGTCAGGCGGAACGGGAGGGCATATATTCCCGGCAATAGTCTTCGGGAGAAAACTTCAGGAGAAGGGCGACTCTGTGTCGTGGATGTGCGGTTCGCGGAAACTCGAACGCGAAATCTACCAGTCAGCAGGTATTGACCCGGTGATACTGCCGCTTGCCGGGTCTCCTATGGGTACTGGTTCGGTCAGCAAGATATTCACGCGGATGATTGACGTGCTGAGGTCATTGCGTCAGACGTGGAGATACGTGAAGGAATTTCGGCCTGACAGGGTATATCTTTTCGGGGGTTATGTCTCGTTCGCCCCTCTGGTTGTGGCGAAGCTGAGGAGAGTCCCGGTGACACTGCATGAGCAGAACACGTCAGCCGGGAGAGTCGCAAGAATAGCCGCGAGGATGGGAGCTGAGATTCTGACGGGCTGGCCAGTGTGCGAGGGGATAACGCGCTACAAGTACACAGGGATTCCTGTGCGCGAGCCTGTGAGAATCCCGCGTAATGATGCGCTGAGCCTCTTGGGTGTGAATGTGCGTGAGGGCGCGAAGATTGTCGGCGTTGCAGGAGGCTCACTAGGCAGCGGGCCGTTGAGCGAAATCCTGAAGGCCGCCGCTAAGTTATGCCCGGAATGTGAGTTTGTCTTCCTGTCAGCAAAAGAACGCCACGACGACGGAAACGCTCACTTCATCCCGCCGATGTGGGACATGAACCCGTTCTACTCTGCGTGTGATGTGCTTGTGTGCCGAGCGGGGGGGTCAACACTCGCTGAGGCTCTGAAGTGGGGGATGCCGACAATCACAGTCCCTTGGCCGGGGGCGATGGACAACCATCAGGTGAAGAATGCCGCTGAGTTCGTGAAGCTGGCCGGGAATGCTAGGATGTTCACTGAGGACGGCAGCCCGGAGGATTTGGCCGGGATAATCAGGGGGATGATGAAGGTTTGAGATGATATAATGCCTCTGGATAAACTTATGCAAGGAGGATGAACGTATGGGCTTCTATGAGCTGAAACTGGCGGCTAAAAGGATGCTTCCCCGTCCAATTGCTGATTCATGCCGCTATTTGTGGCACAGCCTGCGTTATGCCGCGCTCAGACGCATTAACAGGAAGTACACCGAATTACGCATGGGGGGGGGGGGGATATTGCTTATATAGAGGGTGTAGAGATTGAGACAGTGAACAGATGCAACGGAACATGTCCCTTCTGCCCGGTCAACGCGACACAGCCCCAGCGTGAATATGCTAGGATGACGGATGAGCTTTTCAGGAAAATCATAGACGACCTCGCAGACATCAACTACCAGAACACAATATCCCTGTATTCCAACAATGAACCCTTCCTCGACGAGCGAATAATCGACTTCCACAGGTACGCAAACGAAAAACTTCCGCGTGCGTCTTTCCTGCTTTACACGAACGGAAGCCTGCTGACATTCGACAAGTTCACAGAAATCATGCCCTTCCTTGACCTGCTCATAATCGACAACTACAACGACAAGAAAGAAATCAACACTCCCGAACTGAAGCGGATATACGACTTCATACAGGAGAATGACGAAATCGGCGGGCGTGTAATCTTTGACTTCAGGCTTCTCAATGAGGTGTTTACTTCGCGCGGGGGTCAGGCTCCCAACAAGAAGGGAAAAAACGACAAGAGGACGGTCAATATTGTATGTCCCCTTCCATTCCGCCAGCTGATAATCAGGCCGACGGGAAAAGTCAGCCTCTGCTGCAACGACGCGCTTGGACGGTACACGCTGGGCGACCTGAACACGCAGACCATCGCCGAAGTGTGGGCATCCCCGGAGTACCAGAGAATACGCGGGGAAATGCTGAGGAACGGGCGGAAGAATCTCATGCTCTGCCGCGACTGTGATTCGGTTTTCGGGCCGGGTGAAGTTACAACAAGAAAGAGGCCGCGCAAAGACTGACCCGGAAGACAGCGGGAAGTATCATCTGCGCTGGTTCACACCGGGAGGCTTGACCGTAATGACTGAGGTATTAGGGGTTGAGCCTTTGTGTTCGTACATGGGGCGGAATGACATCACAGCGTATCAGGCATCGAAACGCGGGGGCTGGCTCTGCTGCGAGAAAGCCGGCAATAGAGTCATAATCTCAAGGAAGGCTGCATTATTCTCAGAAGGGGAAATCTTCGCGGGGCAATATTGACAAATTGGGAGTTAGCGGTATAATTCCTCCTTGTGATACGCGGTTTACGGGGCGTAGCGCAGTCTGGTTAGCGCACCTGCTTTGGGAGCAGGGGGTCGGAAGTTCGAATCTTCTCGCCCCGATCCAAGCAGAGGACATGCGGGAATAGC
>JAFSKV010000036.1 GCA_017448795.1 Synergistaceae bacterium | reverse complement strand
GCGAAACGGACGGAGATAACATCCCCCGCGTTCACGGTGCTTAAGGCCTCCGAGCTTGCAGTGCCAACGTCAACGACAATAACGTTCGGGGGGCTTGAGGATGGCTAGAGTTCTCGAAGACTTGTCGCTGAGGGACATAATACCGCCGTCAATCTCAGGCGACCGCAACATACAGGCAGTAATCGGCGCAACAGACCCGCACATTCAGGAAGTCTCCCAAAGTATCAGGGAGGCTTTTATTGTATCGAGGATTAACGAGCTTCCCGAAAACGTGGTTGACCTTCTTGCGTGGCAATGGCACGTGGATTCATACGAGCCGGATTTGCCGATTGAGACCAAGCGGAAACTTGTCCTTGACGCAATCATGTACCACCGCAGGAAAGGCACAAAGTCAGCGGTAAAGAGTGCGCTGGAAAAGCTAGGGTTCGTCCCCACGATAAAGGAATGGTTCGAGATTGGCACCAAGCCTCACACATTCGAGGTCTACGGCCATTACCGGGACAATGACCTTAAGGTTGATTTTCTCGGCCCGGACACAGACGAGATTCTGACCCGCGTTGTCGAGATCACCAAGCCCGCCCGCTCAAAGCTCCTGAGCCTGATAGTCGCGCCGATCCCGATAGACATGAAGGAACACACATGCTACTGGGACAAATGCATTTGGGGACACCCGGCAATCGAGCTTCACGACTGGGGATTGTTACCCCTGCCTGTGTTCGAGAATAACCCTGTGGCAGGAATCGATTTCGTTCGTTGCTTCAACGTAATCAGCGACACTCAGCACTGGGACATGTCCATTTGGGGCGGCACTCCTTACAGGGAGCTTGTGTACGGCAAAAATTTCGAGCGCGGCATCTTCGCAGACCTGCAACGTGAGAGCACAGCCACATGGTATATCCCCTATAGCTGGGGAAAATTCACGTGGGGAGAATCAGAAAGATATTCCCGCGACTTTGAGCTTGATTTCCAGAGGGACACGAGCAGTGTTGACGCTGACATAAAGCCTCACCCTTTCGGAATGTTCTATGTTGTCGGCATGATTGCGAGCCTTCAGCCGTATTGGGACTTCTACACGTGGACTCAGCACGGGGATTGGGGCGGAACTCCTAATGTGGAGCTTTTGTTAGCTGAACACTTCGAGCGTGGCATTCTCGCTGACCTTGAGCGTGAAAACACAGCAACATGGTTCATCCCCTACAACTGGGAAAAATTCTCATGGAGGGATTCAGAGAAGTACTCCCGCGATTTTGAGCTTTACTTCCAGAGGGGCATGGACATTAACGCCAACGTAAAGCCTCAGCCTTTCGGGACATCCTGCGTTATAGGTATGTTCGCGACTTTGCAACCGTACTGGGATTCCTACACATGGACTCAGCACGGCAACTGGGGCGAGATTTTCGGCGTTCCACGTTTCGCGCCGGGCTTCGAGCATGGCAACAATGCATCAGTTCAGTGGGACGTTAAGGACGCTCCTTATGCGAAATGGAGCAAGCTCAGGACTTGGGGCAATGCTACATGGGATAAAGAACCGACTAACGCGGGTACATGGGCTACAAGCTCATGGATTGACTTGGAGGAGGCATCTTAATGGCAATACTGACTTATTCAGCACGTACGCTTTTGGCTAAATATTTGCTCACACACCCGCTGTATCTGGCAATCGGCAAGGGCAAAACATCATGGGACACAGAACTTGAAGCCCCAGAGTACGAAGATACGGACTTAGTGAGTGTTATCGGCTACAAGAAGCTGACGCGCTCATTTTTCGTGAACGAGGATGATAACGGCGAAATTGACTTGCCGGGCGGGCGGTTTTATTCGGCATCTGAGACACCGACAAGACACACCTGCTTAGAATTTCAGTTTAAGTACGGTGAAGCCGCTGAAGTTGATATTCGAGAAGTCGGGATTTTTGCTGACACTGTAACAGTCGGCGGACTCCCGTCAACACAAACCTACTTCACGCCGTCCCAGATCACGAAGAAGGGAACTCTGATTACTCTTGAGCATCTCGACAAGCCCGACTCCTTCACGCCCAACAGGAAGGGCATGTATCGGACAGTCTTGACGATTTAGGAGGCGGGAACTTTGACGGGGGAAGAAATCAGGGAGCTAATCGGTGTCCCGGAATACTACAACCGCTACGACAAGAGCAAGGGCTGGGATTATGTGGCTGTCCTAGTCGGTCGTGCAACACAGGCGGCGGAAATCAACGAGCTACAGAATATCCTTGAGGACAAAACTAAGGCTGTCGGGTCATCTCTCTACGAGGAGGGCATGATTATTGACGGCTGTGGCATCTCGTACAGCTCACCGAACGCCACGCTTGCGGCGGGGCTGATATTCCTTGACGGTCTTGTTCACGAAGTTGCGGGTAAGGTGCTGAGTGTTACAGGCGCGGCGACTATAGGAGTCTGGAAGGTCTCTACTGTGCTGACACAGGATGAGGACTCCACGCTGAGGAATCCCGCGCTGGGTTACCCCGAATACAGGAGTCCGGGAGCTTACCGCATAATCACAACAACACAGTGGGGCGTAAGCACTGAGACACACGAGGATGCTATGTTCTGCGCTGTCTACAAGATTGACGGCGGGAGAATTACGCGGCAGGTCAAAGCCAAGCCCGATATTGCCCGCTACGACAGACACGCTCACGGGAATTATGCCGTTGAAGGCCTGACGGTCAGCTTTGTGGACGCGGCATCAGGCAGGCAGAATTTCACCGTAACAAAAGGACTCGCGCACATAGACGGCTACGAGACCGAGATATTTCAGGATACAGCATTCAGCGCGGATGAAGTCATTGACGGCAAGGACATCACGAAGGAAGTTACACAGTCAGAGACTCTCACGGGCGACACGAGGAAGATTGTGCTGGCTCATGTGCCAGTAGAACGCATATCCGTTGTCAGGGTAACGAAGCAGAAGACAGTTACGAACCTTACTCACGGCGAGGCGGGATGCACT
>JAFSKV010000003.1 GCA_017448795.1 Synergistaceae bacterium | reverse complement strand
TCTTCAGCAGTTCCCATGACACTAACATTTTTCCGCACCCCCGAATCCTGACATGAAGTATGACACGTTGCCGTCAAAGAGAAGCCTCAAGTCCCCGATGCCGTACTTGAGCATGGCCATTCTGTCGAGACCGATTCCGAAAGCGAAGCCGTTGTACTCGTCCGGGTCAATCTTGCCTGCTCTTATGACGTTGGGGTGAACCATTCCCATACCTACGACCTCAAGCCAGCCTGTCCCATGACATACGCGGCAGTGTTCATCATGGCCGGAACATTCTACGCACTCAATATCAAGCTCCATGCTAGGCTCAGTGAAGGGGAAATAGCTTGCCCTGAACCTGTAGCGTAAACTCTTCCCGAAGAATGCGTTTAACATCTCGGACATTGTGCCTTTCATGACGCTGAAGGGTACGTCCTTGTCGATTAACAGCCCCTCCATCTGGTTGAACATCGGCGAATGTGTAGTGTCATTGTCCCTGCGGTAAACTTTTCCCGGGCAGACGATTCTCAGGGGCGCGCCGTATTCCAGCATTGCGCGTATCTGGACGGGCGACGTGTGAGTCCGCAGAAGTTTCCCGTCAGGAAGGTAGAACGTATCCTGCATGTCTCTTGCCGGATGCCACGCCGGGACGTTGAGGCACTCGAAGTTGTAGTAGTCCTCCTCAATCTCAGGCCCTGACGCGACAGAGTAGCCGAGTCCCTGCATGATGTCCGCGATTTCGTGCATGGTCTGCAAAACGGGATGGAATGCTCCTGACTTCCGGCCATGTGAGGGTAGTGTTACGTCGATGCGCTGTGAGATTTCCTGCTTCTCGTTCTCAGCGTCGCGGATTTTGCGGCTTGCCTGGTCTAAGTCGCGTTCAATTTCATCGCGGAGTGTGTTGACTTCTTGGCCTGCTGACTTTCTTTCTTCTGGGGGTAATTTGCCGAGTGAGCGGAGGAGTTGTGTGAGTGAGCCTTTCTTGCCTGTGAACTTTACGCGGATTTCGTCTAACTCTTGGAGGGTTGATGCCCCTGCGAGGGACTCCCTGAAAGAATCCCTCACAGTCGTAACGTTAATATCTTCCGGCATATTACTTTGCTGCCTTTGCCTTTGCGACTAACTCACTGAAGGCTTTTGCGTCATGTATGGCCATCTCTGAGAGCATCTTGCGGTTGAGTGTGATTCCTGCTTTCTTGAGGCCGTTCATGAACACGCTGTAGCTCATGCCTTCCGCCCTGACTGCCGCGCTGATTCTGGTGATCCACAGACGGCGGTAATCCCTCTTCTTGCGCTTGCGGTCATTGTACGCACGGGACAAAGCCGCGAGGTATGCTTCTCTTGCACGGCGGTAAACGTTCTTGCGCTGGCCCCAGTAACCTTTTGTGATGCTGAATAACTTTTTGCGTTTGTTGTTGCTCTGCGACGCGCCTTTTACTCTCATTGTACGTCAGTCCTTTCCTAGTCGTAGGGGAGCAAGTGCCTCATCTGCTCGGTGAGGGTCTCTGTTACGTAGCCTGTTTCCTTGAGGCGGCGCATTCTTGAGGGCTTCTTGTGGACGAGAATGTGAGACCTGCTGCACTTCCTGTACGCGAACTTGCCCGTGCCTGTCTTGAAGAAACGTTTTTTTGCGCCTGAGTGTGATTTGAGTTTCTGCTTGCCCATGTTGTGATTACTCTTCTCCTTTCGGTTTTGCTGACTGTTTCGTTGGTGCGCTGCCTGTTACTGGTGTCAGCAGCATCCTCATGTACCTTCCCTCCATGATGGGCTTGGACTCGCATTTTCCCACGTCCCCGCATTCGGCTAATACGCGGTTCAATACTTCTTCGCCCCTGTTGAGGAATGACATTTCCCTTCCGCGGAAGAACACTGAGACTTTCACGCGGTGTCCTTTCTCAAGGAACGTCTTGACTGCCTTAGTCTTGAAGTCAAAATCGTGGTCATCAATTTTCGGCCTCATCTTAATTTCCTTGAGCTCCTGGACTTTCTGCTTCTTGCGTGCGTCCTTCTCTTTCTTCTGGAGCTGGTAGCGGTACTTCCCGTAGTCCATGATCCTGCATACTGGGGGCTGTGCTAGGGGTGCTACTTCCACGAGGTCGAGGGACTGCTCATGCGCCATCCTTATGGCTTCGGTTGTGCTGGTGATTCCTACTTTCACCCCGTTTTCGTCGACCAAGAGAACCTGTGATGATGTTATCTCCTCATTGATGCGCGGGGTATTCTCGTCGTTGCCGGGCAATAATTCCTCCTCCTTCCGATTTCTGCCGCAGCTTTGGTTGAGTGTGCATAATAAAATCAGGGCGGCTCATTACGTGCAAGCCTGACCCTGACTGTTATACGCGTGTAGATTCAGAGTGTCGGCTTCTTGTGTTCCCCGCCAGCATTGAGAGCCGGACAGGAGAGCCTGCGCGAGAATATATCACAGAATGGGCTATGACGCAAAATGTGAACGCCTTAGTCTGCCTGAGATTTCCCGGCTGTAAGCTCCCTGATGCGCCGCAAGTTTTTCCGCTGCTTCCTCGTAAGCGTGTCCGTTGAAACCCGGTCAGCCTCGCAGATGTTTATGTGGACGTGGGACAATGCCAGGTCATCCTGCGTTCTCACCGGGAAAGAGACCGGGTAACACAGGTAGCATTCATCCGAGAAATCGCACATGCCCTCCCTCAATACCGGGACACTCCCAACGCAATAGACAGTCCCAAGTGCGAACCTGCTATGACTCGTGATGATATCGCCGGGCCTGAACAGCACAGGGAGGTTGCAGACTTCAAGGAACGGGAATATGGGGAAGCCCTCGTGAGGAAAATTCTTCTCGTACACCTCGCACGTTGCCTTCATGTATCCGCCCTCAACGCCGGAATTTCGCTCCAGGTCAGCAACCGCCGTGTTGAGCAGTAACTTTTCGGCCTCCGAATCTGTCCTGCCCGCAAGCCGCCGGAACAGTGCTATCTTCTTTTTCCTCTTTGCGTACTCACTCACGATTGTGGCTTCCTGCATGACTGACAGCTCCACAGGATGAACGCGCAGATATTCCCTCAGTGCTGATGACGGGATGCAGTCAACAATTTCACGCTCCATGATTCAGCCTCCTTCACCTAATATTGTCCCACTGAGTCATGCTGTTTGTGGAAAATATTTCACAGTGCTAGAATTTCCGCAACAATCCCATTCCACAATCAACGGAGGTCTGTACCAATGGCCAGCAACAATATTGCGACGCTCAAAATCAGCAAGGCATCTTCAGGCAGCTCACTCACAATCTCACTCGAAGGCAGGCTAGACACCACCACAGCCCCCCAGCTTGAAGCGGAAATCAAGGGCGGTCTCGACGGCGTAACAGAATTAGTGTTCGACATGGCCGGGGTCGAATTTGTCTCCTCAGCGGGACTCCGTGTCTTCCTCCTCGCTCAGAAGGCCATGAAGAAGCAGGGTAGTATGAAAATCAGGAATCTTATTCCCAGCGTCCTCAATGTGTTTGACGTAACTGGCTTCAGCCGCATACTTACCATCGAGAAATGACAGCACGGAATCCAATCGGCAGGAAGATACGAAGCCTAGTAGTGAACGTAGCGTTAGTCGCCCTCCTTGTTACCAGCGCAATATCAATCGTCAGCGTCTCAAACGTCAGGGAGAAGAACAAGGAAGTCCTCACCACCCAGATGGAGGCAAATCTCTACAACACCATCAAGGACAAGGCCAGGTTCGCAGACTCGGAGCTTGGGAAGTACACAGAGTACGCGGCCATGTTCGCGGATTACGTCAGCGTTCTTTACCGGGACCCGTCAAAGTTCGCGCCGAATGAAGTCCTCCCTCCGAGACGCGAGAACGCCGGGCGGTTCGTGATGCTGAGGACACTCCTCAACGAGCAGGTGAAGTACGAGTCCCTCAAGGATGAGTGCGGCCTACTGGGGAATGTCGAGCAGGTATGGGCACCGTTCATGAAGGCTCACAGCGAGGTAAGTATATTCCTTGCCACCAAGTCGGGAATGCTCATGACCTATGACGCTCATTCTGACCTCTCACTGCCGCGCGAGGGACAGCAGGAAGTGTATTACGACTTCACCGGGTCTTCGTGGTACTTGCGGTGCTCCAAGACAGAGACGGCGGGCTTCACGGACATATACGACGACCATTACGGGCGCGGGAAAATGATGACGGCTTTCGCCCCGTTCTATGACGCTGGGGGGAACTTCGCCGGAGCTATGGGGCTGGACATACTGATAACCGACCTTTACCGCGCAATCGTGGCTATCGACATGGGAAGGGGGGTGTACGCTTTCCTCGTCGACCACAACGGAAAACTCATCAGCAGTCCCGACAACCCCAACACAGAATCGGCCATGCTTACCGATGACCCGGACATTACCCCGCAGATAGCCCGGGAGATTCTCTCAGGAAGAACCAGCGTCGCGCTCTCAGACAAAGATATGTATTACGCCTACACTCCGATACGGTCAACAGGCTGGAAGCTGTGCATAAAGATGCCGCGTAGCCTAGTGCTTTCACCGCTCTCATACATCTACGAGAACATGAACCTGGCAATAACAATCCTCCTCCTGTCATTCGTCATCATCAATATTATTGTCCAGCTTGTCGGGCGGAAATTCTCAGAGAGGCTCGTTGCCCCTATACTCAGGCTCGGCCATGACGTGGACAAAATCAGCGGCGGAGACCTTGAACACAGGGCGGAAATCGTGAGCGACGACGAGATAGGCGACCTCGCGAGGCACTTCAACGGAATGACAGCATCACTCAGGAAACACATCGCCCACCTTGCGGAAGTTACAGCCGAGAAGGAGAGAATAGGCGCGGAACTCAGCATAGCGACTCAGATTCAGGCGGACATGCTCCCGAAGATAATTCCTCCCTTCCTCAATCACGAGGCGTTCGACATCTCCGCGACAATGCGCCCGGCAAAAGAAGTTGGGGGCGACTTCTACGACTTCTTCATGGTTGACGATGATCATCTTGCGCTTGTCATGGCCGACGTGTCAGGCAAGGGAGTCCCGGCGGCTCTGTTCATGGTGGTAGCCAAGACTCTCATCAAGAACCGCGCGATGATGGGCGGAACTCCGGGCGAAATTCTCCGGGACGTGAATAACCAGCTCTGTGAGAACAACGACTCGTCCCTGTTCGTTACGGTGTGGCTTGGGATTCTTGAGCTGTCGACCGGAAAAGTCATCGCCTCGAACGCAGGCCATGAACCCCCGGCGGTCAGGAGGGCAGGGGGGAAGTATGAGCTTTTCGGGACTGCGGAGAATACGGCGGTCGCAATCATGGAGGATATGGAGTTCACCGAGAGCGAGTTTCAGCTTGAGCATCTCGACACGCTTTATCTTTACACGGACGGGGTAACTGAAGCCACTAACTCAGGGAATGAGCTTTACGGCACTGACAGGATGATTGATGAGCTGAACAGGACACTCGGCGCGCCCGCTGATGAAGTACTGGACATAATGAACAAGTCGGTGATGGATTTCACAGGGGACGCTGTGCAGTTCGACGATGTTACGATGCTGTGCCTTCAGTTTTTCGGGAAGCCTGACGAGCTTACTGTTGAGGCGAAAACGGAGAGGCTTCATGACGTTATCGCTTTTGTTGACGGATACCTCGAAAAGTGGGGATGCCCCGCGGATTTCATCGCCGAGATAGAGCTTGCGGTTGAGGAAATTTTCGTGAACATCGCGCACTATGCTTACGGTTCAGGCGAGGGCAGCGCGAAAATCAGCATCCGGCATATGGGCAAGGACGTTGAGATCATATTCACGGACAGCGGTACTCCTTACAACCCGCTCGAACACGAAGACCCTGACACCATGCTTGACGCTGACGAAAGAGAGATAGGCGGGCTGGGAATATACATCGTGAAGCAGAGCATGAACTCTGTATCCTATGAGTACATAGGCAACAACAACGTCCTGAAAATGCGCAAGGACATACAGGACACGGAAGAATAAGGAGGGGGTATCCGTTATGCTTATATCAAAGCAGAAAGAGTTAGCTGCCCGGCAAAAAGAAGCGGCCGAGCGCAAAGCAGAACGCCAGAAAGCAGAAGCCGAGCGCAAGAAGAAGCTGGAGAAATACCAGACTGAGCTTGCCGAGCTTGAACAGGCTTACCAGCTGGACAGATTTCAGTTTTTCGTAGTCTGCGGGCCTGAAGGAGCCGGAAAAACTATGCTCGTCCAAGAGTTCTGCGGCTGGAAAAAGAGAATATTCTTCAAGACTTCCGGGAAAGACTCAGCGAGCCTCCAGAGCTTCGCGGAAAGATTGCAGGGACGCTACGACAAGCTTTGTTCTTTCACCGACTGGAGGAGTGCGTTCAAGTACCTGGCTGACAAAGAGCAGGACAAAAACAGGATGAATGACCGCCTTGTTCTTGTGCTTCATGAGTTCCCTGACCCTGTAAGGCGTGATGACAAGTTCATGGAGATGTTCAGGGACGCGATAGAGCAGAATTTGAGCCGGACAAAAATCTTCCTGGTAGTCATAACCAGTGATATGGATTTCGCGCAGAAATATTTTCTTGACGATGACGCGCTTCTTCACGGCAGCATGAGCGGCTGTATACGCCTTGAGAGCATGACGCTTGACGACGATGAAGCGGACAAGATTGCTGACGAGGCCGTGAGAATGGCAAAAGGCATCACCAATGCCCGCGCAAAGATACAGAAATTTTCGGCGGATGAAGTTATCCTGCGTGAGGGTGAGACCAACGAGGCAGTCTACAAGATCATAGCCGGGTCTGCTGTGTGCTGGTTCAAGTACGGCACTGATGATGAGTATGTTCTTGCGAGCCTGTCAGACGGTGAATGTTTCGGAGAATACTCGGTGCTTACGGGCAATCCTAGCATCTACACGGTTGTTGCGTTCAGCGATATGGTTGTGATGAAGATAACGCAGGACGACCTGATCAGCTTCACGGAGGCAAACGCTAAGAATGCCATTGAGATTATGAGCAACATGGCGAGGATGATGAGTGTTCTGGCCATGAACATAGACATGATACGCAGCGAATGATTCGCACATTGGGGGGCTGTCCCGGCGAAAAGTACCTTCGGCAGAGTCGGACGTGAGTTTACCGCGACATTGAGGCGGCCTTCCTGTCAGGAAATAATGAGGCTGTGAAAAATTTTTGTTGACACATGGGAAAAGGGGTGTATAATTTTCCCTGTTGCGCTTGAGAGAGGCAAACACGAAAGAGTGCAAGGCCTCCGAAAATCAAGCCACAGAGCGAAATGGTAACAATGTTTCGAGCATATTGACAGAGCGATATTACAGATGAGATGTAAGTTTTTGTTTTGCGATTATTGAGGCCAAGAATCAGAAATCTCACAAAATTTTCACTGAGAGTTTGATCCTGGCTCAGGATAAACGCTGGCGGCGTGCGTAACACATGCAAGTTGGGCGACGGAAGTTTGAACCAGCGATGGGGATGACTTTACGGAGCAGCGGACTGGTGAGTAATATATGAGAAGCTGTCCATCAGAGAGGGACAACAGCTGGAAACGGCTGCTAATACCTCATAGGCCTTCGGGTTAAAGCAGTAATGCGCGGGTGGAGGTGCTCGTATCCTATCAACTGGTTGGCGGGGTAACGGCCCACCAAGGTAACGACGGGTAGCCGGCCTGAGAGGGTGTCCGGCCACACTGGGAC
>JAFSKV010000035.1 GCA_017448795.1 Synergistaceae bacterium | reverse complement strand
GCGGGCTGACCGCAACTCAGAATCGCGTCCCAGTACCTTATTTCACTGACTTTGTGCCACCTGACGGCGAAAAATCCCGAATGTCCTAAAACTAGAAACTCGGACATCAGCCATCACCCGCAAAACCAGCACGGCAACAGCCCTCACAGCAACCAGACTTCCCGCTATTCTCTGATTCTTGTGGTTCTTCCGTTTCGGCTTCAGTGAACCTCAGCTCCGTACCGAGTAACAGCTTCACTATCTCAGCCATTACATAAGCCTCACCAGATGACTCCGCACCCTGAAACGCAACTCGTCTCACGAATCCCAGCAGGCACGTCTTCAATACCTGCACATCCTCATCGTTCAACACAAATTCCTTCATGTGCTACGACCTCACTTCAAGTTATAATCACTACGAAAAGCGGAATATCCGCAGAAAGGAGATGATATGAATGGCTGATACACCTAAGCAACAGCGTATCGGAAACGTTCACGATAATTACGAATGTACACGACAGCAGAGGCTGCCAGAGACTCCACCCCCAGCACAGCCTCCATCAACACAGCAGTCTTCTAGTGAGAGCTAAATATTATTCATGTCGCGGGTGGACATGTTGACGATACTCCGCCCGCGCACGTCCCTCAAAACTTGTAGCCTGCACTTCATCTATGTCAAGGAACTCGACAACAATACCAGAGGCATGATTCACTAAGCATCGGCGAGGCTGTAAGTCAAAATCCTTTCGCAGGGCAGTATCAGCATCACATAATTCCAGCAATGCCAAATCAATCTCTTTCTCACTCTCGGAATATCCCGTTCCACCAGCCCATCAATGCAGTATCACGATCGCCTATCAAGCTGTATATCTTCACTATAGAGGGTTCATGACCATTTGCTCTCATTTCGTCAACTAATGCCCTCATTGCGCTTTCACACGGAACACGAAGTCCTCGCTTTAAGCATTTATTTATACAGTCTGATAATTTCCACGTAAGCCCACAGTCCTTTTCTCTGAGCCACGCCCATACACCACCAGACAGTAACGCAAACGCACAAAACGTCATATATGAAACCCAGAATTTACCGTCCCAATTAAAGAGAGTATCGCCTTCACTCCATGACACTCGAAGTGCATTCATGGAGAAATACTCAGCAACGACAGGAAAGCCGCTCAGAGTGAAATTTATCACGCACAGACATGCGATCGCCGAAATACCCAGCAATAAAGCTATTGCTATTTGGGTACTTTCCCCGCGTTTATTCACATCTTCCTGAACAATATTCTTGAACACCCACAGCCCCAAAAAGCCAGGCAATAGATAAATCAGCAATGCCGGAAATGAAATCGACATAGTATCCTCCTCTGCGCGATTTTTGCTTAATTTTACGCCCTGTCTTCACGCCTGTATCACTCCCTTAGCCCTCGCCTCACACAGCTTTTGTATAAAAGCCAGCGGGTCATCCTCGATTAGTTGCGCCGTCTTCAGCAGATTCTGGCACGTCTCATACACCGCGCTGTATTCGTACTCCGGTGAAGTCAAAAGCTCCGTCTTCTTGCCCTCGACTTCAGCCTGCGAGATTATTCCCTTCGACACCAACAGCCGCGTTACTGCATCAAGCGTCATCACTGTCTCCATCATCAACAGTGAACTCTTCGCCTCAGCCTTTATCTTCTCAGCGTTACGCCCCTCAAAGTCGTTAATACTTACCATCTCACTACCTCACCAATCCATGCTTAATATTGCCTCGTCCATGTCATCACGCGTTATCCCGATGTATGACAGCGTTACTTCCGGCGAGCTGTGATTCAGCATCCTCTGTATCAGCTCAATGCTCGTCCCGCTCTGGTGCTGGATGTACCCAAACGTCTTGCGCAGTGAGTGCGTTCCGATCTTGTACGTCAGGCCGCAATTCCGCGCCGCGTTCGTCAAAACCCTCAACGCATGTCGCCGCGTGATACGAAATTGACCGTCCCTACGTGCCTTCAATGACTTCAGCAACGGTTCATTCAGCAACGCTCCCAACGTCTCAGAATGCTTCCGGCGGTAACGGAGATACTTGCTCAATATCCGCCTCACCTTCGGATGCAACAGCACGTCAGCGAATTTCCCCGTCTTCTGCTCCTGTATCGTGAGACGCTCCGCAACACACAAACGCCCCTTGCGGTCAATGTACGCAATATCCCTGACATTCAGGCGCACCAAGTCCGAAATCCTGCGGCCTGTGTATATCCCCAACGTGAACATCACCCGGTCGCGGGGATTCCTGTGCATCAAATAGCTGTCTATGGCGTTGCGGTCGGACTGCGAACGTATCGGCTGGACGGTCTTACTGACTCTCTTCTTCACGTGGCATCACCAAGAATCTCACCGATTAATGCCTCAAGCTCTATCATCACAAGCTCAACTAATCGAGGGTCATAATCACTCACAAGAGGCCTCAGCTTTTCGGGGAGCTTCCTGACTTCCCGGCAAATTCGGCTGTCGGTCGTTAACTGCTCCATAAGGTCAGCCTCGCACTTGGCCTGACGCGCTTTCGACTCCCGCTCCAACACTCGCGCTTCCATCAATCGGCGGTCTAGCTCGGAATGTTCTGCTGACTTTTCCCCGCCGCGGCACAACCCCTGCAAGTAACGTACATATGTCTGCACTGTGGCCCAAGGTCAAAGACTCCCCGCACGGCTTTCGGGATTACTCGCTTCTTCACAAGCTGTTCTATTCGGCGTTCCGAGATGTTCAGGAGGCTCGCTATCGTCTCTTTTAGGTACAAGCCCTGTGTGTGTTGGTCATTCACTGGCCTCACTCTGCTTCACTGCTACAGCGTCAAATGTGCTGTCAGTCCCTTCAAGTCCCGCTCCCGCTGAATGGCTCATATATGATTTCGTTGGGAGCGGAATTGTTCAGCATTGGGCGGCGCATACATTCAACGGGCTTCTGCGTTCCGTGATTCGTCTGCGCGTCTTGATTGCTGTAGTCTATCGTCCACAACGTTGACTCACTGCGGCTTCCCTGCCAATGACTCTTTTCGCCGTCTCGGATTGCGTACCAGCAACCATCGTAACCGGGAAAATATCCCCCGTCATCACGGAGGGCGTATGCACAACATTCATGCTGCCAGTGATAATCGCCGCGAGACAACGCAAACTTAGGCTTTGCCCAGATGATTTGTGCACGGATGTTGAAGCCGCATGACCGCAAGCTCTCCGCTACAGTCTCACCATGAATTGAGGCATGCCATATGTAGGCGACATCTCCCGGAAACAGCCTCCATGCCTCGCGCCAGTCAGCAATATCATCATTCAGCACTCGGCCTGTTCGCATATGTGAGGCCGTGAACCAACTTCTGACGGAATTTCACCATTTCCCCCTTCGGTTAAGTGTGCGGTATTAACGCAAGGTATCTAGATCCCGAAACGCGTAAGAACAAAATCACAAAAAGGAGTCAACACCATGCCAAACACTATAGGTAACCTCATAAGAGCAAAATATTCCTGCCTCGATTACGCTCGCAACATCCTTCACCTCCCTGTCTCTAGAGACGGCGACCGCTGCACCTCCATCGCCCCAGGCCCTCACTCTCACAATGACGCCTTCGTCATCCATAACGATTGGTGGATCGATTACTCCTCCGGCAAATACGGCGACGTAATAGACCTCTGCGCTGAAGCTAAATACAACGGCGACAAAAAAGCAGCATTCCGAGAACTCGGCTCAGAATTTTTCTCTCAGCCTCAAGCCAATTACTACCAACACATTCAAGCCCTCGACTCCCTCATCAGCCGCTGGCACTCCTCCCTGAGACAATGCGACCGCGATTACCTCCACTCCCGCCGCATCTCTGACGAAACTATTGACCGCCTCAAAATCGGTTACTGCCCAGACACAAAATCAAGTTTCTACGACCGAGTCATCATCCCCTACTGGCAGAACGGTCTACCTGTCTACTACGCAGGTCGCGACGCTTCTGGCCAGTGGAAATTCAAAGAGTCAAAACGCTCCAAATACAAAAAAGCTTGGACAGGCAAAAATGAGTACTCCGAAAATATCATGTGGGGACTCCATACCCTAGCACATGACTGGTGCGGCAATACCAATTCAGACGAACAAGCTGCTAAACGCGACGAATACCTCTGCATCCTTGAAGGTCAATTCGACGCTATGAGCTTCGAACAGGAACACTGGCACGTACTCTCCCCCATCGGCGGACACTTCTCCGGCAAACTCATGAAACTCCTAGCCTCCATCTGCCAAGAGTACAAGAAAATCTTCATCTGCTTCGACAATGACCCAGCCGGCCAGAAATTCCAACTCAAAATGGCGCGCTTCCTGTTCTCCCATAACATCCCCTTCGTATGCGGACATACCCAAAATCCAGACGGTACGCCCGCTAAATATGACGTCTCCGACTACTATTCACACGGAGGCTCACTAGATGAACTCGTAGCCAGTGCTATCCCGGGAGTCTACGAACTCGCACAGTCTTTCACCCAAGGACAAGAAGAAGACTTCCGGGAATTCCTCCTAACAGCGGGCCGTTACGCCTCTGAGTCCCAACTCGAGATACTCCGATCCAAATGCCCCCTCGACGCCGACTTCGTAAAAGCCTGCGTCAAAGAAGCCAAACGCCCCCCCTCCGAACGCGATATAGTCGACCAACTCGTGAAGGAACATGAACTCACATTCCAAGTCGGTGAAGGTTTCTACGAATATCAGCACGGCGTGTGGAATGCCCTCCCCGCCCTCGCTGTAGAAGGTTACGCCCGCGAATTATTGGGACGACACGCAATCTCCGGCCGTATGTCATCATGCGCCCGCCACGTCCAAGCCATAAGATGGCGCGATACCCCGTTCAACCAGTCAGGCCACATCAACCTCATGAACGGCATGTTAGACCCCGTAACAGGCGAATTATCCGAACATAACCCCGCGCTATACTCGAACATCCAAATTCCGCGCATCTATGACCCCCTCGCAGTTGCTCCCAGATTCTCGCAGTTTCTCGACGAAATCACCGGGAATGATAAGCAAAAACGCCGGCTAATCCTCCAGATGATGGGAAGTGCCTTCATCCGCGACGCCCGGTTTCAGACAGGCTTCATGCTCATGGGGAACGGTGCAAACGGTAAAAGCGTCCTGATAGAAATCATGCGCTACGTCCTCGACCCTAGGAATTGCTCCGACGTTGACCTGTCAAAATTCGCTGACCCCTTCGAGCCCCTGAGGCTCCGTCATTCCCTCGTGAATTTCTGCACGGAAACTCGCGTTGACCTCAAAGGAGGCGAGGCCGCCATCAAGCGGGTACTCTCTGGAGAAACGATATCGGCCGCGAGAAAAGGAGTCGATGCTGTGGAATTTGCCCCGACCTGCAAAGTGATCTGCGCGTGCAATAACTTTGTGGCAAGCAAAGATATATCCTACGGTTTCGCCCGCAAATGGAAGTTCATCGGCTTCAACCAGATCTTCAAAGACAGGGATGCAGACCTTCACCTTCTCGACGAACTCAAGAAGGAAGCAGCTGGGATATTCAACATGATGCTTGAAGGTTACCGAGATCTGATAGCGTCAGGCGGTTACGTAACGACCGACGAGGAAGAGCAAATCCGCCGGGACTTCATGATACAGGCCAACCCCGTAACAATGTTCATCGGTACAGAGCTTGATGATCTTCACGGAACATACAGTGTAAGCGCGCTTTATGAGACGCACTATATTCCGTGGACAGAAAAGGCAAGGACGGGAGTCTTAAGCCTGCCGAATTTCGGTGCCGTCATGAAAAAACTTATGCCCCAAATCCGGCCTGATGTGAAATTTGTTGCCAAGCGTTGGGCTAACACATGGGTATTCCCAGATGAGCCCGAAACGCCCCAGGACAGATTACCGGGCGATTATACCCGGCCAGAACGCAGGACCCCCCCCGCATCACAGCCCGCCCCTGTTCCAGAAATGCCCGCCCCCGAAATTGGAGAGCCTGAACAGTCAACCCCAGTAGCAGCTCCTGTGAGTACGTCCCGGAAATACCCCATGACGGAGAATCAAATCGGGCTAGCGAACGCGATAGTAGCCTCGATGAAACAGGCGGGAATAAATCCCGGAACCCCCGGGTCCGGCAATGAGTGGACGACGTGGGATAAACAAAAATCCTTCGGGAAGTCCTACAGCGCAGACAGCCGTGGATGGTGCAAGGCATGGGAACGGCTCAAATATGCCTTATGGGAGAACGGTTACCCCTCAAGCACGAGGCACGCAATCATGTACCGTGTAATATTCGACGAGTTCAACATGTACCGTGCAGACGCAGACCCTGACCCCGTCATCCGCGCCCTGAAAGAACATCCAGAATATATTTAGGCAAAAAAAAATTACCCCCCGCATTTTCACGGAGGGTAAAAGAACGCGCCTTCATTCATCAGCGTAAAGAGTGAGCTGAATCACTCCGCCGTATGAAGTATTGGCTATGCTGTTGACAACAAAATATCCGTTGTCTATCTGCACTAAGTCGCCTACATGGAGACTGCCGGCCGATGATTTGTCGTAAACCGTAAGCGTAACGACTCCTGTTTCGCCGTCATAATACGACTCATCAACACGGAATGCCGTACCGTTGGCAGTGATAATCTCGCCTGTTGTGATGGTGTTGCTACCGTCGCCCGCTGTAGCTCCGTAAGAAGGCGGGTAAAATTTCGTGAGCGTGTTCGCGAGAATGCCTATAGCGTGATCGTAATCCTTGAATTTATTGCTGACAATCACAAGCAGGTTGAGTATAGCCTCAGCATTTTCTGACGAGGAATCACGGAGGCTTTCAGCAAGTTCTGAGACTCTCTGCGTTATGGCCTCGTTGTTGCCCTTCTCCCTAACGTTGAGATTGTGGAGATTGAGGAGGGTAGCTAGTGATGCGTCAGCTAGTTCGTCAATCTGCCCCTGTAATGCGGGTACAGGTTCGCCTGCTATGCCTTGAGGTCCCGGCTTGTCCCCATAACGCACCGGGCCTCTGCCGTCTCCGTGGTCGACTATGATAACCTGTTCATCAGCCACGAAATATAATCTTCCCGGCGTGAGCTTGTCGGGTAATAATGCCTCGTTAGATATATGCCTGACACTAAGCAGGGGTTTTGCCATCATCCCCGCCTCCTTTAGTCTTTTGTTTCTTTGGCTTCCTGACAGTACCCAAAATTACCCCTCCTTTAGTTATGGAACACAATAGCTGTCTGCCAGATTCTAACCGGGTCGCTTGTCCAGTCATAAGAACATCTGCACTGGCACCCGGCAGGAGCTGCGAGCCTTAACAGCCGAGAGTTGTCCATGAGTGCGAAATTTTTTGCTGACAATGATAGCCATTTACCGCCGGAATAATATTCGACAACCGGGAGGGCTGAAGCATGATGTGAGAGTCTTACAGTCCGAGCAGTTGCGGATGAGAGACCTAAGGCTTCGTTTGACACATGGCCGCTTGAGCCCGATATGTCAAGCCTGAACGCCCCGGCGGAAAAATCCCCGTCAACGTCTGTGATTGTGAACTCGCTCATGTCATAGTCAGCAAGAGATACCCTTTCAGCGAGAGATAATTCCCGCCAAGTTTCCGAGTCCCAGCCGTATTCATATGAGCATGAGATGATCGAGCCTTCAGGAGCCGAGAGAGTAACGCGCCCTGCCTCACAGTTGAGCTCAAAGCCAGAGGAAAGCTCCTGCGAGTCAACATATAGCCTGAAAGTGTCATAACGTATCCCGTTAGAGTGCTCGAGTTGGTAAGTCTTCCTTCCAGATGGCGAGATACCGAGCTGTTCGCCAACGACCTGAACGGGCGACATCCTGAAAGCAGCATATGCCGTCATGGCCGAGTCGCCTAAAGGTGAATGCCTTACGGAGAGTCTAGCTGACTTGATGGGGGTATACCAGTCTTCGGTGACAGAGAAAAGCCTTCCAGTTCCCCCCGATGATGCGAGGCCTGAAGTGTAATACGTAACATAGGATTGCGAGATTTTCGCGCTTGCGCTACCGGGCGAGGGTACATAATAATCCGCCTTGAGCTGAATGGAAGAAGCCTGCGCGCCTCTAAGCTGCTGAACAGATAACCAGTCCGATTCGCTGCCGTCAGCCCTTGTGATTTTGCCTGACACATTGACAGTCCCGCCCCCTGATAGCACCGTGTCAAAAGGAACATCCGCAATCACAGCGTTATTGCTGAGTGCGAAAACCGGCGAGTACTCGGTGAAGGAAGTCTGCTGTGAAGAAGATGAAGCCCTGACAGCGAGCTTGACTGTTGGGACTTCCCCGCCTGCTGACGACGCGAGTCCTATTGCGATTCTAACGAGTTTTCCGGGAAATGCCGGGACGGATGACAGGGCTTTTAGCTGAGAAGGAGTGTTGCCTTTTGCTGACAGGAGGGGGTAATCTGGAGTCTGTGATGAGATGCTGACGGCCTGGCCTGACGTGCTGAGGCTGAACCACTGCCCGCCCGAATTAAACGCGAAATATAACGCAGCACCCGGAGGGACAGAGTCAGTAACAGTGAATCCTGTGACAGATTCAGCGTTCCTGCAGTCAAAGCCCCAATCAGGATTAGAGACGATGACGCCGTAAGTGAAAGCTGCCAGATTGTCGTGTGCAAAAATTGAGTTATTGCCGGAAGAAATGTTCACGCGAAATCACCTGCCAAGTAACACAGGCCTGAATACCTGCTTGAAATAGTTGCGCCGTAAGCTAATGCTGACTGGTCAATTCTGAGTCTCTTTGCAGCAATGAGTATGTTGCACTCGGCGTAACGTAGAGTCTCCGCGCCTACCATGATAGGATTGTCCCACAGAGTCGAGCCACCGATGCCGGGCCCGCGTGTTATGCTCCCTGCTTTTGTGTGGCCGATTCTTGCGCCTTCAGGTGCTGTGAAAGTGCCTCCGCAGAATATGAGTATGTTCCCTGCTGAGGGTATCATCCTGTCAGGAAGGTCTGAGTGAGACAGTGCAATAGAATCGCGCCTCAAGTCGTGTTTCTCGACGTATGTAGCCCCGTTCCAAGACACGTCGCCCGAGGATCTCACGGCGAAAACGTCCCAGTTAAACCTAGCCTGCCCTGTGAATGACAATGAAGACAGGTGAGGAATCTTGTAGGCAGTAACGATGTAAGACGCTAAGGCCTCAGTCATGTCAAACTCGTCTGTTATGGGGCGGTCAACAGTAATATACGTGTCATTGACGGCGACGACGTCCCTGAAAGCGTAAAGCCCTGCTAGATCCGTTGACGGGAAAGAGTCGTTTCTGCATGTGACGAGGAACATCAATTCATCGCCCGGGTTGACGGTCTTGAAGTAGTTTGCGGCTGTCCATGAGATAACCTGCATATTCACGCCCGACGCTTCTTTGACCCTTCCGCGTGTGTTGACGGTGAACGCGTTGGCTGACGTGAGATTAAGCGCGCCGTCTCTTCCAGTCCCAAACCCCCCCGCCTTCGTTATGTCGAGCGACAATCTGAAGGGCTCGAAAGGAACGCCTGCCCCTGCATCCCCGTCCCTGAAAGCGAATTCATCGAGCAATGCATGACAGCCCCCTATCCTGCATTCCGTAACCTGAAGCTGAGATGTCCCCGTGAGATTTGCTCTGCCTTCAAGAGCGCCGTCAAGCCAGAGAGACAAATCCGCGCCGTTTGACGTGAGCCTTATGTGATGCCAAGCGGATAAAGCCGGGATGTCAGCCCCTGTGAAAGTGATGCCCCAATTTGGGACTGAAACCTTAAGGATGCGCGAGGCTTCGAGAGTAATACTGAGAGCCTGAGACGTCCCGGCCATGAAGGAAATGATGTTCCCTGCTGACGATGACAGGAAGTCCGCGAAAATTTCGAGGGTAAATTTGTCTGTTCCTGACACCGTGAAAGCTCCTGTGTTTGATGCGTGGACGTAATCATCAGCTGACTGTGTCATGAGGCACCTATAGCCGAATTTGGGGGCGTCATTCCTGAAATTGTCGACTGGGTACAAATTCCCGGCAAAAGAAGCGTTTCCGTGTTTCTGCCACTCAGATAACCCCGTCTCATCCTTGAGGCCGGAATTTTGCGCGTAATAGTGCGGGAAGTCGAAATGTAACAGCGAGCGGAAATCTCCCCTAAGTCTCCGTGTGAAAATGTTAATCCCTCCTCAAAGTGACAGCACCGTCAGAATTGATTGCAGCAGCCCCCGTGAAAGTGTAGCAGTCCTGCCTGCTGATGGAAGTATCGAGGCTGACATTGAACGAGGAACTGGCAGCGAGTCCCTTCCATTCAGTGCCCGGTATCCAGACAGCATTCCGCCGTGATGCCGTACCGTACGCTGTGCCATCCTGTACATCGGCCGTCGTCCTGAGAAGCCGACAGTTGTTCAGGCTGTAAGTGTTCCTGATTCTGTCCTCCATGATGACGCGCATAACCCCATTTTCGAGATTGACGCTCTCAACCTTCACATCCTCGTGCATCAAGCCGTCGGTAACAGTGTAGAGACTGCCCGGAAGGAGTCCGTCAATGGGCTCACAGTCAACCGAGTCATCCCCTGCGACAATGCTTGTGACTTGGGCGGTGAATGTGTCGACAGTGTCAGGGACAAGGAAGTCCTCGGCCATGAATCTATCAGCTTGTGGGAAAATTTCCTGAACATTGAGTGCTAAAGTGAGTTGGTTGACTGCATCTTCCAGTGATTTCACGCGCTCAATGAGGCTGTTTATGTCAGTTAAGCCGATGATAGCCTTGCGGGTTTCTGGGACAGTGAGAGGGCGGAAACGTCTTGTGTCGTTGGGGGCATAAGTCCAAAAACCTTGTGGTGAAGACGAGGGGGCGAAAAGGGACTCTATCCTCTGGTCTAGGATTGTGGGGGTGATGTAGGATTTATCTTCCGTGATGACGGCCGTAACGTTCTGCGCCATATCGATAACAGTCACAAAATGGAAAACGTAACTGATCGGGTTAGTGCCATCAAAGCCCGCGATGTATTCAGCCTCATTCCCTTTGTTGACGTAAGCATAAAGGACTTCAGCGTGTGTGTCTGGGTCAAAGGCAAAAATCCCTGTCTCCTTCATGAAGAAGCCGGAAGTGATGCTCTGGTTTGAGACTTCAGCAGTGATTTCAGCCGTGCCGACTAAGCTAGTTCTCAAGGCCGTGATGGTGAGGGCAAGTTTGCGGCTGACTAGGTCAGTCAACTCTTGAGGCCTGCGCGTACCTAAGTCCCCCGTTCCGACAATGACGCGGGAAAATGATAACTGCTTGCCTGTGAGGGCTTTTGCGAGGAGGTCTCTTCCCTTGTCAGTGAGGATCATACCCATGTTAGAACGGTGTGGAATACTGGAGTGAGGCGCGGACTTCGTCGAACCAGTATGCTTTTCCGTTTTTGTGGTCTCTGTCGTCCGGGAAAATTTCGAGTGCCTTTTGAAGGAGTCGCTTATACGTGGGGGCGAATGCGCAAAGAAGAGCATCCTCCTTGTTGTTGAATGTGCCTACATGCTTGATTGTCTTGATGTTAGACCCTGCCTCTTGGTCTATAGATTCCACGGCGAAAATTTTGCCGTCTTCGTTTGGATCATGGACGAACCACCAGCCTTGAGTCTCTTGCGTCATAGTTCTTCATCAAATCCTTTCCATCTCAGCTGTTCGATAACGGAGTCAATTTTTGCGTCAAGCCTGCGTGATTCAGAGTCAAGTTTCGCGTTAATATGTAACTCCATATCGTCAATGCGTGAGAAAATTCTTTGCTCAAATTGTAGCAGTAATTCCTGCATAATGCCTAAGTCAACTCCTATATTATTATCCCAGTTTTCTTGTGAGATTAAAGCCGTGTGAATATCAGTGATGATTTTACGCTCATAATGAGGATTAAGTGTAATATCTGCCTGTGATGCCGTGATACCTGCCCAATAAAGAGGGGGCATTTCGGGAGCTTTTGGGACTGGAAGGAGCGTGCTTATATCGGCCGTAATATGGAAGACTTTTCCGGCCATGACCGGGAGATTTTCAGTGAGCGTGAGACTGGTATTCAGCTTCTCCATGTAGGAGCGTGCAGACTTAGACTCGTTGACGGCTCTTGTGATGATGCGCGTGATGTCGTCGCTGTGCCTGATGCGCGAGAACCCCCGCCTGATTTCCGCGTTAAGCCTGAAAGTGTAGGGCTGACCGTCATAATCCCACCAAGGGATAAATTCTGCCTCAATGCCCAGTGAAGATAGTGCTGAAATTATGGCTGACTTAGTGCCCTTCTTCATGTGCCATGTGAGTGACGACTTTATGATTTCGCGTTTCATGGCCGTATCAGAGGCGAGGCCGTAAAAATCGGCGTGGAACTGGACGGCTAAAGCGTCGAGTATTTCATCGGGGAGTGTGTCAATGTCAGCAAGAAAAGCGGGAATGTAACTGTCAAGTGAGAGTGCTGAAATGTGAGGGTCTAAGGCTGTGATGATGCGTGAGATTTCCGGGTCATTCGCGAGATTGCGGGGTGTGATGTCAGCAAGTGATGATGTGAGAATACCGGCCATGATGAGGCCTCCTTTTGTGTTAAAGCGGCGGCATGTGGCTAACTTTCTTCGAGACCGCCATAATTTACACTAACATTCCGTGCAATACCAACCTGTGAGTTTTTGAGCCTCGTGAAACTTGGAGATGAAACCGTGCACCTTTTAGCCCCCGCGTTGATGATGCGCCTGACGAGTTCCGACGGGTTAATATCGCGTCCTAGCTCCGATTTCTGCCACAATACCCACGCATCAGCGGCTTCATTCACTGCAACCTGAATATTCGCGGACAAAGCCGACAATTCCGCGTTAATCCAGAACGTAATATTCACGTCAAAACTGACAGCCTCCGGGCATTTTGCTTCGACATAATCAGTATCAGGCCTGACTGTGTCATCAGAGCAAGCCATGAAGACGGCATCAATGATTTCTGCTGACGGTAAGAGACCGCCCTTCATGAGGGGGTAAATTTCGACATGTCCCGGTTCAGTGTCAGGAGGAGTGAGAATCTTGACATCGAGAATATCAGGATGAGCTTTCTTAGCGTGGAACTCATAGGCTTTAGAGGGTCCTGCGACGCTGAAAGATTCGGGGGCAATGTAGATGCGTCCGCGAAAAGACTCGTCGGGCTCGTCATCAAGGCGTGTAACTCCGAGCAATGCGCCTATATGGTCGAGATAAGCCCCTTCTGCGTAGGCTATCAGGTTGTTCTTTGCTGCTATGTCTATGATGTTACGCTGCTGAATGATGACGCTTGCCACAGTCAACAGGAACAGATATACCGGGTCTGACACTGAGAGCGTCCTTCCTGATGCGGACTCATAGGCGGAAATTATCTCTGCTTTGACGGACTCCGGGTCTTTGTCGGTAAAATTTATATCAGGGAGCGCGGGGAATAAGTCAGATTTCTTCATGCTGTTATCCTTCCTGTGATGGTATCCTGATTCTGAGACGGAATGCTAATCTTCCGTTATTGTCCGGGACAATCTCAATGTGTGTAACTGAAGCTCTGGGTTCATACTTTCTTACGGCCATGATTATATCGCTCTTCAGCTTTGACCCTGCTATATTCATGGGCGAGTCTGTGAGGGTTTCATCAAGCCCAAATTCACGGAACAACGGCACGGAATACTTAGGGGTTGTGATGATGGTGCGTATATTCTGGAGGATTTCAGCGCGCACAGAAGGGGGCGAAAAGTCAACACAGTTTCCCCCGTTAGCAGGAATGACAAGCTCATACTCCTTCATCGAGATACTCCTTAAGTGATATGTCGGCTTTTGCTGACAGTATGAACCCCCCGCTGTCGACAATCTCAATGTCAGTGTTCACGCTTTCGACGACCCATAGCCCCCGTCCCATAACCTCGCCTGCAAGCACAAAGGGTACAGGCTCGTGATTGGTCATAAGGTCGCGTAATTCTGTGAGCTCTTTTGTGGGATTAAGCCCGTCCTGAGCCCTGAAATTCACGCTGAGTGAACATGTAGCCGCGTCATTTCCCGTAAATTCAGCTAAGCCTGACCGCCCGATGATCTTATGCTCCGTGTATGAGGCTTTGCGCGAAAACTTGAGACCCGTGAAAGTCCGTGTGAAATTCTCTGATGCTACAAACGTGATAGACCCTATTGACCCGGTCAAATCAAGCCCTCCTCAATAGTTACATGCCTTCCCTTCATGTCAATATCCCCCGCAACCCTGAGCGTGAAATCCTTCATCGTCTTCATGTCCATACTGTCAGCCGAAAAAATATTAATCTTGCCCGGCGACGAAATGCCCAAAGACGAGTCCCCGCTCTTGTAGGTTATCGAGAAGTTACCCGCTGTGATGGAGACGTTCCCCCCCGCCTGAATGTCAGTGTTGCCCCCTGAAATAATCTCAACATCCCCTGTGCAGTCAGCCGTGAGAGTGTGAGACTGTCTGTCATAGAAGATTTCTGTACCGTCAGCAAACCGGGTACGCCAAATATTCATATCGCCGTCAGGAGCAGAATTGTTGTCGTCATAGAACGCGCCGAGTATCACGCCTAGCTCCGAGCCTTCGCCGGACATGACGCACGCCACGTGAGTCCCTATGTCGATATGAGCCTCGCACCTGTTGCCGTTGGAGAATGAGACAAGGACAGGAAGCCAGCCCGAATCAGTCCCAGTAGCAGGAAATGAAACGCGCCCCATGTGCCTTTTAGCGTCATATTCCGAGACATGGCCGAAACGTAACAGCCCCTCAGTATCCTTCTGAGTCGTCAGCAAGAAGAACCCCCCCCTGTGATGCGGTTGACGTTGGGACTTTTACCCGTGAATGTGCCTTGTACTTCTTGACGGATTTCTTGGCTTCCCCGCCCATTTTGAGACTAAGTGAGACTGTCCACCCGGAAATTCCGGCTGAATGAGACGCTTTGTCGATGAAATATTTCCCGCTGAACATGCCGAAGCCGTCAAGCATAACGTTCACGCCTGCGCAGAAATCGGGGCTTCCTTTGAGCGTCAGGGAGGCCGTGATTTCCCTGCTGTTGACACGTGAAAGAGTCCCTTTTGCGACTGAGAGTGCCTGCTCATTCGAGTCGACGCGTTCATACACTTCAAGCTCGCGCCCGCTTCCTTCGGTGCATTCGTCCTCGTATTCGGCTTCATATACTTCATCTTTGACGGGGTGATGATATCTGACATGAGCCTTTCTGAAAATTTCGGCTGACTTTGACGTGAACCGCGCGCTGATGAGGCGGGTATCATCGGGCGTGATTATGAGCTGCGCGTCATGCCCGGAATAATCTTCCTCGCTGAATATGATTAGCTTTTCGTCTGAGACTTTGACACTGAGCCCGTAAGACCTGCAAAGCTCCTCGATGAAGGGTAAATCTGCGGTGTGAGTCTGTTCGCGTCTGTCGACTGGGAAGTCCTCAGCGTCATAGAACAGTGAGAGGCCTGCTGACTGTGCTATATCAGAGGCGATTTCATGGAGGGTAGTATTTTCCCATGAACGGTTATGATTTTCCCACCGGGAATTTTTGCGGACTGCACAAGAAACGGCTTTTATCGTGAGTATATGAGGGGGCATTGAGTAAGATATTTCATCGGTTTCAAACGCCCCGCATCTCAGAGAGGCAACATCTCCTACGATTGCAGCCTGTATTGTATCACCTTTTGACGGTGTCCAATCATTGAGCCATAACGAGCCCCTGTCCTGAAGGGTTAATGAAATGTCGTCGGACTGGCCTCCGGAGTTGTCAGTGAAAGTAAACGCGGTGATGAAGGGGGCAATGTCGCGTGTAATATCCTTGCCTTCGTATACGATATTTACCAGGGCTATAATAATCACATCCCAACGTAAAAGAGTGAATTGCTATGAGTGAAGAGTATGTAACACGCAGTGAGTTCCATGAGACATTGAGGCGCATGGAGGAGTTTACGAAAGCCAACATAGCCCGGATAGAGGCCAAAGAGGAGGCAAGCGAGGCACGCTGCCAGGCGCAAATTGCCGAAATACGCGGCGAAGTGAAGGCCATGAACGCCAGGATTGACGGCATAATTGACACGATGAACGACATCAAGGCCGCTGTGTCTGGCGTGTGGTCAAAAGTGTGGACAGTCGCGGGCATCACTGTAACACTCAGTGCCCTAGCCATAGCCGTTGTGCAGATATGGGCGGCCATGAAAGGATAATAAGCATTGGCCTTACTTCTTGCCGCCGAATTTGTCATCCGCATGCTTCATGATAATATCGTGCAACTTCTGCATGGCCTCATCTAACATAGTCCCCCCGCCGTAACCCGAAATTCCCGCAACAACGCTTTGAATGTGGATATCGAATCCCATCGCGTACGTGATTTCATACGACAATAACCCGCTGAAGGCAGACGTTATTACCGCCGCGAGTATCCTACCCCAGTTCGGATGCCCGTCGTCGTTCTTGAAGAAACTGGCAAGCCCTCCAACAACAGCCATTCCCACAACGTATATTATCGACTCGACTTCTGACTCAACCCGTGAAATTACATCTTCCATCACGATCCCCTCCTCCAAGGTGGAATTATCTTTGCTGACCTCACTACTTCATCAGGGACATTCAGCTTCACGCCCGCCGGGAATATCACAACCCCTACATAATCAGAATTGGCCATGATAAGACGGCTCATGTTACGCTCCCTTCCTGAGTCAGGATAAAGACGGTACGCTATCAAGTCCCACCTGTCTCCCGACATTGTCATATACTCACGCATAAGCTACACGCTCCTTATATCCCGATAATTCTTCGAGCGCGTCAATCACTGCCTGCCTGATGCGCCCGGCTATGCTCTCCGAATCCTGCGCTTCTGCCCCCGTTATGTTCACCGTCATGTTCACTACCGGCGCGTAACTGCTATCAGCGTGAACAGCCCCAGTAAAATCACCGCTTCTATAAGATTGTCCGGGTATTTCATATGATGGTGCTCCTTTCAGTGCTGTAATTCCTGCTGACTGTGAAGACATGGCCGGGCTTAGGCTCATCCCTAACAGACTCATTGCCTGCATCAGGAGAGGAACTGCCCGCGTCTTGTCGGTCAATGGGATTATTGCCTCAGGCCCTGCTTCTGCTACGAGGCCTAAGTGAGGGGTTGTGAGTATGCCGCCTTTAGCGTGAGGCTTGATTCCAGGGGGCATGTCTCCTCCGAGTACTCTCATAGCGTTTGTTACCTGCATGCTTCCGCCCGTGCTTACGCGAACCTTGCCCACGTCCACAAACTCAGGAGCTTTGACATCCGCGAAAGGATTCCAGCCCTCAAAGAGTCCCGTCAGCCAGTTGTAGAAGTCAACAAACGGAGCTTTAACGTAATTAACAGCCGCGTTAGCATAGTCGACAAGAACCGCGAAAACGTCAGGGAGCGTCCACGAGTCCCACCAGTTTCTAAACCACTCGCATTTATTGTAGGCAAGAACAATCCCGCCTGCTATGAGAGTCCCGAGGGCGATTATAGGATGAGCTGAGACTAAGCCCCACAGTCCCATCAGCGCGCCCTTGAGTGCTGCTATAGGATGCAACATGACCGAGAACAGCCCGGTGATGCCCGCCTTGAGTGCTGCTATAGGATGCGCCATGCCGGAAAGTACACGCGACATTATGCCGAGCTTGCCTGTACCTGCTGCTATGGCCGCGGCGTTTTCGGCGTTCCAGAGGGCGATTTTCGCAAATGGTAACTGGATTAACGCCTTCGCTATCCCGGCTATCCCGGCTATTGATTTGCTCATGGCCGCACCCGCAAAAAGCCACGTGATTCCCTTTGACACTTTGGGGAAACTTTTCATCACAGCGTTGACTTTTGACAGCCCCGACGAGAGCGTCTCAACACCAATGCGGATTACGGGGCTAAACGTCTCGCCGATCGTGATACGCAGGCCGTCCCACGCGGATTTGAGTATGTCTATCTGACCGTTCAGTGTGTCAAGATTTATATCTGCCTGTTTACCCGACCATCCAAAGGACTCGACGTATGTCCCAGTCTGCAGCTTCTCTTGTTCGCCCGACTTCACTGCGGCCATGAACGCGAGCATTTCCTTCCCGTATTCCTGCCCGAATATCCTCGACATGTAGCCCATCTGCTGAAATTCTCCCATGCCCTCGAATTTCTTCGACAACTGCAGCATTATGTTGGGAAGCTCCACAAGACCGCCCGATTTCGTCATGACACGGATGCCGAGAGCGTCAAGCGTCTTGCCCACGTCGCCCCTTCTTGTCGCCAGGCGAGATATGGCCGACGAGACCGCGTTCCCTGCCTGCGACTCCTCAAATCCTTTATTCGCTAACACTCCGATATAGCTTGCCACTTTCTCCAATGGGATATTCTGGGATGCTGCTACTGGGGCTGCTACTTTCATTGCCTCGGATATCGCGCGGATGTTCGTGTTGCTCATTGATGACGTGTAGGCCAGAACGTCAGCATAACGCGGGGCTAGTTTCGCCTCAAGGTTCATGCCTCCTAGCCCTTTTGCGATTATTGCCGACGCTTCGTCTATGCTTAACCCTTCAGCCGCGGCCATGTTAAGCGTCCCGGTCATGGCATCCATTGCTTGACGGGGGGTCATACCGGCGCGTATCAAATTCTCCTGCGCTTGGGCTGCCTCTACCGCCGTAAATTTCGTGTCAGCCCCTAGCCTCAACGCCTGCTCCCTCATCAGGTTAAACCCTTCCATGTCCCGGCCGTCTGTGAAACCTACTGCCTTAACACGCGCCATTGCAGACTCAAAGTCAGCCGCTAGCCTCACAGGCGCCTCTATTGCCTTAACCGCCGCTGCCGCTTGAATGAATGCGCCCTTGACGTTGTTCCAGTCAAAAACCTGCGCACGCAATGACGAATATCTTTTCTGCGCACGCGTTAAACGTTCCTGCGCTTCCTTCACCTTGTCCGTATTGGCGGCTAGTTTATTCTGTTCACTTATGAGACGGCTTGTGTTTACACCTGACCGCAATAGCTCGCTGTTCAGGTCGGCTAGCTTTTTCCTCTGTGTCTGAAACTGTTCTCCAAGCAGCCCGGCTTCCTTCTGAGCCTGCGAAAATCTCTTCTGCATGGCCGCTGTTGGCTGATCTGTCCGGCGCATTTCCTCGCGCATCAGCCTTACCTTCTCACGCGCGGCTACCATCTTCTGACGGAGACCTTCTACTTTCGACTGCTGCGACTGAAACGCACTCATCAGGCTCCCCATTTTACGGAAGCCCTGCATCTTCTGCTCAAGCCCCGTTAATGCCTGCGAGGCTTTGGCGGAACTGCTGACTATATTTCCGCTCATCAGCATAGACATATTCAGCGCAAACTCTAATACATTGGCCATGTTCTCACTTCCTTACGTTACGGCTTTTCCTGAGATACCGGGTCTGCTCGTCCTGATGCTCCCTGATACTTTCTGCCCAGGGGACTATATCATTCAGGGGGACGTTCATCCAATCGGGTATGCTCGTGCCAAGTTCACACGATGCAAGGGTTACTATCAATCGTCTGTAAGTTCCGGAGCTGATACTTCCGAGCTTATTGCGCCGAAAAAATTCATGACCCCGGCTGACAGGGCGATAAAGTCCTTTGCGCAGAGTTTCAGAATGACTTCTGCCGGAATGTGCGAGGCTTTGGCTGCTATGTGGGCTATGTGCAGCGTCCCCCATAGTTGCGCATCCGGCTTGTTGCGCCTCATATTCTCCTCAGCTGATATAAGGTCGTTCCCGGTCAGCGTGTCAAAATCGGCGGTGAGTTCATGAAGCTCCGTGTCCTTGTAGGGAACGGGGCGCGTTAGGGTTATCTTCATGGTGATTTCCTCCTTGATGATATAATTTGTCCATCCCATAAAAATAGAAGGATGTGTGTTCTCGTGAGTATCAGTGAAAAACTGCGGAAACGTCATCCCACCAAGCCCTATGACGAGTGGAAGCGTTCATTGCGCCGCCAGTTCTGGGGCGTTGTACTCGGTGTCTCCGTGTCATGGATTGCCGCGGGGCTGTTCACCGTCTGGCTCCTGAAGGGGGTAATGCGCCATGGCTGAAGAATACGTGCGCAAGGACATCCACGACAAAGACACAGACATTCTCGCGCAGGCCGTCAACGACACCAACAACATAATAGACGACATCAAGGACTTCATCACATGGAGCTTGTCCCTGCTAGGAATAATCTTCATGATTGTCCAGCTTGGTATAGGCTTCCTGCTGTACCTTCTGGCAAAAACTCCGGGATGACCACGCAAAACAAAACCGGGAGTTCTCACGGAAAAACCCCCGGTTCTGCGTACAACCTGCCGTGAAATCTTCATTGCTGTATGAGAGGAGCAACGATAACTTCATATCCGCAGATTGCATACTCATGGATTGCGACAATATTATTATACTACCATTTTCCGAGAGCGCGCCGGGTTTCTGCCAGATAATCCACGCCTCTCACCTTGTACACAAAGTTGTACTTGTCGACTTCTAGCACTTCTTCTCCGTCAACAAACACCTTCATGTAATACACTTCATGCGTCGTCTTGGTCTCGGCTGCGTCATTCACCACAAGACGGCCTAGCTCGTATGCTTTCGTTACTGCCTTGATGTAGACATTCACGCTCCTGTGGACGTATTCGCCCCTGCCCGCGTCAAACGCCAAATCGTCACGGTACATGTCCAATTCATGCCCGACGGGTTCGCACAAATCAAGAAAGCTGTCTGTTACTGCACGCCACGTTAATTCAACTGTCAGGCTCTGCATGTGGCCAATGCCGGGCGAGTCTATTACGCCTGCTATTCCCGCCCCGCGTATTTCGGTCGTCATGAACTCGCCAGAGGGAAAATTACCCTCGGCTATTCCGGCCTGCTCCGATCCATCTACATATACCGTGAAATTGTTGCTCTTCTCTGGGACTATGTTACTCATGTTCTTACCCCCTCACTGCCTCGTAAAGCGCGCTCAGATAATCCGGGTCATACTCTAGGATTCCTTCTATCGTCTCAGCAGGCACTGGCGGTGTCACAAACACATGAAACCTCAGAATCCCGTTCATCAGGTCCGTAAGAACATTCTCATTCTCTCGGAACTCTATGCGCCCTCCAAGGATCATGTCTCGCGCTGCTAATCCGTTCAGGTAAAGGTTGAAACTGTTCACTACCTCGCGGATGAGACGGATTGTCATCGGTTGGTCGGCCTTCTGCCAGAACGTATTGATGAACGTGTTCCCGATATAGTCAAACATGCGCCGGACCGGGATAAATCTGTCCTTAGGGTCTGTGTTGGCGGGATAAGCACACGTGTTGTTGCCCCAGACACGCCAACCCCCCGTCCAATTGAGCGCTGTAACAACACCCTGACCGTTCAAGTAATTTGCCTGCTCAAGCGTCAAAAGCACCTCATCACCTGCATCATTCACACAGCCCTCGCATTGAAGTATCTCGTTTGATGGTGTCTTGTACGGGACATCACCGCGAGAATTATCCGTAGCGTTCATCACTCCGCAGAGATGACACGACATGTGATAGGCACGCGTACCAAGTTTCACCTTCGGCCAACACAGTATCTGACGCGATGATACATAGTTCTTGCTTGTCTTCCATGAAGGAATGTCTGCGTATGAATCTCCGGGAGCATCACATATTGATATGCACCGGAAGACTCCTGAGACTTTCGAGGCTTCCTGCGACATCACAGCGGCAACTTCTGGCAAATGACTCCAGCCCGGCGCGAGAATTATCCCAGGCACTAACCGATACTTGTGGAAAACTTCCCCCACATGGCCGAGTGCGTCTATTATTCCCTGTGCACCTGCCTCCGATGCGCGGATTATCACAACGGGGCTCTGACCGTACAGCGCAAATTCCGTGTAAAGAAACTCGTTGATCGTGCAGGCCTCCCAGTCAGAACTTGAGCCGAAAATGTCTGTGCCTTCCTCGTAGCGTGTTATCAGCGTCGGCGTGTTAGCAGGGCCTTTTGCTGACGTCCCAATACAGACAGGGAGACCAGAATACCCGGTTACAGGCGCGGTTATGGCCGTCTCTGCCTCGCTTATGTAGACTCCGTGCGTGTAGCTCATGTTATAATCACTCCATCCAAATAAATTTGAGATTTACAGGTTTACCCGCAGGCCGGGGCGTTTATGTCCGTGCATACCGCTCACGGCCTGTATTCGTACGGCGGCGCATTAGGCGGGATACCGTACACAAAATCACGCGGTCGCCTCGGAATCCCGGTCTCCACTCCGCATGTCATCTCTCCGAAATAAACAGGGTACGTGTCATCTAGAAGCCGTGTCGTTATCGGCAGAATTATCCTGAACTTCCCGGCTATTATCCTGTCCTTGAGCCACTCAAAGCGGACTTTCTCCATCATACCCGCAACATCGCGCCAACCTTCTCCATCTGGCGAGTCATCATATACACCAAAAAGAAGACGCAGCCCGGTGTTGTTGACTTCAAGCCGGCGGTCATCTGAGTCCGTTATGTCTCCAAGTTTCACGACTATACCGGGAAAATTTCGCTCATAATCTGACTCGGTGTAATTCGCCACGCCTGACAATCTGTCGGTTACCGTGATGCCCGCGGGCTGTGGGATGTACTGCTGAAATATCCTCACCTCCTGCATCACTCCGAGCTTGTTCGGCAGGCTGTAACCCCGGAATATCTTCCTCAGTTCCTCACTTATCGTGTCGAGCATGTCTGTTACTGTCAAACGTCATCACCTCCACATCCTGAGTGCTTTTGCCGTCTCATTCGCTGCTGTCAACCTCACGGCTTCCTCCGTGTCTCGCACCACGCCTTCCTGAACGCGCGGGTTCTCCATCAGCTGAGGCACTGCGGGCGAAATCAGGGCCTTGTAGGCTTTGCGGGGCTTGCCTGTGCGTATCATTCCGAGAATTTTCCCGGAGGATTTCCCACGTATCACAAAACCTGAAGGAATCTTCTTCATTCCGCCCTCTCGCATCACTGCACCGGTTATTCCGTTCTTCCTGTAACCGGGACGCTTGGGGCTCATCTTGTAGTCCGCTAGATTTTGACGGTAACCACGCAGCACAAGTGAGTCCCCCCTAAGAGTCATTTCACGGGTTACACCCGATTTCTTGATGAAGTATTCTTCTGACGCTCGGCTTGCTGCTGACTTTTTGGCCGCTTTCAGGACTTCCTTCCGGATATTCTTCATGGCCTGTTCTAACAATTTCGGCGCGTGCAACAATAAGGACTTCATGCGCTCAACCCCGGCCATGTTGACATTTATCACGAAACCGTTCACTGGTCGTTGCCCTCCAAGCCTATACGGTACACTGCTTCCCCGATATCGTCATAGTATTTCACCGTCCATAGCCTACCGTCTATCCTCACTGACTGCCCCGCGTTCACTCCTGATACATCGCTCTTCCTCACGTACAGCCGCGCCGATGAAACAGCATAGCCTTCCGTCCCAGACATGGGCATGTCATCCGACGGCCTCACTTTCACGAGTACCCCAAGCACTTTATGACCGTCTACATCATGAAATTTACCGAACGTTTCAGGGTCAAACCATGCTCGGAAGTCCTGCGTGTCTATCAGAAACTGCTGACGGAATGTTAGACTACCTGCTTCATCACACACCATGACGTTAAATCCCTCGGCATCGGCAGCGGCCGGGATGCTAGGAACAATTCCTGAACGGGCGGGTTCACGCTCCAGCTTTTGTACGGAACGTAAGGCATTGACGCTGTCCTATATTCCCCCGTCTTGCCGTCTATGTATGTTACTGCACCGTAAAGCATAAGCCCTTTGTCCCTGTCAGATATAAGCATGGCCGTATCAGGGTCAAAATACGGCTGCGCTGTCCCGTCCTCGTCCTCATAGTAGGCATCGTAGCTGTACATGTCGACATAAAGACCGGGTATAGACAATCTCCCCAGATACTGCACGCCCGCTTCTATCTCGCCGGGATTTATCTCCCCTGCCTCAACTCGGCGCATGTCCATCAATTTTGTTACTGACTTGTTCGCTAGTAGCGCGTTGGCTGCATCTGTCCCAAGCACAAGAATATTCGCGTTTGAACCCTTCTTCCTGAGACCCTGCGCACGTTTGCCCAAATATCCGGGTATGTCAAAATTCACCGTCCATTTGTCAGCAGCTTCCACTGTCTCGATCCCGGTAAATCCATAGTCAACACGCTCATGTACTCCGGGACCGTCTATCAATAATTCGCCGTCCTGTAAGCACCGGGCGCACATGTATTCTTCCCTGCGCTGTATCTTGTCCTGAAGCTCCATCACTGTACGTGCTGCTATCTGCGCTGCCCTAGCCTCGGGGGTCATCCCAGAATTGAACGGGGATTCGCCTAACATCTTCTGCATCAGAATATCATTTGTGATTACTCTGCTCGGCACAAGATAAGGTGTCCTGTAAGTCCTCACCTCATAGCCACGTGATTCAGTCGCCACTCCTCCGTGCCTCTCTGACGTGTAGGGGGCTAATCTCATGTTACCCGCCTGATACTCAAAGCTAACTGTCTGCGATGGCGACGGTTCAGGGTGCGCTGTGTCAAAGAAACGCATCCGGCAGAACGTCTTTAATGGCATCGTCTTTTCAAGGACACCAATTAAATAGTTGGTATCGAAATAATTAAACAACTTTCACCGCTCCTTTTCACGCATAAAATAAGCCCCCTCTGTGCTTGGCTGACAGAAGGAGCTTTGTTTTTCCTCTTATGGATACAACCCTTTTACGATTGATCACAGGTTATTGTATTTTTTCCTTGATTCCCCAGTGATAATTTTATCACACTAGCATGATTCTTTTCCGCCTCAGACAGTCCATCACTTGGAACTGCTCCGGGCCGTCCAAGTCGCTTAGCTTGTGCCCGTTCACTCGGATTTTCCTCATCATGAAACGCCCACAGTAGTAACACGGGGCTTGTGTGTACTCGTCTTCGCCAAGCTCAAAGCTCCGTCCCAAGATACACGCGTCCTTGCATGTCTGGAGCCCTTCAGGCGTCGCCTTCTCCCAACCTGTCCCGGTCTCCATCATCAATTCACCGCGCTCATATTCTCCCGGTATCTCGATGCGGCATATACCGTCGGTGTACAAAGTCGCTCCGGCCACAAGATCATTCGGGATTTGCGTCTCCTTCCATGATGTTACCTCGCGCATCTGTGTCTTCTCACTCATTATCTCCAGCCCCTCGCCTCATTGATTATGCTTGCTATGTCACGGATTCCGTCAGGCTCTTTCAGCATCACAGGCACTGACTCGGCATCACGTGAATATGCCTCCATCTTCAGCAGCTCCAACGCTATACTGTCAGCACTACGGGGAGTCTTGTACTTCGCGTCGTCTATCATGGCCGCGTTCCTCACCGTTCGGATTTGGTCGAGGGCTTTTATACGCGCACGTTCCTCCCTCACTCCGTCCTCATATGTCTTCAGGTTTTGCTGACGGGGGGTTTCGCCTCGGTTCACGTCATCACAGAAGCCAAGTTCTTTGGCCTCGTAATCATGCATCCATGTTTCAGCGGCCATCAAGTCAAGTATCTTTTCCTGCGCTAACCCGGTCTTCTGCATGTATATTCCGGCTATGCTCATGGTGATTTTATCGAGAAGCCCGGCCATGTCCTGCAATTCCGCGCTCGTCCCGGTTATTGAGCTCACGGGGTTATGTATCATCATCATAGTTCCCTGATTCATTATCACACGAGAACCTGACATTGCGATTATGCTTGCCGCCGATGCGCATATACCGTCAACATAAACTTTGACGTTGCCGCGCGATTTCAGCAGGTTATACACATATATTGCCTCGAATACATCGCCGCCTGACGAGTTTATGTGCAATGATAAATCTTCGTCACCATCTGGGATTTCCTGCAACAATTTCCGCGCCGTTATTCCGTCGGTTATCGCGTCGTATAGGTAAACTTCTCCGTTATCCCTTATCTTGTACATTCGTTCCCTCCGTCATCAATGACTCCTCACGCTTCTTCTGCTTCATGTTAAGGTCAAAATCTCCACCGGTTAATTCGCTCGTCTCTCGCTGCCATGTGCTCAGCCCGTGCTGTGCTTTCAGAATTGCTGCGTTCACTTCCTGCACGGGATTCAGCTGCCCTTGACTCGGACCTGTCCATTCCGCCCACGTGTACAAGCTCCGTATATAATCATCATCCATGTAGCCAGGTGCTGACACTCGCCCCTTCATCACAGCCTCGGTCAGCCAGTCTTCATATACGCACTGGCAGAAATTTTCGCTGAACCATGAACGCCAATAACGGAACAATTTCCACGCCTCTAGCAATGCTCCACGACTCGCGCTGTAACTGGCCGTGAAATTCAGCGTCAATAGTTCAGACGGAATGCCGAGACATCCCCCGATTTGGCGCAAAAGGCTCGACACAAACGCGTCAAAGCTCGTGTTAGGACGGGAGGGGCTGATACCGACCGGTTTCACTCCTTCAGGCAAGTCCATTATCATACCGTACATTTCTTTCTGGCTTATACCCTCAAGACCGGGAAAATCTCCCAATCCTTCTTCGGATGCGTATTCCTCTTCTCCGATTGCTCCCTCGGGGCGCGGCTCGTGTTGAAAGAATACCGCGTACATTCCTGAAATCACCGCGGCCATTAACTCCGCATCCGTGTAACGTCCCAATTGTTTTAACTGTTCTATCACAGGCGCGAGAAATGGCACTCCCCTTTTCTGCCCTATGCGTTCGGAATCCATCAGCAAAAACATCACTCGCCGCTCCGGGAAACCCGTGTATATCTCGTACCTGTTCCATTCTAATGGAGGCAGCCCGGCCCGGGTACTATTGGGATTCCTGTTCGCTACCCAGTATGCTATAGGCCGACCGTTTTCATCACATTCCACTCCGTCAGCCGGTATCTTCGACAGCATGCTATGTGCTTCCCCGGTCGTCAATCGCTCTGACTCTATCAGTTCCAAGCATAACGTGTAGATATTACGGCTATGATACGGGGTATCACGCAGCCTAAGCAGACATTCTCCGTCAAGAAGCACGCTCCTGAACGCTAACGCCTGCATCTCGTAGAATGATAGCTGTCCGTCATATGACGCTGATTTTGACGATGCCCAATAATCAAACTCTGACTCAACTCTGGCTGTCCATTTGCGCCCCTCGTCATCCGTCATACCTAATAGCTCAGGGTCTATCCTCACGTTCAATCGCAATCCTGAACCAACTGCGTTTAACGCTAACCTGTCAACAGCTCCACGCCCTAAAGGTCCGCCTCCTGCGTACAGATCACGCGAACGTTCTCGCAATAACTCCTGATTCTCCGTGATGTCCTCATGCGCTGAACGGGACTCTGCAAACCATGACAGAAACGCAGGCTTTGAACGACTCGCCCCGTGTTGGCTGTAGCCGCTGTTCCTCACTGGCGGGGGGGACTCGGGACTCCTCGGTGCATGGCGGGACTTGATGTAGCTCATGGCCGGAACCTCATACTGTCAGAAGGAATTGCTACACGCATCCGGCTTCGCTTCATGGCCGGGATTTCACGCGATTCTAAACGGGTGATTTCTGCCACTAAACCCGCGATTATCCCCGCTATTGTCTTCAGGTCAGCACGCGTCAACCTCATTCCGTCAACCTCGTAGCTTTGCCCCGTCAACACCGCATCTTCTGCTTGCCGGTAACGCCTAAGCCTCTCTCTCAGGCTTTCTATCTTCTCACGGTAATTCATCATGACCTCCATTCACATCACTATACCACGCCTTAGTATTCCGGGACGCGGCTTCTTCTTCACGCTTTTGACTTGGGGACTACCGCCGTGATTGCGCGTGTGCCTCTTCATGTCGGGGTTGAGTATCTTGAACGCCCCTAGCGCATACACCCGGCAGTCTAGCGGCTCATTCCGTGCTCGGTGATCGGTCTTTTCCCACACTGCATAACTCACACCACCACGATGACGGATTACCATGCTTTCACTGAGAAGCCCAGAAAAATAACCCTCTCCATAACCACGCCTTTTATCCGCAGGGAAATGACAATAACCGTTATCACCGGGCAATGCCTGAAGACGAGAATACACTTCACCTTTCAGCGTGTTCACTCCTAGCGTGATTAATGGCACTCTCAGACGGTTATTATGTGAGACCGCTCCAACTGAAGGCCGCCCTAATCCACCGCGCCCTACTACGGCGAATATTCCGCGCTTCGACTTCCCTCGCACATATCTATATACGTCGTCGGTATGATGCCCTCCGCTGTCGATGCACGCACAGGCAACACGGATTTTCCCTCCGTCAGCATAATTCCATTCTCGCGTGAGTACTTCATCAAGCTCATTCCACACACTAACACTAGAAGGATTGCCCTTAATAACACCGTAAAATATCCCCCATGTTTCATTATTCAACCCGTGCCCTAAGATTTCGTATTCTAACCTGTCATCCTGCGTATCTACACCGGCCGTCAGAATTAACACTCCATCAGGGATTTCACACCCGTATTCCTCGCAACGTTCCTGCGCTGTCTCTACTTCTACCGTGTCTGATACTGACACAAATGGAAGCCCCAGCACCGTATTACGCCACACCTTGAGACGTTCACGCCCTCCGGTATATGCCTGCTGATACTGGCTCACTATGTCAGACCATGACACCCATGGACTCGCAAGCGCATTCATGTGAAATCCACGGATAACACTTTCTCGTTCATCTCGCCATATCCCTTTGGGGCTTTGGGACTTCCACAATGACTCCCCCGCTTCTTGACCGCATGAAACACACGACATCACGGGCTCGCGCCTGTCTCGGTATATCACTCGCTCCCAGTCCAACGCGTTATATTCACCGCAAACTGGGCACGGTAGCATCCATTCACCGCGCGTCGACTGGTTATATTCCGTCTCTATTCGCGATGCCCCCGATAGGGTCGGCGTTGATACAAGGATGATTTTCCTGTTCCAGAAATTTTGTGTCCTCTTCATGGCTAGTGCTACAGGGTCGCCTTCTTGCCCGGCTGATACAGGGTAACGGTCAACTTCATCGCATAACAGTATCCTTACTGGACGACTCGCCAGTGATGCAGGACTGTTCGCCCCGGCTATCGTTATATGACCGCCCGGAAATGTCTTGTGCAAAAGCGTGTTACCGGAGTCGCGCGACCGGGGGTCTTTCACGAGCCCATGAAGACACGTGCAATCACGTAACATTGTCGATAGCCTGTCTTTGCTGAACGCTTCCCCCATTTGGAGCGTCGGGTGAATCACTAAAATAGGCGAGGGATCCTGCGAGATGAAAAAACCTATCACGTTAAGCAGAATTTCAGTCTTCCCAATCTGCGCTGCCGTCATCATTACGACTCTTTCTGTTGACGGGGAATTTATCGCGTTCATCATTTCCCGCTGATAGGGCGCGCGGTCTGTGTGCCATCGGCCGGGCTCTGACGCCGCTTCGGGCGGAATTTCTCGGTATACATCTGCCCAACCCGATATGTTCAGCTCAGGCGGGGGCGCGAATATCTCTCCGGGAATTATCATAATCCCGCGTAATACTCGGCTTCCGTTATCCGCTCCGCACCGTCTGCGCATATTTGGCGGTAATATTCATGGTCTGTATCCTTCCATAACACACAGCCGTTGCACCTCAGATATTTACGCACGTGGCTTTTCTTAGGCATTCAAGCAGCTCCTCTTCTGTCGACACAAGAATCTTCAGCAGGTAAGGCAGTTGTTTTTCACGCCCTTTCCGCCAGCTGTCCACATTATCCCCTATTACGCGCCCACAGTCTTTCAGGCTGCGCGCTAGTATTCCCAGTGTCTCATCATATGTATCACCATAATCATAAGCATCCGGAAATTCATTCACATGTACGCATATTCCTCCGTCATCACGCTCGGCATTCAGCGTGAACGGTAAGGCCTTCAGCTCCGCGATAATATCTGTCATCATTAACACTTCCTGCACTATGGAATACCGCCATTTTACCGCATATCCCCCTTAATCCTCCATGAACAGCCCCGATAACTCTTCTAGCGCCTCAAACACTGCACGGTGGATTTCCTCCTTCATGGCCGCCTTGTCCTTGCCTTCCAACACCGGGGGTAATACCGCCTCAAACGCAAGCAGCTTCTTCTTCACGTTGGCTATAACATTCCCGGCCGACTTCCTGACTGCAGACAATTCCACCAATTCCCCACGCTCACGCATCAGCTTCAATCGGGTACGTTCCTTCTTCAGCCTCTCATGTTCCGCGCGCTCCCTCATCAATTCCTCTAGGGCTGCGCTTCCTTCCTTCATGCCTGCCTCCTGTGCTAAGTCAAAAATTTTCTGTGGCTAGAAATACGCTGAGCCTCGGCGCGCAAATCGCGCCCCCCCCCCCCGCTCCCAGTACCTTCACATATACCATACAAGAACACACCCCTCACCATGCCTGGAAGGAGTGTGTCCTATGAAGATCACAAAAATTCGTCTAGTTCATTCCCATTCTTTTACGTTTTCTATTATACCACAAAAAAACCCCGGTTTCACGCTCTTTTCTCCGCATTAATACTTAATATAGCACATTAAACGCCTCACTATTTCCCCCCGCCTCTCGTCTATCGTCACCAAACTTAACCCTGATACTCGGCTCACTTCTTCCGCTTTCATCCCGTCAAAGTAATACCATTCCAGTACAAACAGCATTTCTCCGCTCCGTTTGTTACGCCTTCCCTGCTCCACTAAATGACGCTGCATTTTCTCTATTGCCCCCGTGATGCGCGACATTCGGTCTATCCCTGCCCGCAATTTCTCCCGGTATTCCGCCCAGTCTTCCACTGGTTGAGACACTCCTTCACTCGGTACTTCATACCCCGCTCCGTGTACGTCTCCACTTTCCGAGCGCGCTAACTGTTCACGCCACAACTTCAGGTCTTCCTTCATCTTCCTGTAATTGTATAAATATCCCTCGCAGGTCTGGTACTTGCTCTTCACCTTCACGCCTCCGTTCACGGCCATGTGAAAATTCCGCTTCCACACCTTCAATCCCTCTTGTGTCAACGCTTTATCCCTTCTCTGCGGAAGTGGAAGTGTGATACCTGAAAATTTTTTTGCATTCACGCCCCCCTGTCCCAAAAACTGCTATCATAACAGAGATAATCCCGCGCAACATGAGGAATTACAGCGTTTTTACCCTGACATTTCCAGTGTATCATACCCTCCATCAGGCCAGACGTTTGGGTCTTCCATCTGACCGCCTGCCCTGTAAATCTCAAATTCATTCGGAGGGTCTTTCATGGCTACTACTCAGAATAATACTATGTACGGTGTCAGCATTCAGTTCAAGTACAAGAACGCAAGCCAGTGGGGCGCGGATGAAGTACTCCTTGCGGGCGAAATAGGACTCGAAATCGACACAAAGAAATACAAGCTCGGCGACGGGACTACTGCATGGAGCGAGTTGGCCTACTACAGCAACCCCGTCACTGATGCCGCCGCATCGGCCCTCGCTAACAGAGTTTCAGCCAACGAGTCAAGCATTTCTTCACTCAGCTCAGACATGACTCAGGCTCAGTCAGACATTTCAAGCCTCCAGTCAACAGACACAACACACGAAACACGCATGACGACTATTGAGGCAAAAGACACCGCGCAGGACACATCAATAGCAGCCCTTGAGGCAAAAGACGTAACGCACGAGACACGCATGACGACTATTGAGGCCAAAGACACAGAGCAGGACACAACACTAACAGCACACGCAGGACGTCTCTCCGCTCTGGAAGGCATCACGGTTATCAGCGCGAATCCCGCCCCCGCTGCAGGGGACTAAAAGCAAATTCTCCTTTCGTGCCCCTTGTCTCTTGCTGATGCAGGCAGGGGGCTTCTTTCACACATCACACAGAAAGGAGCGCGGGATTCATGGCCGTAATCAGCAGCACACTTCATGTGTCTCACCTGTGCCTCGCCGTGAAAACTTCCGCCCAATGGCTGACTGATAACCCCGTCCTTATGGCAGGCGAAATCGCTTTAGACTCTGACACTCTCAGACTAAAGGTCGGCAACGGCTCTAATACATGGCAGGATTTGGATTACACAGACGCTGACATACTTTCACGCCTGGACAGCTTGGAAGCACTCGTACTCGCTCAGGCTCAGTATCTCAGCTCATTAGCTCAGAAACTAGACAGGGAGGAATTATCATAAATGGCCGGTAATTATACAGCTTGGTACAGAAATGGCACGGTCAATATTACATACAATTCTACGGCTGTTACAGGCTCCGGGACTAATTGGGCTACAGCCGGCCTCAATCCAGGCGACATATTCAGCATTGACGGCGTGTCAGACTATGAGATACTCGAAATCTCAGACAACACACACATAACCCTCAAAACTCCGTACAAGGGCAGCACGTCATCAGGGCGCGGCTACTACATCATCCGCAATTTCACCGCCGCACTTCCCTCACAGCTCGCAGCTAAATGCGTTGCTCTCTATGCAGAACTCTTGACGTACTGGAATTCTGACACTCAGACACTCAACGGGAAATCTGCCTACGAAATCGCAAAGGAACACGGCTTTTCCGGGACTGAAGCGCAGTGGCTCGAGTCGCTTAAGTCAGCAGGTGAAATTTCAACGCTCAAGAGTCAGATCAGCCCGATCACCGTTCACAACGCATACACGCACAACGGTCTTGTTGTAACAAACAACCTGGGCAACACGGTAACAGCTGCTCAGATACAGGCCATAAGGTCAGCAACTTTTGAGGGGCTTTACCCGGGCTGTTACTGGAACTTCGACATTGATGGGGGCGTTACTGCAAGGATCGTCGGCTGTAACCTGTATTCATATTCAGGGGCGTACTTTGAGGCTAATCACATCGTCGTGTGGCTCAAATGCGACGCGTGGAAGTACGACATCAACGACACCGCTACGACAGAAGGCGGGCTCGCAAATTCCAAGCTATACACTGAGACGTTCCCGGCACTCTTGGAGAAACTGAAGGCCGTTGTCCCGTCAGCAGATAACATCCTGACATATAGGGACTGGATCTCGGGAGGGACAGGGACACCAGGAATGCGCATGTTCCTGCCCAGTCAGTACGCAATTTCAGGCATTGACGCTTCATCAGGGGACGTTTACGGCAACATGGACTCCATTATGTGGCCTCTTGCCTCGCAGAATCCGGGACTGTTCCATTATTGGCGCAAGTATTGGCTCGCAAACAAAGTTGACGGGGCTAACTGGTCAGCAATGACACTTCAGGGTCTCAGAGGGGGAGCAACCGCGGCTAATAAGAACTCTACCCTTTCATCAACGGCAAGGCCTGAGGATTATATCTACTGTTGGCCGTTTATTCTCATCGGTTAAAGGAGGAACTTCACATCATGGCCGGAACTTATACCAGATGGTACAGGGAAGGAACAGTTACACTCACGAAGAACTGGACGTTCATGGAGGGCGCGTATAGGCTGAGCACGACGGCCCAGACCTATGGGACGTACCCGGCGAGCTTCTTTGTGCTGCTGAGATAAGGAGGGAATGAGCATGTACACACTGAAACTGAATGACGGGAGCGAAATCGAGAACCTGATGCTGACGGGAAATATATTCCGGAGCGACAAGGAGATAACG
>JAFSKV010000034.1 GCA_017448795.1 Synergistaceae bacterium | reverse complement strand
GAGACAGTCTACGAGTACGAGTGCCCCGGCGTTCTTCAGGCCATGTACAACAAGGACAGCTCCATAATGTCATTCGCCCGTTCATGCTTCGAGTATGCCCTCTCAACAAAGCAGGACATCTGGTTCTCCTCAAAGGATACAATCTCCAAGCAGTATGACCAGACATTCAAGCTGCTCTTCCAGGACATCTTCGAGAAAGAATACGCTGAAAAGTTCCGCAAGCTCGGCATCACATACTTCTACACGCTGATTGACGACGCAGTAGCAAGAGTCATGCGTTCAGAAGGCGGATTCATCTGGGCATGCAAGAACTATGACGGCGACGTTATGAGCGACATGGTCAGCACGGCTTTCGGCTCACTGGCGATGATGACCAGCGTACTTGTTTCACCGGACGGCAACTTCGAGTACGAGGCGGCTCACGGGACAGTAACGAAGCACTATTACCGTTACCGCGACGAGGGCAAGATGACATCAACCAACCCGGTAGCAACAATCTTCGCATGGAGCGGAGCACTCAGGAAGCGCGGCGAGCTTGACGGCAACGGCGACCTTGTGCTTTTCGCGGACAAGCTGGAGAAGGCCACAATCGCGACAATCGAGGGCGGCGTGATGACGAAGGACCTCAGCGGACTCTGCGAGGGAGTCGTTCCTCAGGTAGTCGACAGCAAGCAGTTCATCCAGGCAATAGCGGCGAAACTGTAACAGTTGCAACAAGCGTTATAATGTCATTAATCCCGCAGGACTCGGACGTGGGTCTTGCGGGTTTCATTTTATGGAGGCGTATAAACGTGGAAGAACTTGTAGCGGAAAAAGTAGACTGGTCGCGCGCGCCTGCTGATACCCCCGTGTGCGAGGCAAAAGGAATCCTTCTCCGGGACATAGTGCAGTCGATTCTTGACGGCAACGACACACTCCCCCTAGTCATGGAGGATCTTTCACTCACTGAGTCAGACGGCGCAAGTGATGACGTTCAGGCGATACTAGATATATTCGTGCCTGTGATTAACTCGTGGCGTTTCAGCGGAGGATGCTCCGGGGGCTGTGAGGGTTGTGCGGGCGGCTGCGGAGGCTAGACCGTGAGGCGGAAACTTGCGGCTGTGATTATGTTGCTGGTGATGGCCGGGGTTGCTTGGGCGGCTGATATGGTGGTCATCACAGCGAAGGGTAAGAAGTATCACCGTCCCAATTGCCGCACGGTGAAGCAGTTTGTGAAGGAACTGACTGTAGACGAAGCCCGGCAGTTAGGGTACAAGCCGTGCAAAGTCTGCAAGCCATGAGGAGGAGTAACTCATGAACAAAGTACTAGCAACAATTCTCGCGGTTATGGTCATGGCCGGAAGCTCATACGCCGCCGACATGCGCATAACAATCACGGCAGGAGGCAAGACCCTTCACGCCACGTTGCAGGACAACCCCGCCTCACGCGAACTGTACAGCCGTCTCCCCCTCACTCTCATGATGGATGACCTGTACGATCGGGAGATGTGCTACCACCTTGAGGACGCACTCCCAACAGGAAGGCAGGTATCGGACGGCTACAAGGTCGGGGATATAATCTACTGGCCGCCAAGAAGAAGCCTAGTGATACTCTACAGGCAGAACGGCGAGAGATTCACCCGGCAATACTTGGGACATATCGCGTCGGGAGTCGAGATGTTCGAGTCAACGGGGGATATTGAAGTAACATTTGCGGCGGAATGATATTCAGGAAAAATTTTCCCGGAGTCAGCAAAGACCCCGGGAATTTTTTTGCAGATTAACGCTTCGACTTCACGAACGCTAAAGCCGCCAGCATCATCACAGCACCGAAGCCTGCACTGCAGCCGCTTGATGACCCTGACCCCACGCCGCCAGCCTCGGAAGAATCCCCAAGATCCCTCGTAGTGTCCGCCTCTGAGGCCGCGGGCTTCACGACAAAATCAACGCTCACTGTCTGGCCGTAAGCAGTCGCAGTTATCGTGGCTGAACCTTCCTTGAGCGCGCGGACTTTCCCCGAATCAGTGATTTCCGCGACGCTAGTGTCTGACACCTCATATGACACGACACCAAGCGCGGGGGCGGATATGTCGTAGTTGCCGTTTTCGCTGACAGCTACGAGTCCTACGGGAATCTCATCGCCTGCATGGCCGTAAATTGTACTGGGACGACGTATTTCGGGTCTGTGGCTGTCGGTGAACATGGGAGGATATGCCACTGTCTGAGCCGGGGAAATTTTCAGCCTGCCGTTCTGAACGGTGAAGTACGAGACCTCATAGAGTCCTTTGTTGTCGCTGTCTGCCCATATGTCGACATCGAATGACTGCGTGTTGGTGGGATCCATCCTGAAGAATTTTGCCGAGCCGTTTTCGTCCTCAAGGACAACATACACGTCATCGCTGAAGGGCGCGCTGGACCTGCCCGAAATCTTCACGCTCTGTGTCGTAGGCTCATCCTCGTCGGCACCCAAGTATTCGGTAACAAGCTCTCCGGCCTCAAGACTCAGTGAGCCGTCTATGTACTCGCTGAGGTCTCCTTCATCGCTGGCACGGAGATATTCCCCGAATGAGTCAAGCGCGCTGTCGAACGCCGCATCATATTCCGACGCGGAAGCCGTGTTCACCATAAAGCTGTCAGCCCCGCCCCTGAGGAGTGCTAGCACCCTGTCGCCCACATCATCCTGCTGCGCTATCATGACGTGGTTGTGAGTTCCGAGCCCCGTGAACGCTGTTACCGCTGATGACGGGAAAATATCCTTCGCGCTGGTCTCTGAGACGACTAAATCATGGTCATCATCCCCGTACAACGCGCCGAGCAGTTCCTTGAAGCGTATATCGTCAGACATCCCCCTTAATACTACGCTGATGAGCGCAAGTTTCGAGGAAGTCAGTGTGTCAACAAGCTGCTTGGGAAGCCAGTCGATTTGACTCAAGGCTACAATGTCGGACTTCACAACGTCGTCAAAGAGCTTGCTGATTTTGTCCTCGTCAGACTTCACTTTGCCGTAAACCGAGTGGAACGGAATCCCGGGGTAACCCAGCCCGGCAATATATGAGCTGTCCAGCGCCAGATCCTCCATCGCCTCGCCGGCGCCCTTCAGAGCAAGCATCTTCAATAAAGTGTAGCCCGTGTTTTCCCACCAAGATTTAGCCTGCCAGTTCTGCCACGAAGACGGGAGAGTGTCGAATTTCTTCGCAAGCAATGAGGCTATAGGCGTTCCCAGGTTGGGAGAAGCTATCGTTACGACCCTTCTCACTGTGCCGAGTCCGTAAGAGTTGGCGGTCTTGTTGCCCGTGTCGATGTCGTTGCGCAAATACTGACGTGCCATGAGTCCGCCGGAGCTGTGAGTCACGAGGTCAGCGCGGGTTGACTCGATTCCCTGAGCGATGCGGGCGTTCAGAGTGTCGGCGATGATATTCGCGAGGCCGTTGGTGTTGCTGGCTATGAGGGTTCTGGGGGACTTTTTGCTGTCATAGTCCCAGCCTGCCACAGTGAGCCCGGCATTGTAGAGCTTGGGCCACACTCCTTTGTTCGTGCCTGTAGCGTAGCCGAACATCTTCTCGCAGCTCCCGTATGCCCCGTGTATCAGCACGACAGGAGGAGCCAGGAGGAACACAACGAGGGTCTCCGCTGATCCTGTTCCCCCGTCTGACGGCGTGAATGTAGCTGTCACGGTGAAATCCCCGCGGGGGTAGGACATACTCGCCGGCCATGTCTCAGGAGCGATGAACACTGCCGATGCCTGATAGCCGTTTGACGTGCTTGCGAGGGGCAGTGCCGATGTGATTGCCTGCCTTGTGGTGAGAGACTCAAGCCTTGCGCCCGGAACACCCGGCAGTATCCTGAACGAGACGCTTCCGGCCTTGTCTGACTTGTAGCGCAGGATGAGCCGTGAATTTCCGTCAGCGGTCAAGCCGTTCTTGCCGTAATCCGCGGCGCTGAGACCAGATATAGCCTCCTCTGTGATTGCCGATCCGCTTTTGGTGAGGTACGCTGAGTCTGAGACGGAGTAAATGATTCTTCCGGCTGACTGTCCGCGTCCTAATGCAACGAACTCCGCGTTTGCCGGGGCGGCCATGAGTGAGAGCGCGCAAAGCAGCAACAAAATTTTACGCAATGTGAATCAGTCTTCCTTCCTTGTGGATTATTGGCGCATTATACCATTCCGAGAGAAGGCACAAAAAAACCCGCCATGTTTCAGACGGGTCATTTCCTGAAAGCCGGTGAACAGATTCGAACTGTTGACCTGCGCATTACGAGTGCGCTGCTCTACCTCTGAGCCACACCGGCCTGTATCACAGCGCAATATTCTATCAGCTCATTCTTTTTCTGGCAAGCATCACAGCAGCAAGCCCGGCAATTCCGAAGCTGAGTCCGTTGCATCCTCCCGATGAACTGCCGTCATCATCCGTTGACTCGCTGTAGTCGCTTATGTCGTAATCCTCGTAGTCGTCATAGTCCCGTCCCTCAGAGCCTACCTGCGCGAGATTCTCAAAGTTGGCATCAGCGTAATTCAGCGAGGCGTAAACATCAAGCTCTGTGCTGATCAGTATAGCCTGCTTGATCTGGTAGGCCGTTATGCGCTCAGGAAGGTATGAAGCGATGAGAGCCGCCGCTCCCGCAACATGAGGAGCAGCCATTGACGTACCCTGCGCTGATCTAACGCTCACCCCGTCATCCCCTATATTAGCCTCCGAAGCCTGTAGCCACGTGCTTAGTATGCCGACTCCCGGCGCGCCTATGTCAGCCCCCCTGTTGCTGAAAGGAGCTGTTATCACCTCACCGAGATATTCACCCAAAGCAGAAACGCTGATCATGTTGTCCAGCCCTGAGAATGACGCGGGGTAAACATAGTACCCTGCTCCGGGAACTTGGCTTCCGTGTCCGAACAGGCTCGGCTCTCCTACTGTCTCGCTGTTGTTTCCAGCCGCTACTACGATCACTGCCTTGTTCGTGCTGTCCATTATCTTGAACGCTCGCCAAAGCGGCAGACTCACCATGCTGTCATGTGTCGGTTCACGCTTAAGGTAGGTCTCAAGTGAGAGATTCACAGCCCTTATGTTATAGCCGTCGCTTATGAGGCCTGTCACGTAGTTCATTGCGCTGATCACGGATGAGATTGTTCCGTTGCCTGACGAGTCAAGAGCCTTCACGGGTATCATCTTCACGTTCCAGTTTATCCCGGCGACTCCTCTTCCGTTGTTGCCTACAGCCCCGATTGTCCCGGCTACGTGAGTCCCGTGGCCGTAATCATCCATGCCGTGTTCATTGCCGGAAGAAACCGTGTTATATCCCAAATCGTAAGCGACATTTGCCGCCAGATCAGGATTAGTGTAGTCGATGCCTGAGTCTATCACCGCAACATAAACATCACTGTCTCCTGTCGTTATGTCCCAGGCGTTGGGGGCTTCTATGTAGTTCATCCCCCAGCAGCTGCCGTATGACGTATCATTAGGGACAACTGCCGCGTGTACCGCGTAGTTCGGGGAGGCAGCCATGACATTGGGATTCTTCAGGAGAAGGGATGAAAGCTCTTCCGCGTCCATGCTGTCAGAGTGAAGCACCATGAAAGCCCCTCCAGATTTTTCCGAGAGTGCCGGGTAAAATTCCTTCACTGACGCGCTGAACGTCCCGGCAAATTCTGAGGCCTCAAGTGAGAGTGATGACGCTGAGACTTCGCTTTTTGCTGACGGCTTGAGCACGACAACAACATCGCCGGGGGTATATTCTTCAGCATATGACGGGACTATAGCAAGCAGCATTAACGCGAGGGCAAAAATTTTTCTGTACACTGTATTCACGTCCTTAGTATGAGTAATGTTGTGATTATACACGCAAAGGCATTATATAATTTGGCAAAACAAAGGAGGAAAGACAATGCCCGAAAATATCATCATCATAAATTGCGGCTCACAGTTCACACAGCTCATAGCCCGGCGGCTCCGGGAAATGAAAGTCCACACCCTCATCATGAACTGGTACGCTTCGGCCGAACAAGTCAGGTCATACTCGCCTAAAGGCATCATAATCTCAGGAGGCCCTGACAGCGTCAATGACCCCGGAGCAATCTCAATCGACCCGGAAATCCTCACTCTTGGCTGTCCTGTTCTCGGCATCTGTTACGGTATGCAGCTCATCGCCAAGATGACGGGCGGCCATGTCGTGGAGGGAGAATCGCGGGAATACGGAGTAACAGCAATCCACAAAGCCGGGGGGAACTCGCTCATTCTCGGCGAAAATATCCCGTCAACCCTCAACGTCCTAATGAGCCACGGCGATTATGTCGCGGAACTCCCCGAAGGCTTCAAGGCTACCTCAATGACAGACGGCGGGATAATTTCATCATTTGAGGACAGCTCACGGAATTTCTTCGGCCTACAGTTTCACCCGGAAGTCATCAGCACAGAAAACGGAAGCTACATCCTGCGGGGCTTTGCGTTCAAGGTGTGCAAGTGTTCCGGGGACTGGAAGCTGTCAGACTGGGTAGACGGCACAATAACAGCAATCCGTAAGGCAGTCGGGGACTCGAAGGTCATCTGCGGTCTGTCCGGCGGCGTCGACTCCAGCGTGTCAGCGGCTCTCGTCAACAAAGCAATCGGCGACAAGTTACAATGCGTGTTCGTGAATCACGGCCTTATGCGCCTGAATGAGCCTGAGTCCGTCATGAAGGAGTACGAGTCAATCGGCCTCAGCGTGAAATATGTTGACGCGTCAGAAAGATTCCTGAGCGAGCTTGCGGGGGTCGATGACCCTGAGAAGAAGCGCAAGATTATCGGGCGGCTGTTCATTGAGGTGTTCGAGGAGGAGGCAGGGAAGATTGACGGGGCTGAATGGCTCTTGCAGGGGACAATCTACCCTGATGTGATAGAGAGCGGGACGAAGAAGGGATCTGCGCTCATCAAGTCGCACCACAATGTAGGCGGTCTCCCGGAGAAGATGAACCTGAAGCTGCTTGAGCCATTGCGGGATCTGTTCAAGGACGAAGTGAGGCAGCTGGGGAAAATTATCGGTATGCCCGACGAGATAATCAGCCGCCAGCCCTTCCCCGGTCCCGGTCTCGCTGTTCGTTGTCTTGGAGCAATCACGAAGGAAAGACTCGACACGCTCCGGGCCGCTGATGCAATTTTCCGTGATGAGCTGGAGAAAGCCGGGCTCTACGCGGGAATCTGGCAGGCATTCTGTGTGCTGCTCCCGGTGAAGTCTGTCGGTGTCATGGGCGACAGCAGGACGTACAACGAGGCAATAGTACTCAGGGCTATACACTCGCAGGACGCAATGACGGCGGAATGGTCTAGGATAGACTATGATGTTGTTGACCGTGTATCTAAGAGAATATGCAACGAGGTACGGGGGATTAACCGTGTTGTGATGGACGTAACATCGAAGCCGCCCGCAACTATTGAGTGGGAATGATTCCCGCCAGAGCCTCAGCGGTTGTTGCAGTGTCGTCCCCGGTGTTGTGCTTCCCGAAAGAGACCCGCACAGTTCCGGGGGCGTATTCATCCGGGACGTTCATGGCCGTTGCGGATGAAGTCGAGCCCGCGGGCCTCAGAGTCCCAAGAAGGATATTCTCAAGCCTCAAAAGATGCTCCCTGCTGCGCTCAATCTCCCGGCAGTTCCCCACAAGAGCCGCCGACATTCCCACAGCCCCCGCGACATTCTCAGTCCCTGCCCTCATCCCTGATTCCTGCGAACCCCCGTCAACAAGCGGACGAATCTTCACGCCCCTCCTAACGTACAGGAAGCCGACTCCCCTAGGCTCCCTGAAATCATGTCTGCCCCGGTTTTCCCGGCGTCAACCGTGATATGTCCCAATGCCTGAAGCGCGGGCTGAATTGATGACGGCTTTGTGTTCTACTGCTGACGTGATGAATGTGTCGCCGTCAGTTTCCTCTATGTATTTCCTTGACTTGTCCCTTTTGAGATCCCTTCCGTTCCTGCGGGCATTCCATCCGCCATTGCACATATATTCCTCAAGAGCTTTAGGGTTTCCTGCGCATCTTTCATTTGTATGCTGATTTGACCCTTTTGCTTCTTGCCTAGATTTTCGGCCTCATAAGTACTGCGTGTAATGCTCTAACTGTTTCGTATGCCAGTAAAAGCGACTCCCGTAAAATCGTCCTTCCTCAGAATTTCCCTCAGCTTCAGAGTCTGAGGCGCACTCTCGTCGGCGGAAATCTCAAGCCTGCTCATGAGAAAGTAACGGCCTCACGAAATCTGGGCTGGCCTTGAGGCACTGGGCTATGTTTTCCGGGCGGAATGTAGGAGAGATGCCCGGCTGTGTCAGTGAGTTCCTTGCTGACGATGAAGACTGCCCCGTCAAGGTCAGTGCCTTCTGACTCGATTGCCTGCCTCAGCACGTCATTTCCGGGAGGGAGGGGGATTCTTTCTGTCTCGGCATGATCCCTGAAGAGTATATAGTCGCGCTTGAGCTTGGTGCGGAAAACTTCGGAAAAATATTTCGGGAGGATTATTCTCACCTCTTCCTTGATTGCGGCAATTATAGCGTCTGTGTCAGAGTCATCCGCCGCGTACGTCCTGCCGTCAATGAGAATCTCCTTGCGCAACTGTGAGTCATCCTTTGTGTGTTGGGATTTCGCACAATATTATAGCAAGCGGGCAAAAAAAACCGGGAGACCCTCGCGAGTCCCCCGGCCATGTTCAGACCGTCAAATACAAACTAGCGCGACAACAGAGTGAGCATTACCCCTGCCGCAACAGCCGTGCCGATGACTCCCGCGACGTTCGGGCCCATAGCGTGCATCAGCAGGAAGTGTCCGGGGTACTCTTTCTGCACACAACGCTGAACGACACGCGCCGCCATAGGTACAGCACTGACTCCCGCCGCCCCTATCATCGGGTTGATCTTGCCGCCGGATAACACCTTCATGATCTGCCCGAAGACCAGCCCGCCGAATGTCGAGAACGCAAACGCAACCAGTCCAAGCGCGATTATTGCCAGCGTCCCTATCGTCAGGAATCTTTCTGCTGCCATCGTTGAGCCTACTGACAGCGCAAGGAATATCGTTACTATGTTCATCAGCTCATTCTGCGCGGTGTTGCTCAGTCTCTCGGTTACTCCGCACTCACGAAGCAGATTCCCGAACATCAGCGTACCAACCAGCGGAACACATGCAGGAAGGATGAGGCCTGATACTACAGTGCAGATGATGGGGAAGAGGATTTTCTCGCGGTGTGAGACGGGGCGGAGCTGACCCATTACGATTCCCCTGTCCTTCTTGCTGGTCATAGCGTAGATTACAGGAGGCTGAATCATCGGGACTAGCGACATGTAGCTATACGCCGCAACCGCAACTGCTCCGAGAATCTGAGTCTGCCCTAACATGACGGTGAGATAAATGCTTGTCGGGCCGTCTGCTCCTCCGATTATCGCGATTGAGGCCGCCTCCTTGATGTTGAATGACACAAGGCCGTTTGTGAGAGTCCCCAGCCAGTTAGCACCGATGAACGCCACGAACACGCCAAACTGCGCCGCCGCTCCGAGAAGGAACGTGATGGGGTTGGCGATGAGGGGGGCGAAGTCCGTCATTGCTCCGATGCCGAGGAATATCAGTATCGGGTAAATCTCGAACTCAGCACCGTAATACAGCGAACGAAGGAAGCCTATTGTGTGGGTAGTCTCGTTGAACTCGTCCCAGATTCCCGACAAAGGCAGGTTCACCAGAAGGCAGCCAAACGCTATAGGCACGAGGAGTAACGGCTCAAATCCCTTGCCGATTGCGAGGTAGAGAAGGACGAATGACACTACGAGCATAATCATGTTGCCGGTAGTGAGACCGAAGAATCCTGACTTGAGCATGAGGTCTTGAAGCGCGGTCAGATACATCTCCATGTTGTGGATCAAATCCTTTCGTGAAAAAATTTATGTGAGTGAAGTATTTATATCACATTGATAAAGCATTTGGCAAATAAAATCACCCCCCGCAATATCACGAGGGGCAATTTATGTTTTGTCTGTCATGGCCGAATTAATGGTAGTTGGTGTTGTTGGAGTGAAGGTGCCTCAATGTTGCGTGCTGACGGCTGACTGTTGCCACTTCTGCCGGGACTGGCTGGGTATGCTCCGGGAGCTCGCTCTGTATCTCCCTTATCCTCTCTATGAGCATGTTGACTATGAGTTCGTCTTCGTCTTTTGCTGACAGAACAGGGGCATCCTCCGTATCTTTGTCGCAAGAGTGAGACATGACCAGCGAGATTTTTGCGCAGGCCGGGCCTATCAGCTCATACAGGACGCTTGAGGCAAGTATGACCGTGTGCAGTGAGCTTCCTGCTGTGCCTCCGAGAGTCCTAGCACCCAATTCCGCGAGTCCTATTGCGACTCCAGCCTGAGGGACTAAGGCGAGTCCCAGCCAGTTGCGCACGAGGCTGCTTTTCCCGGTAATCACGCACCCGGTGAACGCACCCGCGTATTTCCCGGCAATCCTCACGATGAAGTACACAACCCCAAGTGTCAGCAACGAGGTACTTCCGCCCTGAGAGTTCCCGGCCGTCAACGCCCCCAAGTCAAAGCATACACCAGACCTGACGAAGAACAGCAGCAAGATAGGCGGGCTGAAATAGTTCAGCTGCTTAAAGAGTTTATCGTCATCCGTTATGTTGATGTACACCGTAGACATGAGCATACACCCAAGCAGCGGGGACACGCCAAGCATCTCGCATATTCCGCAGAAGCCGAACAGGATTGCCACCGACACAATAAGCCTGTTGTCCGTCGACCTGTGAGTCAGCAGAATCTTCATGACGACTCCCAGCAATGCCCCGATAATAACGCTGGCTATGTTCATGAGAATCGGAAGTGTTACCTGCTTGAAGCTGACTCCTGCTCCTGTTCCTGAGACCGTGAGAGCCAATGCCGCCGAAATAGCCACGCTGTAAGCAACCAGTCCCACAACGTCATCAAGCGCGACAACCTGAAGCAGCGTGTTGACGAAATCCCCGTGCGCTCCTGTCTGACGGATGGTCATCATTGTTGACGCTGGAGCAGTGGCAGACGCAAGAGCCGCGATAACCGCCGAGAAAGCCAGATCCATACCAAGCACGAAATACGCCGCCGCGAACACGAACACTGACGCAACACAGGCTTCAAGCACCGTAATCACGAGGACTTTTGCGCCGTTCCCCCTGAGAGCGTCAAGACGGAAGAACTGCCCCGTGCTGAACGCTATGAAGGCCAGCGCGATATTGGGCAGGAACACCGTGCTGTCAGTTATCGCTTCAGGGACGAGATTCAGGCAGTAAGGGCCAATCAGTATTCCCGTGATAATGTAGGCTGTAACGTTCGGGAGCTTTAGGAGCTTGGTTATCCTCGTGAGGGCAAATCCGAACATGAGCATCAACGCTACCGTCATTACCGCGACGCTTGCCGGGGAGCCTGCGTGAAGGTAATCCACAAAATGGGCAAACAATTTATGATGTCTCCTTTCCTGTTTGCACATGCCGCAAAAAAATTCAGCCCCTAAGCACAGGAAGCGCAAAGGGGTCATCATGGATGAGGGATATTCTACACATTTTTCCTGACACGCGCATTGTTGCTGTTACTTATTCGGTGCTTGACGGCGGAATCTTGCGGAGGAAGCGCGGGACTTGCCGGGAAATTTTTGGGACATAAGGAGGCCGTCTCACCTCACGGAATCCCAGAGGCCTCGTGTTAATTGCGACTCAAAAACTCATGTATTGACACCGGGAAATTTCGGGCTATAATGTTTGACGTAACGAACAAATGACGAACGCAATCAATCGGGAAGGCCTGACGCCTGCAAGAAGGGCTTTCGTGAAGCGGTAATGACATTGATGAACCCTCGTTCTTGTTCGATCGTTGATAGTTTTACCCCCCTCAAAAGAAAAGAAGGCTGGCTCTCAGACGGGCGGCCTTGTTTTTTTTTGCCGTATAATATCCCCATCCGCACACAAGGAAAGGAAATCACATGCACATAGACAAGTTATCTCTCTACGTGATTACGCTCAACGAGGAGAAACGCCTTCCACGTATGCTTGAGTCTGTGAAAGGTCTCGTTGATGAGATTGTTGTTGTCGACTCAGGCAGCACTGACAGGACGGAGGAAATTGCCCGGTCTTACGGCGCAAGGTTCATTGTTCACGAGTTCATTTCCAGCGGCCACCAAGTCAAAATAGCCGAGGACTTATGCAGCTATGACTGGGTTATGAGGCTCGACGCTGACGAAGTAATCCCGCCTGCCCTCGCCCAAGAAATCGAAGGCTTGAAGCTCAATGCCGCGAAGGACGGCTACATTCTCCCCAGAGGCGAAGTCTACCCCGGAATGAAGCGCGCCAACAGATGGGTCAGGCAGTACAAGACAATCCGGCTGTACAACCGCAAAGCATGGGCATGCAGCGGGGAACACGGCCATGATGACGTTGTGAAAGCCCGGCCTGATGCTACATTCGGGACATGCCGCAACCTCATGGAACATTACTCGATAATCTCAATACATCATGTTGTGGACAAGTTCAACAGGGAGTCCGACAAGCTCGCAGAACGCGCCGTACTCCAGAACAAGAATTATTCCCCGTGGAGGCTGCTGGGTGCGTCGACTCTTGAGTTCCTGAAGTATTACGTGCTTCAGCGGTACTTCCTGCTTGGGTGGTGGGGGTTCATCAACTGCGTGAACATATCGTTCCTGCGTTTCATGAAGTTCGCGAAATTCTACGAGCATTACCACAAGGATTATGACTGACACCGTGAGCGTGATAATTCCCGCCTGCAACATCGCCGCAAGAATCAGGCCGTGCCTTGAGAGCATCATTGCGCAGGATTACCCGGACATTGAGATTATTGTTGTTGATGACGCTTCAGGTGACGGGACGGGGGATATTGCGCGTGAGGTGCTGGGGTCGTCGGGGCGCAGGCACAAGGTAATCACCCACGCCAGGAACAAGGGGGTCTCAGCGGCGAGGAACACCGGGCTTGAGGCCTCGCGGGGGGAATATGTGTGCTTTGTTGACGGTGATGATTTCGTCCGGGAAAATTTCGTGTCATCTCTTCACGTGGAAATCTCGCGCAACGATTGTGATTTGTCATTCTGCGGACTCACTGACAGGTTCACTGACGGCAGGAAGGATGTCGACATTCTCACGGCAGAAGGGAAGCCTTGTGTCTCATGCGGGGAAAATATCATCCTCAGCGGCTGGATTCCTCCTATGTGGTGCTGTATGTACAGGGCGGATTTCCTGAAAGCTGGCGGGCTCGTGTTTCTTGAGGGCTGTTCATCTGGGGAAGATGTCGACTTCATCACGCGGGCTCTGTGCAGGGCTGAAAGAGTTACGTTCACGGAAGAATACCTGTATATCTACATGCATCATGATGACATGGGGTCGGTGAAGGACAACAGCACAAGGGACAAGAAGATACTCCGCTACGAACACAACACCAACGCCCAAATCAGCACGGCAAAATATCTCGTTGAGCGCGCAAAATCGCGTGAACTCCGGGACATGGCCGGGAAGATTCTTATGCCTCAAAGCGTGGTGAGACGGCTGAATCTCGCGGCAATGAAGGATGACCGTGAAGGATGGGAGTCTTTGCTGTCTGACAGTGAGAACATGAGAGTATTGCGTGAGGGGCTTTGCCGATACACTTGGAGAAGGAAGCCTGAAGTCTTCATGAAAGCGTTGATGATTGTGATGATGCCGGGGATGTATTATGTGTTGAGGCGGGGAAAAATTATGCCCGGTATTCAATGGCACCCGGAAAATTCTGCTTAGTGCTGCTCCCTTCCGGGCCTGACACGGTTCGCAGGTCTCCGCCGCATTGAGCCGGGCGAGTGATATTCTACCACATCACAGGCCTATAATCTCGCTCCATATGGCATTGCCCAGCCTCATCCCCCGACGGGACAACGCGATTCTCTCAGGCGTGAACACGAACAAATCCGGCGGCATCTCGGAGATTGCGCGCTCAATTTCCGGCAGCAAGCCTTCACGTGATACCCCCCATTTCGTCCGCAATGAAAGAATCGCCAGCTCAACGGCCGACTCCCGCGGGGACAATTCTTCGCGTTCAGCCTCATCACCAGCAAGATACCCCTCAAGCGTCCTAGGATTCGCGAGTCTCACACCGTCAGCATAGCTCACAGCAGACGGCCCAAGCGCGACAACGTCAGAATGATTCCAGTACGCGAGATTGTGGCGGCATTCATGGCCAGGAGGGGCGAAATTCGAGACCTCGTACTGCGCGAAGCCATGACGGGGCAGCAAATACTGCGCGTAACGGTAGAACTTGTAGCCGGAATAATTCAGGTCATCACCGCCCCACTTCTCCCACATTGGGACTCCGGGCTCAAGTGTCAGCTGATAGCACGAAATGTGAGAGGCACACTCCATCACAGCCCGCAACGAGTAATCCCACGTCCTCAGAGTCTGCCCCGGTATCCCGAAAATCAAATCACAGCTCAGGTTAAGCCCGGAAGATTTCACGAGGCTCATTGCGTTTCTTGCTGACCGTGAATCGTGAAGCCTAACAAGTGTAGCAAGCTCAGAATCATTCAGGCTCTGAACGCCGAGACTGACGCGGGTGAATCCGCTGGCCTTGAGGAACGCGAGATGTTCAGGAGTGAGGGAGTTCGGGTTAGCCTCGCACGTTGCTTCTGTTACGGTTGACGTGTCGAAATTCTGCCGGATTATCGCGGTGAGTGAGTCCCATTCCTTGAGGGTTAAGAGTGTTGGAGTCCCGCCGCCTATGTAGATTGTTGACAGGGGGATTTTCCCGGCCATGCTCCAGCGTGAGGCCTCACGGTCAACAGCACCAAGCCACGCGCTCACATGCTCCCTTCCTGTTACGCTGTAGAATGAGCAGTAGCCGCACTTCCTCTCACAGAATGGGACGTGAACGTATAGTGAGTAGTGGGTAGTGGGTAGTGGGTAGTGGGTAGTGGGTAGTGGATAGTCTCTAAGCACTAAGCACTCCTCACTTATCACTCGTATCTACCTGCATGAACGCTAAGAATGCCTCTTGCGGGATTGCTACCTTGCCGATCTGCTTCATGCGCTTCTTGCCTTCCTTCTGCTTCTCCAAGAGCTTGCGTTTCCTCGTTATGTCGCCCCCGTAACATTTCGCTAACACGTCCTTGCGCAACGCCCTCACGTTCACACGCACAATCACACGCTTGCCGATTGAGGCCTGAATAGGAATCTCGAACAGCTGCGACGGGATTAACTCCTTGAGCTTGGTTACTACAGCATGACCCCTGTTGTAGGCGGCATCCTTGTGGCAGATGAACGAGAAAGCATCAGCCGCTTCACCGTTGACCAGAATATCAACCCTCACGAGTTCGCTTGCTCTCAGTCCCACAAGCTCATAGTCCAATGATGCATAGCCCCTTGTCTGAGACTTCAATTTGTCGTGGAAGTCAACGATAAATTCCGATAGTGGCATCTCGTAGACCAGCCTCACGCGCTCCGGCGTAATGTAATCCATCGACTTATACGTTCCCCGCTTGTCCTGTACCAGCTGCATCACTCGCCCGGTAAATTCCGACGGCATGAACACTGAAAGCCTGATATAAGGCTCGCGGATTTCAGCAATCTCTGACGCGTCCGGGAAATCTGAAGGCCTGTGAGCCTCGACAATTTCGCCCGATGACTTCACGACCTCGTATATTACGTTGGGAGCAGTAGCAACAAGCTCAACGCCGTATTCCTCCCTCAGTCTCTCACGAACAACATCCATGTGCAGCAGTCCCAAGAACCCGCACCTGAACCCGAACCCCAAGGCCTCCGAGCTTTCAGGCTCATACGTTACGGCGGAGTCATTCAGGCACAACTTTTCGAGAGCGTCGCGGAGCTGGGGGTAATTGTCGCGTTCAACCGGGTAGAATCCGCAGAAGACTACGCTCTTCACCTTCTTGTAGCCGGGAAGGGGGGAGCTTGCGGGGGTGTTAGCATCCGTGATGGTGTCGCCTACTTGGGCTTCTGCTAATGTCTTTATGCTCGCTGTTACGTAGCCTACCTCGCCCGCTTTGAGTTCGTTGACTGGTGTGAAGCCGGGACGGAAGACTCCTGCCTCGTTGACGGGGTAAGTGATGCCGTTGGACATGAACATTATGTTTTGGCCGGGCTTTATGCTCCCGTTTACGACGCGGACATAGCATATCACCCCCCTGTAGTTGTCGTAGACCGAGTCGAATATGAGGGCTTGAAGCGGCGCGTTGATGTCCCCAGACGGCGCGGGAATGTCCCTCACTATGCGTTCTAGGATGTCGGTTACTCCTTCGCCTGTTTTCGCGCTGGTCAGCACTGCGTCTGAAGCGTCGAGTCCCACAACGTCGGAGATTTCCTGCTTTGCGTTGTCTGGTCTTGCTGACGGGAGATCTATCTTGTTGATGACCGGGAGAATTTCGAGTCCCTGCTCGATTGCCTGGTAAGCGTTTGCGACTGTCTGAGCCTCTACACCCTGAGTAGCGTCGACAACCAGCAATGCCCCCTCACATGCGGCGAGTGAGCGCGATACCTCGTAGGCAAAATCCACATGGCCGGGAGTGTCTATCAGGTTGAGGATGTATTCTTGGCCGTCTTTGGCGGTGTAGTTCATGCGGACGGGTACGAGCTTGATTGTGATGCCTCGTTCTCGTTCCAGTGAGAGGGAGTCGAGGATTTGTGCCTTCATGTCGCGTGAAGAGATTGTGCCGGTGGCCTCAAGGAGTCTGTCGGCGAGAGTGGACTTGCCGTGGTCTATGTGGGCTATGATTGAGAAATTGCGGATATTGTTCATTGTTTCACCTCATGGAGAATGATAGCACGGCACAAAAAAGCAGGGCTGAGGATTTCTCCTGTACCCTGCCTTTGAGCATTACACGCTAGAACAGGCTGACTGACTGCGGCAGGCTTCCTACTTCTGGTGTCTCAGTGCTGGCTG
>JAFSKV010000033.1 GCA_017448795.1 Synergistaceae bacterium | reverse complement strand
TCGCCGTCCTCTGCGTCGCGCATATCACCACAAGATAGCTCCGTGATTCCTGCGGGTACGTCAGCGCGTGTAACAGATTGGCACGGATTACTATCTGTGTCTTCGCGCTCTCACGGAACGCCTCTACCGCGAAATTTCCCGACCCGGCAAGCAGTATCCTGCTCCATTCCTCATGAAACGCCGCGGGCGCAACGTCATCATCCGACGGGATGAACTCTTTGCGGAAATCAAGAAGTGAAGTAAACGCTCTCTTTTCCCTCTCTACATGTTCACGCAGCTCCGTTTCCGTCATCATTTGCACTCTCGGTATTCGTACTTATATTCATACAGTCCATTAAGATTTTGCGCACCTGCATCTCCACGCTAGGCACTCCGACTTCCATGTTCACCGACTGCGCCTGTATAGCTTTCCCTTCCGTCCTGTCCAGTATGTCCTGCGCCGCTGTCAGCCGGATGCTGTCCTTCTCGCTGTGCAGTAGGCTCACCAATACACGCGCCGCTTCGGGGCTGGCCGCTTTCAGTATCTCCTTCACTTCGGGATTTCCTTTCGGACGGCCTCCGGGATTTCCTGATATTCCCTTCACAAACTTTCCCATTCCTTTCACCTACCTTACATCTTCATTCTTTTTCCTCCGCTAGATTTCTATCTTCATTCCCGACAATACTTCATCCGGCACTTCTCGCCCGCGCAGACAGTAAAGCTCCTTCACCCATCCGGCCTCGTCATACTCAGTTCGGTTCGGGATATACTCACGCGCTTTCGCGTTCAACGGTACGGCTGTCCATATCGTGAAATCGTCTTTGTACCGACACGCTATCACGGGAATACCTGCCTTGTTGCCCAAGTCAACTATTGCCCTGTATGTCGGGTGCGAGGCGTACTGTGTCTGCGCGTGTTCGTTCTTGTACTCGATTATTGCGCTCGCTGTGCCGCTGTCATATTCCAGCATAAGGAAGTCTATATCGGTTGCGGGGCAGTCCCAACCCCAGCGTCGGTGTCTCTGTGATAATCCTTCATCACGCCAATGTGTTCGCTCCTGCTTCACTTCTGGCATCTTCCGTATTCCTCCTTCAATCGCTGTCTGGACACTTCTATATGGCCGGCTTCTATATCCGTCCCGATAAAATTCCTTCCCTTGCACATGGCCGCAATCCCTGTCGTTCCGCCTCCCAAGAAAGGGTCAAACACAACGTCCTCCGGATTGCTCATCCTCTCGACTACCTCAAGCATTCCGCCTAAAGACTGTCCCCATTCGTGATAATCCTTCTCGTTCGCGTTCACGGGGCTTTTCACCACATCTCCGACATAGTCGCCTGTGTATTCGCTCTTCACGTACCACAACAGCGGCTTCCAGAATGTATTTACTCGTTTCTGGAACATCTGCGGGGATTTTCCGCCTGGCGTTAGGTAGCTCATTGTCCAGTGGTACAACATGGCCTGCCCTAGCTCCTGCATCACTTCCGGCAAATAGCTCTGTCCAGTCATCACAATTAGTGAGCCGTTCGCTTTCAGCACTCTCTGAGCAACTCGCGACAACGCTCCGTAAAGCCCGATATACTCTCGTGCATACGGCGGGTCGGTGATTATCACGTCCACACTCTCATCCGCGATTTCCTTCAGACCGTCCCTAATATCCGCCACAAACAAACGGCACTTCTCTTCAGGAAAATCGTCTGTTAGCTCGTAGGCTTTGCGCTCTGCTTTGGCCTCTCGGTTGAGTTGTTTTTCCGCGTTGAGTGCGCTCGTCCCTATCTCCTGCATTCGCGCTACTACTTCCGGCTTCTTCATGGCCGATACTTCCCGTTTTGTCGGGTTAAACACTGTTACAGGCTTGTGGATTACTGTGTCTTTGGCTGTGTCTTTGTCATGGATTATCGGGAGGGGTTCGGGGATGTCTGTGGTTGACCGCTGAGGGGCTGATGCGGGAGCTTCCTGTGTAACTGTCGGAGGCTTACGGGGGTATGTCTTGCCGTCTGCTCCTGTTGACGTTTCGACGTGGGGAATTTCCCCACGTCCCTCAAGCTCCTTGCGTTGCGCCCCGATTGTCTTATGGTCTACTCCTAACCTTTGCGCTAGTTGCCTGTCGGACTGTTCTGGCGTGGCTCTTAACTGGTCGCGTATCAATTCTCGTTTTTGTCCGGCTGTTAATTGTCGACGCGCCATGTTCAGTTTCCGCGCGTGGGTTAGCTTTTCCGTCTCTGTCATGCCTGCTCGTACTACCTTCGGGAAATCCTTTATCCCTAACTCACTGCATACCTTCAGTCGGTGGTAGCCGTCCAGAATATTGCCCAGCTCATCATATTCTATCGGCACCATCACTCCACGTAGGGCTATATCTGCCCTTAACTCCGCGTATTCTTCTGGCGTTAGTTCCGGCATTACCTGATATTCACTCATGGCCGTTTTCTCTCCTTTTGGTCTCTCCTGTGTCTGGTCTGGCGGCACAAAAAAGTACGGACAGGAGAGTTACCCGTACTCTTCACGTTGCAATCGTGTTTTGCGCCTAGTCGCCGGAGAAAGGACTTGAACCCTATCTGCGCTTCATCGCCGCTCTGCCTCTTGAGCTACTCCGGCATACAAAAAGCACAGGAGTTCATCCTGTGCCTGTCTTTCTGAATGTCCTATAGACCTTGTTACAGTGCCGCTCGGCTTATCGACACCAGCCGCGCCGTCTTGTCCTTGCCCTCGTTGATTATCAGCTTCACAAAACTCTTCTCCCCGTCAGGCACTACCGGGGTCTTTATCGCTAGTATCTTGTAGTTCGTCCCGTTCACCGCCTGGCTTCCTAGATACGCTATAGGCTCATAGTCCGCTCCCACAATATCGCTCATCACCGCCGTGAACGCGCTCTGCACCTTCTGCGGAAGATTGCACCCCTTCACGTCGTCTATGTTCCAGCCTCCTAATGATGTCGCCATCTCTCTATACCCCTTCCTGTTTTTCGGCATAAAAAAACGGCTCATTCCTGAACCGTCCTTTTTACACACTCCTTCGATGCTAGCATTATAACACACGGTTTCTCGCCTTTTGTTCCACACCACGCATAAACCCGCTCACTGTCTGCTTTTCTTCACGGCTTCACAAAAACAAAAAATGCGGGGTTTTCCCGTAGGATTGCCCCGCTTCTTATTGTTGTTATCGGTGCCGCCGCACTGTAACTTTACTTCCGCGCTTCTAAGCTGTCTGCGCCGCTGTCCCTGACATGGCCGGCTTCTGGCGTTCCCTGCCTGCCATCATCGCTTCTGCCTCGTTGCGGCTCATCACTTCATTCAGACGCTTCATCACTTCCCGTTCCTCAGCCTCACTCTCAGGCGTTTCCATTCCCTTCGCGTAGGCCTCCTGCGCACGCTCCGAAATCTCCGCAAGCCCGCTCACAAATTCCTCGCTCATACCCTCCCTGCCCATGTACTCCAGCAACAAATATATCTTCGAGTACACATTGCCTTTACGCCTCAGAATGTCCAGGCACTCAATGCAGTTCTTCGCCCGCTCCAGGATTGTACCCAGATTTTTCGCCGCCACTATCAGCCCGTCCATGTCATCATCGTAGTACAGCCTCTGCACCAAATCCGCGCCCGCATGAGCCAGAAAACTCTCTCGCTCCGATACCGTCATCGCTTCGTATTCCTTCATCGGCTTCATGTTCATTCTCTCCCTTCCTTGTACACCGACTTCTTGATGCCCTGCCTCAGCACTCCGTATATCAGCCGTTCCGCCGCTGAGAATTTCTTCTGCCTGTCTTTCCTCCGAAGCTCCCCCAGCTTGTAGCAGTCCTCCCGCACAGACTGCCGAGCCTCAACGCTCACTGTCCCATGCTCCCCGACTTTGCCGCCGTACATCCCCCACGCTATTCCCAGCACTATCACTAATGCTATCGCTGTCATTGTCCTTGTCTCCTTTCTTGAACTTGTCCGGCCGCATCCGATTACTTCCTGAACATGGCCGGACTTCTTCACTTCACTTCTTGGCCGCTTGTTACCGCATCAGCATCCGATTGTCTGCCCCAATATCACGCCCGCGCTCTCTTTCACGCCTCCTTTCGCTTCTCGCCATGCCTCTATTGCCCGCATCGTCTGTTCCCTCCGTGTCCCTGCGCCGTCAAGGTATTCCGCTATCCCTTCCCATTCACGCACATCTCCAGCATCTCCGGCGTATCTAGGCAACGCGTTGCGGCATTCCCTCATCACGCAAGGGCACAGCCCAAGCCTCCACGCCTCGAACATCGCCATTCCCTCGTAGTACGTTTCTTCCTCGTACTCAAGCTCAAAGCATCTCTGCTTCAGTTCCTCATACGCACTGCCCAACATGCTGATTACCCTCCCGATTAGCGGCGCGTCCTTGTCGTCGTATGGCCGCGTGTTGTTGCGCAGGTCGTCCGCTGTATACCCAGCCTCGTAGTTCCGCCTGTCATACGGCGCAAACTCGCTCTCAAGCAAGTCCTCAAACTCGCCCGCCATCGCCTGCACCTTGTCCCGGTATTCCCTCAGCATGTCCGCCCTGTCTGGCACTCTCATCCTTTGTATCATCTCTGTACGCGCCTCCTATATCACTTGCTCCACCTTGTACCCTAAACGCTCCACGTAATACCCCCAATGCTTGCTGAGTTCTTCCTCATCCGCATATTCGGGGAACACCATCGCGCACTTCCGGGCCAACGTCTCCGCGTTCGCTGTCAGGATTTTCCCTATGCCCTTGCCGCACACACCCCGATGATAGCCGCTTACCTTTTCCGTCAGCTCGATTGCGCCGCCGCACAGCAACTTCATCCGAAACGTTACGTACGACACGCATTCTTCGGGAACACAGCGCACTATCACTTGTCCAAACGGGACACTGCCCATCAGGATTAACCACGCTCCGAATACCCGCCTCAGCTCATCCATTGCCGCACTTGATTTCCCTTCCGTCATAGCCGTTTGCCTCCTTTTCGTGCTTGGCGGGAAAAGGCACTCTGCGCACCCGTTCCCGCACTTTCCCTCATGCCCTAGAGCACACGCGCTACCTTGTACCCAGAGTACTCGAAGTAGTCTTCCCAGTGGTTTATCCAGTCAAATGCCAGACTGACTTCTTCCGTTCCGTAATACACGTGCAGGTCATCCGTCAGCTTCATCAGGATTTCACGGATTGCCTCTTTCACTCGGTCGCTGTATCCGCATGTCCTCCGCGCAAATCCCCTTATCTCCCTGTCCCTGCGCGTTGTCCCGTACATCACAAACATCACGTTCACCGCTCCGCCCCGCAGGTAACGCGCCGTTATCCTCCCTACCACATCACCGCCTTTCAGGATTGCCCACACTGCCATCATCTGCCCGCACTTGTCCCGTTCTTCCGTCAGTCTCTCCCGCTCCGTTTTTCCCTGTGTCATCCGCTTTCCCTCCTTGTCTGTCAGGAAGGGCAAGGGCTGTTGCGCCCCCGCCGTCCTTCTTTGCCCTATTCCGTTATGTCCCGGATGTCCCCTAGCTCGTCTGTCGCACGGTCGAGGATGTCCCAGATTTTCTTCAGCTTGTCTTTCTCCGCTTCACCGTCGTATTCCTCCAAGTTCAGCCTGTCTTCCACTTCCTGATACACCGCAAGCAAATCTCCGTACAGTCCGTACTCCGTTTCCTCATCGCGCCCATGAAACAACGCGTACCGTTCCTCAAACGTCAGGCTGTCCAGCTCATTCAGCAGCTGCGCCCATTCCTTCGCCGTCAGCCCAAACAAGTCCGTTATGTAGAAGAAACGCCCTGCCGCGTCCTTTGGCGGCATCCCGCTCATTCCCTGCAACTTCCTTACCGCGCTAATCATCGCCTTCACGCTCCCAATCATCCACGTACCTGTCATATTGGCATTCATCACGCCTGTATTCCCGGCCGCCGCGCCTGCTCTGGATACGCCTGCTGTTCAAGGTCAGCCCAGCCTGTAACATGGTTTCTATTTCCGCGTCCGTCATCCGAAGCATCGGGGTTAATCTCTCACTCGTTATCCTTTGCCTTCACCCCCGGCAAGCTCACTCAGCGCATCGCACACCTGCCACATTGACGCGCATATCCCTGCAATTTCCGCAGCCTCATTCATCGGCGTGTTCCTGTTCATGCTCGTGTACAACGCCGCCGTTACCGACATCAGCACTTCCCGCGCCGCCACAGGACTCTCGATTAGCTTTGCGTTCATACGTAACTTCATGATAAAATTTCCTCCAACTTGTTTGGGTAACTGGCGGGACAAGTACTCGCAATACTCATCCCGCACGTTCTTTGAGCTAATACCCTAAACGGGCTAACTCAGCCTTGGTTGTCAGGTCGTCTAGTGCTATCCACGCTTTGACGGCCAATGCAACCTTCAAGTCCTCCAACGACCTTATCGCCATTTTCGGGCTTTTCCGCTCAACTTCAGGCTTCTTCTGCGCCAACTGCGCGGCTCTCAGGAACGGCATCCCTAATCCTCCTTGATACTCACCGTGAAACGGCTCGCCGGGACGGCCTTCGTGTACTCCACGTACAAATCATCGTGGTCGGCTCTGAACGCCTGGCTGTCGAACCTCGTCGTGAAGTAGCGCGTGTATTTCGCCGTGCATCTCCCGACTGTCAGGCTGCTCACTCCGTGCGCGTCCATTTCTGCCTTCACGCTATCTTCAAGCGCATCTATCTGCTCCTGAAGTTCCGCCTTCTGCTCTTTCAGCGCGTGGATTAGCTCCAGCTTTACTGCTATGTCCTGTGTTACCATTTCGACACATCTCCTAGATTTTGGATTTTTGGTGCTGCTGCTTTCCTCCCCGCCAGCTTTCGGGATACTCACTCCCGCGCCTGCTTTCCCTTTTTCCGCATGGCCGGAGCTTTCTTCCCTATCATTGGGGGATTGTTCCTGCTACAGTCCCTTCACTCCACGTATGCGCCCCACTTTCTTTTTGACCGGGCCGCCCCCGCTTCGTTCCGAAAACTGGTGTTTCCCGTCTTTCTAGGATTTTCACCGCCTTATGAGGTTTCTTTGCCGCTCCCTTCCGGGTGCTTAAACCTGTTTGTCAATTTTCTGGACTTCCGGCTCTCGTTCCGCCCCCGTCCCGATTACGCTGAAAGTATATCCCAGATACCAAAAATATCCGCCAAATAGCGTATTATAGTATCCACTAAAACACTAGTCGATTTTTCAGGCTAGCAGGTATCAGGATTTTCGTGATTTTCTGGTGTCATTTCATTACAGATCGGATATGCTAAGAAAAGAGAGGTAGAAAATGCCTAAAGGGTATATGACAACTATAGAGGCAACCGATATTTAAGTTTTAACCCTGACTATGTATGTAGCTTGTGCCAAAAAGGCGATTTGCTTGGAGCAGAAAAATTCGGGAACAATAATGTAGGCTATTCCTCAAAAGTTAGTATACGAATACCCAAAAAACGGGCAAGGGTTCACCGCCGTTCAGGCTCGCAAAGAAGCAGAACGCCAGAAACTGCAAGCTGACTTCGCCGCTCAGGGAATACCCATAAACCCAGCTCTGGCAACTGCGTCGTCATCCTGCTAACGCAACTGATAAGCCATACCTCCAGTTAAGGTAATTTTCTACGAGAAGCAAGACGGCTCTGTCCCTGTTTTGGACTTCCTGAACAGCCTTAACGATAAAATGAAGGCTAAAGTCGCTTGGACTATTAGCAGGCTTGAGGATTTCGGCCATTCTCTATGAGAACCTTGCCTTACTCTAAACCTCTCGGAGACGGCATTTTTGAGTTACGCGCTCGGTCTGGCAGAGACATTTCAAGGGTTCCTTATTTCTTCATTGTCAATGGTTGCGTAGTGCTTACTCATGGGTTTGTCAAGAAAACACAAAAAACTCCAAAGCAAGAATTGGAACGCGCTAAGGCCTACAGGAACGATTACTTGAAAAGGAATAGTGAAACATGACTATATATTTCAGGGACTATCTAAATGAGCGGCTCAAAAACGAGGATTTCAGAAAGGAATACGAAGCCGTCGGAAGAAACGAGGCCATTAAAGCCGCAAAATCAACATCAAGAAGAAAAGCAAAACTACACTCAATAAGTATCGCTGCCTCACCGTCTCACAGAAACAAGTATAGTAGAAAAACAGCAATACAAGCGCAGGAGGACAACTAACCATGCCAGCGTTCACTCTGAATATTTCGCCGGAACTTTCGGACAAGCTCAACGATTGGAGTATTCAGTCTAACTTGCCGCCTCAACAGCTCGCTCTGGAACTGCTACAAGAGTATTTTGACGACTGCGATGACGCTGACAGACTGGAAGCTCTCATTCGTTCTAGCGAAATGAAAACATACTCCATAGAGGTGGGCTTCTTGGGACGCTTATTCGGCACTAAAAACACTGGTATTCATGTCGCTTTCACCCTTTGCTTCGCTTCCCTCATCATCATTTTTGCTGACATGATTCACTGCTACTATAATGGGAGTAACGCTAACCTTGATTTCATTTCCCTCATTATGCCCTTTTTTTACACTCTCTTTAGGTTACATTTTCGGGAAAGAGAAAAAGGAATAGATAAGGCATATCAGAGGCTTCAAAAACAAAAGATTGCTATTCATCTAAATCATAAGGCGCGAACCCTTCCTTATCTATCCGTCCCTGCTATAGATACATTTTTCACCCACAAATTATTAGCAATACCCTCATTGTAGTGCTATACGGCCATGTTCATAGCAATATTTTCTCGCTCATAATATAATTTCTCGTATAAGCAAGAAAGTAGGTACGTATATCATGACGGATGAATACATGAGTGTTGATGAAGCCGCAAAATACATGAACAAGACAAGAAGATGTGTTACTGGGTTATGCTCCAAAGGCAAGTTAGAGGGAGCAAAAAAATTAGGCGTTAGAGTTTGGATGATACCCACAAAATCGGTTTTGGAATACAAGCCAAGCCCACAGGGTTTTGCCGTAACGCATCCACGTGAAAAAGCCCGCAAAGAGGCAGAAAAAGCAAGACAGCTCGCGGAAATGAACGCCGCTATCAGGTATTATGCCAATCAAGAACAAGCATCGGAATAATACGCCTGCCAACAACAATATGTGTCCATCATGCAAACATTAGTGGAAGCTCGTGCAGGGTTAGGCACTCCGGCCATGCCGCGGGCTTCTTTTCGTTAGCATGTGCTTATCGGCTCACTGGATACACTTCATGCCTCGCGTCATACCAAAGCGCATGAAATTTCTCTCTGTCCCTAAGTCCTATTATACGCAGCATGTTATCTAACGAAAATGAATATATCCTGTCAGTATCACCTTCAAGCCCTAACTGCTTTATCCTGTCCTGCGCCGCTCTAGATAATCTGCTTACCTCTGTCAGGTAGTGATGATTCGATTTTCCACACTCATGTGTTTGCCTGCGAACTTCTGCCCACGTCATCCGTGAATACGCTGGCAACTTCTCTAGGAAATTCCTGTGTTCAAAATCTTCTCGATTCACGTCAAAAGCAAACTGACCTTTGTTATCCACCATATCGAATACCCACAATACTTTTTCGCATTCGCTGCTCTCCGACACTCGGACTGTCTTCTTACCAGCTGGGCTCGCTATTCGACTATTGGTGCGTTTTTCCCTTCTCATCACAAACTTCCATAGTACGAACCCATGAGACTTTTTGTGATTACCTTGTCGCTGTGCGCTCCATCAGGGATACCGCCTCTCGTATGCTTATACGGCTCCTCGCTATGTGTCAGCTCCCTCAGCAATACAGGCAAATATTCATGAGCAGTGCAGCTTCGTCTAAGAGTATGCTGTACCGTCAGAGGTTCGGTTACGCTATCGCCAAGACACATTCACGCTGGGGGAAGAGCCGCCCTTGGTTTCTGTTTGGGGCGATACTTTTCGCGCTGTTGGCATTCCTCGCTTACGCGCAAGAAGCAGAAGCTCTCGGCCATGAAGTACAGACTCCGCTAATTTCTCGGATAACGGGGTTCGATTCCTTTTGTTCATGGTTGGCGTTAGGCGTTATTCACTCTTGTTATTGGGTTATACACGGTGCATGTTCATGGTTAGCGCGCCTCTTTGTTTTCGCGGAGAATCCGGGCGGTAAAAACTTGCATCACCGGGGGAGCTGAAGTATAAGGTTTCAGGCTTCCCCTTTTTGCGTATAATACAGCCATAATCCCAACAAGGAGGCATATTGTACGCATGAAACGCAGGCTAATCCCCGGCATCATCATATTCATCACGCTCATGTTCGCCGGGACAGCATACACGGACTTCGGGAGCTTCTCCGGCAACTCAGACTACAGCAGTTCCCGTTCATCATCATCATCTGGCGGAGGCTCATCAACATTCCCGTCAACAACACGCACACGAACAGACACAACACGCCGTTCATCCCCTGAATACGACACTGGCAGCATGGCAGGAGGGATCGACTTCATACCCGGTGTCGGCCGTCATTCGGGCTTCATGTCATCAGGCGGAGGCGATGAGGAATTTGACGAATACTTAGGGGTAGCGTTCGTACTGTTCGTGTTCCTCCTGTTCTGGTTCATGATTCACCGTAACAGCAAGAAGCGTCAGGAACAGCGTAACATCATCAACATTCAGGACACAGTGAGAGTCTTGCGCCCGATGAGTGAGTACTTGGAGCTTGACCCGGAATTTGACGAGGAACGTATCAGGACTCTCATGGCCAACCTGTATGTGCAGATGCAGGAGACGTGGCAGAAGAAGGACATATCACCGCTCAGGCCGTACATGACCGATAAATTCTTCGCGCAGATGGACGGCCAGCTTGACCAGTTCAGGAAGGCAGGCAGGACAGATTACACCGAACGAATCGCAGTGCTGAACACCGGGCTTGTTGGGTGGAGGCAGTCGGCAGGGATGGACTATGTTACTGTGAGTCTGTCATCGCGTATCGTGTCATACGTTCTTGACGACAGGACGGGGGAATTGATTTCGGGCGACAGGAAGCGCGAGAAGTTCATGGAGTACGAGATCGAGCTTTGCCGGAAGTCCGGGACAATCACCAGCCCTGAGTCGGACGGCGTGAAGTCTGCGACATGCCCGCACTGCGGAGCCCCCCTGAAGCTCAACGCCTCGGCTAAGTGTGAGTACTGCGGGAGCGTCATTGAGTCCGTCAACACTGACTGGGCGATTTGCGGCATGAGGGGAATATCCCAGAGGACGGTGTGAGATGGAACATGAAGGATTAATCCGGCGCGGGGAATCCAAGAAGTTCCTGCGGGACAAGCACGGCGGTTACTGGGAGGACAGGGGCGACATCGGTGGGGCGAGAATCTACGCTCCTGCTCCAGAGTGGGCGGGCAACATCAACTTCTACCTGTTCGAGGGCCCTGACATTCTCATTGAGCCACAAGACAAACCGCTTTGTGATGTCCCGGAGTTGAAGCTAGGTTCGATTCCGCGTGATGACGGAAATTTTTTGCTGACTGACGATGAGAAGGACGAGCTTTTGAGGACTGACCCGGAGGCTGAGAAGCTCATACGCCCGTTCTTGGGAGGCAAGGAGTTTATCAACCGCACGAATCGCTGGTGCTTGTGGATGAAGGATGTTGAGCCTGCTGACGTGAGGAAATGCCCGCGAGTGCTTGAGAGGATAGAGAGGGTGCGCGAGTTCAGGAAGAAGAGTCCGCGAGCAGGAACGAAGAAACAGGCCGAGACCCCGATGCTTTTCAGCGAGATACGAGACTGCAAGACAAATTACCTTGCAATCCCTCAGACCTCATCATCAACACGAAAATATATCCCTATGGAGTGGCTGACACCTGATATTATTGCTGGCAATTCTCTGTTTGTCGGCGAGGGAGCTACCCTGTACCATTTCGGCGTGATGATGTCGTCCGTACACATGGCGTGGGTACGGTGCATCAGCGGCAGGCTTCGGAACGATTACCGCTACTCCAACACGCTGGACTACAACGCATTCCCCTGGCCCGTAATCATCCCGACCCCTTGGATTCCCGGCGGCAACCCCTACCTCCGCAGGATTGAGGGCACAGCGCAGGCAATCCTCGACGCCCGCGCAAAATACCCCCGCAGCACCCTCGCTGACCTCTACGACGAGCGCACGATGCCCCCTGAGCTGAGGAAAGCCCACAACGAGAACGACGAGGCAGTCATGGCCGCGTATGGATTTTCCCGGCACTACGAGGATGACAGGATGCAC
>JAFSKV010000032.1 GCA_017448795.1 Synergistaceae bacterium | reverse complement strand
GTGATTCGTCTGCGCATCCTGATTGCTGTAGTCTATCGTCCACAACGTTGACTCACTGCGGCTTCCCTGCCAATGACTCTTTTCGCCGTCTCGGATTGCGTACCAGCAACCATCGTAACCGGGAAAATATCCCCCGTCATCACGGAGGGCGTATGCACAGCACTCATGCTGCCAGTGATAATCACCCCGCGACAACGCAAACTTAGGTTTCGCCCAGATGATTTGTGCGCGGATGTTGAACCCGCATGAACGCAAGCTCTCCGCAACTGTCTCACCATGAATCGAGGCATGCCAGATGTACGCGACATCACCCGGAAACAGCCTCCATGCCTCGCGCCAGTCAGCAATGTCATCATTCAGCACCCGGCCTGTCCGCAGTGAATGGCTGTCGTGTACCTGACTCCTCCATTCGGGGTTGTAGTTCACGCCGTAAGGAGGGTCGGTAACCATAATGTGAGGCCGCGAACCTGCAAGCACCCTGTCAACCGTAGTCGCGTCCGTACAGCTCCCGCATATCAGCCTGTGTTCACCCAAAAGCCATAAGTCGCCGGGCTGTGTTACAGGGTTGCTGACAGCGTCAGGGGTTGCGTCCTCGTCTTTGGGTGTATCTGCTGTATCAAGTCTCAGACGCAAGATTTCGCGGGTCTCGAAGCCTGTATGTTCGAGAGTGAGACCGTACTCATCACGCAGACGGAGCATTTCGGCCTTCAGCTTGGTTTTGTCCCACGCGGAATCCTCAGCAAGACGGTTGTCCGCAAGTATGTAGGCTTTCACTTGGCCGTCTGTCAGGTGCGAGGCTCGGACGCAGGGTATCTCCGGGATTTCGAGACTCATACACGCCGCAACTACTGCATGGCCTGCGATTATCACGTTGCATGCGTCAACAAGAACGGGCAACACTACCCCGTATTCCTGTATGCTGGCCGCGAGCTTCTGTATCTGTGTGTCCGTGTGTACGCGGGGGTTGCCGTCATAGGGCGTTAAGTCTGAGGGGGATATGTATTCTACCTTGAGCCTGTCTGCCATCGTCTCACCTCTCTGCATAAAGAAAGAGAGTCCCCACTCTCAGGAACTCTCCTCGTTAGTATTCTCGAATGGTAATATTTTACCGCGTTTCACGAATTATGATACACGTTATAATCAACGTTAATATCACATTGCGGTTTTCAGCCCTTGCATATAACACAAAAATAACCGACATGTGTGAATTGGGCAGAGAAACTTATTCCTTCCTCAATTCATCAACACAGGAGGCTACCAGAATCGATGATAATCCCAAAAGACTAAATAATGCCATAGCAAGCTCTCCATAACCTAGCCCCGCAAAAGCATCCTCATGACCAATGATGAATGAGAAGTGCCTTATTCCATAAAGTATTCGAGAAGAAATTGCAGGCACAACTAATAAGCCAGTTACAGCTATGTTGCGGAACGGAAGCCATCTGAATTTGCTGGCAATAAACTCATCCACACATGTTTCTATAATGTCATTGGCTTCTTTAGCTGCCTTCCCCTTTTCCCAGTCCATAAAACGCGCTTCCAAGTCTGGAGGCAAACCTGAATTGTGAAGCTTCATGTACTCAGACTTATACTCGTTCAGATCTTGACGGATAATAGCCGATATTACATATCTTCTAGCATTATCCATCAAGAAGTCTATAAGCGATTTCCGTATTTCGCGCTTCTTCACAGCAAACCCAGTTCCTTTTTCAGCTCTTCAGGCATGACGTTAAATACATTTCTTTCACGCCTCTGAAGCTCCCTTGCGATAAAATCAGCAAGGCCTCCTTCATGTCCGCTTTTCTTGAATGACGTGATTTCGTTGTCGAGATGAATCTTGGAAACCAATGAATCAATCTCGCCGAAATACTTTGCATCCTTGCGTTGAGCATAATCTCTGATGGGAGACGGCGTAACTTCCGACAGCTCCATCTGGCATATTCTGATGCCGGGAAACAGCCTCACAGGTTTATTCCCGATGTTCCTGATGATAAGCGGCAAGCGTCCTTCATAGGCAGGGTTGATATATGACGCCGTGCTCACGTCCACTCCATCACGGGCAATACTGCTGCGGTTATGGATGGTGGCATTACAGTCTCGTGGAATCCCAATATATTCCAATGTCCGACCAAGAATCATTGCGCCTACATCAAGAATATATTCGTCCTGAACAACAAACTCACTGAAGTGCTGGCTACTGTCCTCTGATAAGTCAATAATTCCCTCTCCAGTCTGGAATTTGATTAACTTGTCCAGCCTTAGATCTATTGAGGCGGGCTGAATATTCTCCAGCAGAAAAGGAGACAACTTCAATTTGCCGTCAGCAATCATTTCTATCAGCCGACCATCTGAAAGAACAGCCATTTTTCACACCTTCTTACAATGGGAAAATATGCAAATGCCCCGCTCTACCTACATAAGCCGCCTGCGTGGAACGTAGGCCTTCGATAGAAACAGGACATCTTAAGCTTGCATATATTGTATCAAAGAATAGTCAATATCATATTCCTCAGCCCGGCAGAAGCCGGAAATCATCACCCTCACCTGTCGGCATCAACAGCATCTGAGCGAACTTCACGGGAAATTCACGCCTGTACTTCATGACCGTGTTCGGCGACAGCCCATACCGTACAGCCACATATCCCAGCTTCGAGGCATGGCGCGATGTCGCATTACCCACAAACTTCACGTGATCCATCACCACGCTCCACATCCGGGAGTCTGAGTCGCGGCATTCCTTTGACACCAAATGTATGTGCGCCCAGCCTCCCGCAAGCTCAACCGACCTGTCCCAATACTCACGGTCATACACGATACGTTCGGCCTCCGTCTCCAAGCTCGGCATCACTGGCACATAGTCTTCAGGCAACCTGCTCCGCCCGGCGTTCATCATCTCGTGTATCTCCTGCGAACTCGGCGGCTCAACCTCACCCAGCAATATCCCGAAGCCCTGCGGATGACACGTGATTATCAGCTCCACTAAGTCAGTTACACGGTTCAGTGTCTCCCAGAATCCTTTGCGGAATTGTCGCATTTTCACCACTCCCTCGCGTATATCATCGGACGCGCAACCTTCTGAACTGCTCACTGTTTATCTCGTCCATTACCTTGCGTATCTCTCCGAGAAGCTCCGCGTGTTCCTCGTGGCTGTCAAGAGCGTTCACCACGTCAAAAAGCAGGTTGTACATGTCCAGCGCATGGGCTTTCACCGCCTCGACAGATTCCGCCTCAAAACGGTAATTCGAGACATAATCGCCGAATACCTCATCAAGCGTGAACATCCCCGCTTTCTTGCCATACATTAACCGCGCAAGCATCTTCAGGGCTTTTTCCTGCACACGCCCTATCGTCTCCGAGAGAGCGTATACAGTCTTGAGCGCGGACTCATCGTCAGCAAAAACATCCTGAAGGTCAAGCGATGACGAGCCAGCAAGCATTACCGCCACGAGAAACTCGCCCCATGAAACTATCTTCTCCCTGTCAGCGTCCATGAACTCCTCCTCGTCTCAGCAGGCCGCTCCTGAACTTCGACAGTACACGCTCGGCATCAATGACATCAAGAACCCGCGACAAGCATTCGAGCAAGAAGCCATGCCGGAAATTCACAGCCTCCCTCACCGCTGACTCGTCATATCCCAAGAGTTCCCCAAGCTCGCTGTACGTAAAGCCGTAACGCTTCAGGCCGCTCAGTATGTCGCGCTTGCTCACATGGCCGTGATAGTACTTCCAGTTGACGCTCGATGACAGGTCAACACCAAAAACAGACGCAAGTTTCATCAGCACTGGCAGGGTCGGCAACGCTTTTCCGCTCTCGTAACATGAAACCGCAGAGGCTGTGATTCCGAGATTTTCCGCAAGCATCTTCTGGGTCAGCCTCATGCTCTTGCGACGGGGCTTAAGGGTGCGGATGAAGCTCATGCTCACTTCATCGGGGCAGATTATCTTGTCGAACGGCCTCATGCTAATACTCCTTCACGTAGCCGACAAAGCGCGTGTATTCCCGCTGGAAGGTAAGGTTGCACATTCCAGTCCTGCCGTTGCGGTTCTTTGCTACACGGAGTTCGGCCTTGCTGTCCTGCTTCACGTAGAGTTTGGCATCATTGTTGTCGTAGTAATCCTCACGGTAAAGCAGAATCACCGTGTCAGCATCCTGCTCGATTGCCCCGGAGTCCCGCAAGTCTGAGAGCTGCGGCTTCTTCTCCGTCCTGCGCTCAACCTCACGCGATAATTGCGACAACGCGATCACAGGGCATTCAAGCTCAATAGCTACGGCCTTCAGCATCCGGGAAATGTCCGCTGTTTCTTGCTGACGGTTGTCGTTGCGCTTGCGTTCTGTGTGCATCAACTGCAAGTAGTCCACAACGATTAACGCCAAGTCAGAGTGATGTGTCTTGAAGCGGCGGCATTTCGTGCGGAAATCTATCGCGCTTAGTTCAGAGCTGTCATTGATGTATATCTTGCGACCGCTCAGAATCTCGGAGGCTTCACCAAGACTGTCGAAATCATCCTCGCTCATAGTCCCAGCTGTTATTGCTGACAGTCTCACTCCTGACTGCGCCGAATACATACGGTGCATGAGCTGTTCCGCTGACATTTCGAGGCTGAACACCAATACGCACGGGTTGCTCTCCTGCTTGCCGCCGAACTGCGCTATGTTCAGGGCTAAGGCGGTCTTACCCATTGACGGACGGGCGGCTATGATGTTGAGGCTTCCGGGCTGGAATCCTGACAGCAACTTGTCCAAGTCCGTGAACCCAGATGAATATCCTGTGATCTTGCGGCCTCCTGCGTGATATATTTCCTCGATGCCGCGCATTACTGCACCTGATAATTCTTTGGCTGACACGGGCATTGATGATTCCATGCTCTGGGAGGCTTGGAGGATTTCCTTTTCTGCCTCGCCTACCAGCTCTGACGGGGAAAAATCAAGTTTCCGCGCAAGTGTGCTTATCCTGTCCCCGGCAGTTATCATTCTCCTCCGCAATGCATATTCCTTCACGATTTCGGCGTGATAACGTACCGTTGCTGTCGTTGTTACCGACATCATGAGCTGTGCAAGAAACGGCTGGCCTCCCATCCTCTCATCCATTCCGCGAGACTTCATCTCATTGCTGACCGTTACTATGTCTACTGGCTTGCCGGACGTGTAAAGCTCCGTTATCAGCTTGTACATATGGTGATGAATGGGGTCGTAGAAATCCTCTGCCCTCAGAATCTCCGTTGCCGTCCCGATCGCTTCAGCCGAAAGAAGACATGCCCCCAGTACTGAGCGTTCTGCCTCCGTGTTGTTGGGAAGGGTATATTTATCTTCTGCCTGCATCCGTCTTCACCCCCGGCTTCACACGATAATCTTCCGCATTGGCTATTGTTACCCACGCGCCGCGCTCCATGACACGCGAAATCATCGGCGTGGTGTACTCGGCGTTCCCCCAGCCTGCAAGCTCCTCTATCGTCAGCGCATTGGTCGTTATCACCGTCTGCAACTCGTTCCTGTAACGGTAATCCACAATCTGGTACAGAGCATCGAGGCCGAAATCTGATGTCTTCTCCTTGCCGAAATCATCAAGCACCAAGCACGGCACTTCCTTGAACTTCTGTATCAGGCTGAAATAGTCGCCCCTGTCTGCCACTGACTGGCGTATCTCGTTCAACAGCTCATTCACCAGACGGAATATTGCCTGCCGACCGTGCTTCATCGCGTATATTGCTATGGCTGTCGCAAGGTGAGTCTTACCCGTCCCGCGCTTGCCTGAAAGCACAAGCCCTGTGTTGTTCTTGGCCGCATCCATCGCAAGCCTCTTCGCCGTAACCACCTCACTACCCAATCCATCATGCCTGTAATTCTCGAACGTCTGCCGCAACTGGGAGCGTATAAGCCCGCTGTACCTGAACATCTGCCCGAACTCGCCGCTCAAGGGGTCATGCCTGCAAGACATTCCGCACGTCCAGCGTATTTCGAGATACCTGAAACCTGCCGGGCTGTCCTCAACGAGGGCTACAGGTTTTCCGTTTCTGTCAGGCAGTGGGCAGTCTCCCTTGCATCCAGCGCATGTACGCTCAATCGTCCCAGCCATGCACACCGAGACCGCGCCGACAACGTGTTCGTGAACATGCCCCGTGTGATCCGTGAAGAACACCTCATCGTCAACGCCGGGAAATTTCCCGTGAAGGTACGACAACGCTTCCGTGTCCTCGCGGGCTTTGCGGGCTTCAAGCCGGGACTTCCATTCGGCCGTGTTGACGAGTGCCGTGAATTTTCCTGATTTCGCCATGTCTGCAACTTTCACCATTTCAGCACCCCTCCTCGCGCATCTCTGCTTCAAGCCTCTCAAGCTCACGGAGGCTTTCTTCTTCGGTCAATTTCTCCTGCTTCGCGTCAATTTCCGCCTGTGTAAGGTTCATCGGGTCAGGCTTGGTTTTTGCCCGCGACTTCCTGCCCAGTGTCGGCTGGTTGCGCAATGCCCCGGCTATGTAGCTGAGTGTGAGTGTGCCGGGACTCTTCCCTTTGCGCCGGAATCTCTCACATGCCCGGTCAATCTCTTTCTGCACACGTGAAGGGTACTGATGGGCTGACAGTTCCCGCAAGGCCGAAATATCTGCTTCGGTCAGGGTCTTGCGCCCGGTCTTGTGCAGGAACAACTCTGCTGTCGGCCTCATAATGTCGGGTGCGTCTTCGGGGGTGTAGGCTTCCTTCGGGCTGTCCGGGATTTCAGGCTCTGGCGAACCGGGGAGTGGGGCTTCCCCCGTAAGGGAATCTTTTATATCGTTCAAGTGACTCTCGTTCTGTGTGCACGTGGTGCACCCCCCTGGTGCATCTCCTGCACCCCTGTCTTCGGGGGCTTCCCACTGCGTTTGGTAGCAAGGGGCTTTGTCTCCGATGATTCTGTACAGTGAGGAAATCTGCTTGTTGTTCTCGAACCTGGCCTTGCGCTCAATGATGCCGAGTCCTTCGAGCTTTTTCAGTGAGTTCTGCACACTGCGCTCTGAGCAACCGGCTTCGTGGGCGATTGTCTCAACCTTCAAGTAGCACTCTCTGTCATCACTGTCGGAATGAAAGCACAAGACCGCAAATACTGCTTTGTCGAACGGTGATAATGCAGGGTCTGTTACAACTTTCCCATCGACACAGGCAAACCAGTAGCCTTTAGTGTTCTTCCCGCTCATAATGCTCCTCCTCACTAGGGCATCCTACAAGATGAGTAATGCACGCAACCTGTTGCCCGTCCTTGCTGAAACGCGGCTCGCGAATGATTGCTCCTCTGTCTTCGAGTTCCCTGTATGCGCGGATGAGGGTACGCTCGGATACACCTGCGGTTTTGGCTACGGTCTCATTGCTGTGTGCGCATGAGCGATGACCGAACCCGGCGAGCATACACAGTACAGAGAAAATATATTTAGCCGTAAGGGAGAGTTCTTCATCCCTGATTACGTCGCTGTCAACGCAGGTGAACCAAAAATCAGTCCTGTCCCGCGTGATCCCTATAACTTCGTCCTTCATCGTCGCGCCTCCTTGTCTGTGTCCTGCCTCTCCACGTTCATTCCTGAAAGCAGAGCCGTTATTTTCCTCGATACCTTGTAGATTCCCTCAGTGATGACTCCCTGATGCAGAGCCTCGTCAATTTCTTCCGAAACCTGCCACAGAAGCTCGTACATTTCAGGAGCGGATGCCGCCAGCGTCAGGTCGCCTATCGTAGGGATTACAGGCTCTTCACCGTCAGTACCATCGACACAAATTCGGGCTGACAGGGGCTTTTCAGGGTCTTTATCAGGGAAGCCCACAACCCATTTCCCTGGTGTCCTCTTAAGCATGGCTGTTCTCCCTTTTTCTTGCTGACTGGCATTCGGGGCATAGTGTGAAGTCTTTGTTATGGCCATGCCCCCAGCCATCGGGTAAGTTATAGTCGGTCTCGTTGTAACGCCCGGATACTGCTTTTGCGCGTTCTGTCTTCCCGCAAAGGTCGCACTCGGCTATCCATAACTGCTTAAGCATGGCCGTCCTCTACCTCCGGCAATCCCTTTTTCCTCGCGAACTCATCAAGTGCCTTCTGCGCTTCTTCAACGCTCCCGCAAACAGGGATTGACTTCATGCGCTTGTGGCCTCCTGTTGTTGCAAAGCCTGTCATGTATGTGTCAGGGTTCAATGTGTTGCACACCCCGATCACCTTATCCTTGTATCTGTACGTTTTTCCGTAGAAACCCGTCAATGTCTTCTGCCTCCTTCAAGCGTTCCTTCGCAAGCACACTGCATTCGTAGAGCTTCCTGTGTACAGCCCTCATCGCCCGGACATCTTCAGGGGTCATGCCGTCATAATCGCTGATGAAGCCCCCGAACTCCGAGAGCCTCATCACTATGTCGTGCCAGCGTTCTATCCTTTTGCGTCGGGCGTTGAACTTGTGGTTAAACCTGTTCATCTGCCCCGTCAATCGTCCTGAGAAGCCGTGCCAGTTTCTCGCGTACCTGAACTGTAAGCCCCCTGTGGTATTCTTCCTCGCAGAGCAGCCAGTCAAGAACCGCGCATGCCTCCCGCATTACGGTATATACGCTCCTGGAGTTTTCCCGGCCGCACATTCGCCTGTGCATGTCCCCGCTGAAGGCTACCGAGAGTCTTTTGTCCCAGTCTTCAAGGTACTCAGGATTCTCATCATCCCTTCTGTTCCAAGCGTCAACGGCGTCCTTCATGGTGTTACGGTAGATGACAGCACCGCAATCCTCGCATGCCTCATATGACGCGCACGAGACTTCCTGACTCACATCAACGTCGGTGCTCCCGCAGAACGGGCAGGGTTTTAACTCCCCTGTATGCATGTCCGCCGTGTACCTGTCCGTGCCGCAGTTCCTAATCGTCATCATCGCCGTAGTCTATGAAGTCGAGAAGCCTTATGATCTTCCTGCGCACATGGGTCTCCTTGAAGAAGTATTCCCACTCATCAGCACGCAGGTACTGCAGAAGCTGGTACAGTTCTCCGGCCACTTCGTCAAAGCGGGCATCGACTTTACTGCTTGCAGTCATTCCTGTTCCTCCAATCCGTCTATCCTGTCGAGGAGTCCGTCAATCCTTCTGACAATCTCCCTCAGAGCCTCCGTTTCCAGCCCCTTGCCGGACATGAACGCTTCCGTAGCCCTCAGTGCCTCATTAGCTCCGGCCAGCGCGTTGTGCATCTCAGGCGCACAAGCTATGAGCCGCGCATTCGGTTCTGCCGCTCCTCCAAGTGCAGGAACTCTCGCAAGGATTACTTTCTTGTACCATGCCGGGTACACCGTGAATGTCCCGTCATCCTCCCGGCGGTACTTCCATGAGCCTGCTGTGTATTCGCTCATTTCTGCACCTCCGGCTTTGCCTTACCAGCTGTGTATCTGGTAAAATATCCCTGTTCGCAGACGGTTGTGTGTCCAAACATTGCCCGCCTGTGAACGAACTGGCCTCCCTCGTTAGTGAGGGGGCTTTTTATTCTCCACATGATTTTTCCTCCTCTTCTCCGAGACCCTTCAGGCTCATGTACTCCCTGTAAGCCCTGTTAGTCTCCGCAAGCAATTCAACGCTCTTCCGCAACGTTCTCAGGCTTGCTAGCCTCACATCACGGTACGCGTTGTGCATCCTCTGTTCCAGCATGATTAGTCCTGTGAAATGGCCATACTGCTTTGTGTTCCCGGACTTGAGTATTTCGCATAATCCGAGCCATTCCTCGCGCATTTCATTAATCTTGACCTGCAAGTGGTTATATTCACGGACAGCCTCAAACGCTTCGTGATTGACCTTGTGAAAATAATCCTTTGCCTCAAAAACTTTCTGCTCAAGCTCCGTCATGAATCCTCACACCTCCTTTCTCAGCACCGCGACCATCCGCACGAGTAACATCTTATGCATCCGGCCTCGTGGTACAGCTTCGTCCCGCACTCCGGGCAGACAACCTCACCCGTGTATCTTGCCTCAGCCTTAACGTTCCGAGCCTCAGCTCTGCGCTTCATCCTTGCGAGCTCCTCAAGGTCAACCCACGCTCTAGGCATAAGCGAACTCCTCAATCTTCCTGACACGTGAGACCCTGCCCCTTCTCCTCGTTATAGTTTTTGGGCGTTCCACCGCGTCATGAAACTGTGACTTGTCCTGCCACGCTACGATGTCCGACAGCCTCCAGCGTTTAGACTTTGGGCTGAATGCGACTCCCTGCGGAAATGTCCCGTCCTTGACCCGCGCATAAAACGTTGCGTCCGAAATCTTCAGAGCCTCGCAGACTTCCTTGACCGTCAGCCATCCGTCTTTGTCCTGCTGAACCTTCACGGGCTGTTCCGGCTGAGAGTCCTCCATCGCAACAACTATGTCCATGAGGCCGTCAACTTCCCGCCTGAGTGCCATGATTCGTGTGAGTAGCTCCGACTTGTTCATGACTGCATAGCCTTTCTTAAAGCGCAAGTTGCCTCATAGAATGCCTTTGCATCGAAGTCAAATTCACGTCCAAGCACAAACTGCGCCTTGCCTTTGTACGAACTTACATCGAGTAATATCCAGTCGTCCGCAATCAATCGGTTGGCCTCCCGTGCTGACCGTGAAACCATTACCCGCTTTATGGTCGAAAAATCCCTCATTCCGTACCTCCTTCCTTACCCGC